>JAKLFG010000005.1 GCA_022711315.1 bacterium | reverse complement strand
GAGGTCAGCGCGCGGAAGGTGACAAGGTCGAAACGGTCGGAAATTTTTCGGGCGTCAGCGCATCGGACCGAGATGTTATCCAGCCCGAGCGAGGCGGCGGCAAAGGAAAGGTATGCGGCTTTTTTGGGAGCCTTCTCAACGAGCGAGAAAGAGATATCGGGCCGAGCCAGCGCGAGCGGCAGACCGGGGAACCCGGCACCTGAACCGATGTCGGCGACGGAAGAGACGCCATCGAAAACCCCCGGTAGAAGAAGCGGAGCCCACGACTCCACGAAATGACGGTGCGCCGCCTCGGCGGGTTCACTGATACGGGTCAGGTTGTGGACCCGGTTCCACTCGAGGAGAAGCGCATACAGGTCGGCGCTTTTTTGAAGAACCATCTCGGGGAGGGAGATGCCTAGTTCGGCCAGCCCCGAGTTGAGAGCGGCCCGGAAAGTTTCACGTGAAACATCAACCGCCACGGGAACCTCCTTCGGAACGACCTTTCAGATGCATGAGGAGGATCGAGACCGCCGCCGGGGTGACCCCTGGTATGCGCGCCGCCTGTCCGAGGTCGCCGGGCCGGTGGCGGGTCAGTTTCTCTTCTATCTCGCGCGATATCCCCGGCAGACCGGTAAAGGAAAAGTCTGTCGGTATCGCGACAAGAGCAAAATGGGCGATCCTCTCCCGCTCTTCCCCCTCTTTATCTATATAAGCGGCATAGCGGACCGAAATGGTTGCCCGTTCCCAGATATCCGCGTCAGCCAAGGGGAGAGGGGATATCCGCGCCAGCATCGTCAGATCGAATCCGGGGCGGCGCAGAAGGCCGCCGAGAGAAGTGGGCTTGATGAGCGGAGCCTCGCCGAATTCGGAAAGAATAGTGTTCACCAGAGAGGTAGGGGGAACAACGGTGTCATTCAAAAAGGCGATCAGTCGATCCTCTGTGTCGAGTCGTCGCCGCTCGGCGACATAGCGCTGGTCAGACAGAAGCCCGCGTTGGTGCCCTTTTTCGAGCAGACGGGAGGCGGTGTTATCATCACGCAGGGAAAGACGATATTCGGCACGGCTCGTGAACATCCGGTAAGGTTCGTCGATCCCTTTGGTGACGATATCGTCGATCAGTATCCCGCCGTATGCTTCATGTCTCTCGAGGACGAAGGGGTGCGCCTCTTTGCCGAGGGAGCGTTGCGCCGCGTTGATCCCGGCGACCAAGCCCTGTATCGCCGCCTCTTCGTAGCCCGAGGTGCCGTTCACCTGCCCCGCGAGGAACAGCCCCGGCAGAAGTTTACTCTCCAGGGTGCGGCCGAGATCGCGTGAGTCGAACGCGTCGTATTCTATGGCGTAGGCAGGGCGGGTGATGACCGCCCGTTCCAGTCCCGGTATGGTCCGCAGGAACTGTTCCTGCACGGAGTAGGGGAGACTGGTCGAGATGCCGTTCGGATAGTATTCGCGCCGGTCCCATCCCTCCGGCTCAAGGAATATCTGATGTCGCTCCCGGAGAGGGAACTTCACGACCTTGTCCTCCAGCGAAGGACAGTAGCGCGGGCCGACCCCCTCTATGCTTTTATGGGTGCCGTAAAGAGGAGAGCGGTGGAGATTGTCGCGGATGATCGCATGGGTCCGTTCGTTGGTGTAGGTGATCCAGCAAGGGACCTGTCGGCTCAGCCGGTCGCGTGTCGCGGTAGAAAAGGGGACGAAATCATCGTCGCCCGGCTGCTTTTCAAGAGATGAAAAATCGATGGAGTCGCCACGCAGGCGTACCGGCGTACCGGTCTTGAGTCGTAGAGAGGCATGCCCCGCCGCGACAAGTGCGTCGGTAAGAAAGGTTGCCGCCGGTTCGCCGAGCCGTCCTGCGGGGTGAGTATCCTCGCCGATGACGATACGACCGCGTAGAAAGGTCCCGGCGGTCACCACCACAGCCTCTGCCGTCACCTCTCCGGCGGTCCGCAGAAGCGCGCCCGTTATGTCCCCTTTTTCCGTCAGCAGGCCGATCGCCTCGTCCTGCCATATCGTGAGCAGGGGGAGGGAAAGAAGCCGGTCGTACAGGAATTTTTTGTACAGGAGCCGGTCGTTCTGTGATCGGGTCGAGCGGACAGCCGGCCCCTTGCTCCGGTTGAGCACGCGGTACTGGATCGCCGAAAAATCGGCCGCCTCTCCCATCAGACCGCCGAGCAGATCGATCTCGCGGACGATCTGACCTTTCGCCTGCCCCCCGATCGACGGGTTGCATGACATCTCGCCGATCGAATCGATTCGAAGGGTGACCAGCAGAGTGCGCGCTCCGAGCCGTGTCGCCGCCGCCGCCGCCTCTACCCCGGCATGACCGGCTCCGATGACGATAATATCGAATAAATTCATATACCTCCGGTGCCGACCGCCGCATTTGCCCTATAACGCGCGAAAACGGGGAGGCCTAGGCCTCGGTATGCATCATAAGTAAAAAGAGCGAAAAGTAAAATGGAGGGAAGGTCATTTACCGAGACAGAATGACGAAAAGATCCGTTCGTAAAGGTCGGGGTCATCGCTTCGTCCGGTGAGTTCGCCCAAAAGGGTCCGACAGCGAGAGATCGCGATAACAAGGAGCGCAAGATCCCCGGCGAAAAGGAGGGAGCGCAACTCTTCGAGAGCCGCGTAAAGTCGTTCGGCGACCCTCCGTCGTTCGGCATGAAGCAGGATCGGCAAAGCGGCATCGGGGAGAAGAGCCATGATCCGCCCGGCAAGAAGGGTTATCATTTCCGGGACCCCTTCGCCGGTAAGAGCAGAGATGAAGAGGTCGGGCGCCATGCTCTCAGCCTCCGGATGACGGGCGAGATCCGCTTTGTTGGCAATGACAAGAGGTTTTTTCGGCGCAAAAAGGGCGCGGGCGGCGATATCAGCGGCGGTCGGGGCGTCGGAGCCGTCAAAAAGAAGGACAATATGCTCTGAAACCTCGCTTAGAGTTAGGGTTCGCGTAATTCCTTCCTTTTCGATCCCCGACGCGGTATCGCGCAGGCCGGCGGTGTCGCACAATTCGACCGTGACGGCGGGGAGAGGGAGCTGCCACAAGGCGGTCAGATAATCACGCGTGGTCCCCGGTTCGGGAGATACGATCGCGCGATCAAGACACAGGAGGCGATTGAAAAGAAGCGATTTGCCGACATTGGGTCGCCCCGCGATGAGGATGCGTGGTGTCGCGGCACGGTCGAACCGTTGTGTGTTCTCGAGTGCAGGAACAAGCAGGCGCTCAGTCTCTTCGATAAGGGTCGATATCTTTGCGAGAGGGAGATGTTCGGTGACCTGTTCGGGAAAATCGACCGTAGCGTTCGCGATAGTGTCCAGTTCGTCCCATTGCGTCAGGAGCGGGACCGCCACTTGTTCAAAAAGTCCGCCATAGGCGGCACGACGCGCGATATCGGCCTGCAGGCGGTCTTGGGTCGCGACCAGATCGGGGATCGCGGCAGCCTGCGCAAGGGTCATTTTGCCGTTGACGACGGCGCGGAACGAAAATTCCCCGGGCGCGGCCGGTGTCGCATCGAGTTCCGTGAGACGGGAGAGCGTTTCCTCCACCGTGCCGGCGCCACCATGAAGGTGCAGTTCGGCCATCTCTTCACCGGTGTAACTCGCCGGAGCGGCGAAATAAAGGACTATCGCCTGTTCAGCGGCGGCGCGGGGGCCGAGATCAAGAGAACAAAGAGTTGCTCGACGAGGGACAAAATGATCGTGACCGGTCAGTTTTTTCAGGACAGCGGATGTCGCGGGACCGCTTATCCGGATAATGGCGATCGCCCCACCGGTGGCAGTAGCGGGCGCCGCGATGGTAAGCCCGATTCGTTCGGCAAGTCGCACGGGAGCCTCCTTTGACCGACCTCATGATACCGATAACGGGCCTGCTTGCAACGATTTCTTGACTCACGGGTCGATCTCGGTGACGATACAAGAAGAAAAAAGGAAGAACCGATGTTGTTCGACGCGCACATACACTTAAGCGAGATCCCGATGGGTGAACAGGCCCGTCCGTTGCCGGCATCGGTACTTACCTCGGTACACGATCCGGAAGACCCGTCACTTTCGCTGGGTGACCCCGCAGTGCTTTGTTCCTACGGTCTTCATCCCCTCTGGCTTGATGCTACAGGCCGATCGTTGGAAACACTGGAAAAATTGTCCAATTCCGGGCAGATATCCGCCGTGGGGGAGTTCGGGTTCGATTTTTATAATGGCCGTGATGAGGAAAAAGAAAAAAAGCAACGGGATATTTTTCGCGCGCAGTGCGCCATCGCCGAACAGTACCATCTTCCGGTGGTACTCCATGTCCGGCGCGGAATGGCCGAGTTGTTCGCTGAAACGATGCTTTTGAAAAAACTTCCATCTGTGATCTTCCATTGTTATCCCGGTACCGCCGATGAGGGGCAGGCCTTCCTGAAACGGGGGGTGAACGGCTTTTTCAGTTTCGGGACGCCGGTCATAAAGACCTATCCGGGGGCCATCGCGGCTCTGAAGGGCCTGCCGCCGGACCGCATCCTCTTCGAGACCGATGCGCCGTTCCAACCACCGCGTGGCCGGGAGCGCACCCTGCCCGTCGATATCCGTGCGATCTATGAAAAGGGGTCAGAATTATTGAAGATACCTCAACCTGAACTTGAAAGTATCGTGTGGCGTACCGCGCAGGGGATATTTCCCGGGAAGTTATGATCCTTCGTCCACGATCCTCGTCTGTGCGACCGCGGTCTTTTTGCGTCGGTTCTCCTCGATGAGTTCGAGATTCGATGCTCCATAGATGACAAGGAACGGGAACATCGTCGCGACGAGAAAAGGACTCAAGATCGGTACGGCCGCAATAAGGGGAAGGAACATGCCAAGGCGGGCAGAGTCCCACGGGTGACCGATGATCCATTCCACGGTCTGGCGCACTTCCCATCCCCGCCGTGAAGAGGGGAAGTGAACGACAAGGAAGGCCGATACCGAAAGAAGTATGGCGGCGCAGATCAACGCACCGATAAAGGGTATGAAATCGGCGATGATCGCAATGACCGTCAGCCCGAAACAGAAAAGCGCAACGATGGCCGCCGCCTTAAGATCCCCCAATACCTCGTCGATGTCCGGGAAGGCGTCCTCCTTCAACTTTTTACCATGATACAGGGCCTCGGCCGATATGGAAAGGAACTGCAGAAAGGGGGCGGCGAGAACATAGGCCGGAAGGAACGAGAGAAAAAAAGAGGCGGCCCGAAGAGAGACAACGAACATGCCGTTCAGGAACCAGAATAACAAGTGCCAAAGCGGCGAGTCCTCCTCGGCGGGAGCGGGTATCACGAACTGTATCTGCGAAGAGACGATGTTGGTGAAAAAAGAGAGAACGAGAAGCATGATCATGAAGAATATCAAGAAGATGAAAAGACTCCATATCAAAAGAATGCGCCGGGAACGGTAGAAGAGCAGAAGATCCAGTAACGGCACAAAGGACCGTTCAGTCGACAAAGACGAGATCGATCCGTCGTTCGGCATGGTTCGCTCCTTCCGAAAGAGTTATTTCGACGCGGGGAGCGTGGTGCCCCCAGAGGGAGGGGAACAGCCCGGCCCACTCGATAATGGTCAGCGCCGAGCGATCCCGCAACAGTTCGGGAAGGTCGGCTGTTTCCAACTCGTCTATCGTCGCTATGCGATAGAGATCCCAATGATATATCAAGATGTTGCCCGTCGTATACTGACGAAGGATAACATAGGTCGGGCTCTGGACCTGTGTCCGGGGAACCCCTCGACCTTCGGCGATGGCGCCGGCGAGTACCGTCTTACCCGAACCGAGCGCGCCATCGAGCGTGATGAGAGTGCCCGGAGAAAGCGAGCCGGCAAGGTTCCGACCGATCCGTTCGGTCTCTTCCTCGGAACGGGAAAGAATTTCCTGTCGTTGCTCCTTCACCACCGGGCCTCCTCGGAAAAACAGGAAAGGGCGGACCCGATCTGTTCGATAAGGTTCGAAATGCGGTGAAAGCTCGGTGAGAATTCGGTTTCAAGCAGTATGCCGGCGCGTCGATGCAAAAGAGCGCCGTTCACGGCCGCCTGCAGAAGGTCGGGAAAGCGCAAGGCAAAAGAGGCCAGTATTCCCGCAAGGGCATCACCAGACCCGCCGAACGAAAGCGCGCGCGCCCCGTGAGGAACGATAACCGTTTGTTTTTTATAGCGTATCATGGAAGCCGCGTTTTTGGCATAGAGCACCTGGCGTGGGCCGAGCGGGAATTGTTCGACCAGTGCGTCCCATCGTCCCTTTTTCCCTATGCGTCCCATAACACGGGCCAGTTCGCCGGGGTGTGGTGTAAAGAAGATCTCTCTCTGACGAAAACGCTTGAAAAAAGAAGCGTCCGCATGGTCGAAGATGCCTGCGTCCAGTACAAGACGAGCGCGGGTTTTGAATAAGAAAGTCTCCAGTTCCGGAGGGAAGTTATGAAGCCCCGGACCACAAATGATCGCGTCCCATCGGTCTGGGTGTGCGCAAGCCTCCCCGGTCGTCGTGAGCATGATGCCGGGGTATCGGCCCGCCAGTTTCAGAAGGCACCTGTCGGGGACCGCGACGGTCGCCAACCCTCCGCCTGATGCCAGGAACGCCTCTGCAGCAATGAAAGAGGCGCCTATCTTTGAAACATCTCCTCCGATGACAAGTAGCCGTCCGTTCGTTCCCTTATGTGCATCGATAGCCGGATCGCAGGCGAGATAATCGGTTTCTTCAAGCAGAGACAACGGTATGTCGGGTGGCGTTTCCGCCGATATGGGGCCGAGCATGATCTCTCCGACATGGGCTGGTCCCTGATCGAGGAAGAGCCCCGCTTTAAGTATGCCGAAACTGACCGTCATGTCGGCGTGTGCCGCCCGGGGGAGCGTTGAGCCGGTATCGCTTGAAAGGCCGGTCGGGACATCGACCGAGACGACCCTTTTGTCTTTGTATTCATTGATAAAATCAACTGCGCGAAGAAGACGGGGAGCAAGAGGGGAGGAAAGCCCGGTGCCGAGCAGAGCATCAACGAAGAGGATGCTGCCGTTCAGTCGCCGGTAGTTCTTCACTCGGGTCACGGAACGAGGAAGCATCCGATAGTTGGTGAGAGTATCTCCCGACAGCTCACCGGGATCAAAAAAAGGTACTAACATCAAAGGGAGAGGACAACCACGGTCGGCGAGTATCCGCAGGAGGGCCATGCCGTCGCCGCCGTTGCCTCCCTTACCGGCGAACACGACGATCCGGTCGGGGCCAAAGGAAGAAAGAAGTTCGTTCACCGCAAGGAACAGGGAGAAGGCGGCGTTCTCCATCAGAAGGAGCGACGGGGTACCTTTCGCGATCGCGGCACGGTCCATCCGGCGCGCATCTTCGGCTCTACCGACCGGCAACATGGACCACCTCTCTGTTCACGGCTCGTTTTTCTCTATCCGTTTCAGCACCTCATCGGCGACCAGACGGTGCCCGGCGCGGCCCCAATGGATGTCGCCCGCTATGAAATATTCGGCTATCACCTCTTCGGCCGGCCGCTCATTGATAAAAAGAGGAAAAAGATCGATGAGTTCAACCCCATGCTCCAGTGCGAAGATCTTCCAGTGTGTTTCGTGCATCGAATGCGATATCTGTTGCCGCACATGCTCGGGCCACGGGTGTATCGAAAGGGTCGCCTTGATACCATGTTCCTTCAGCAGGGCCAAGAGTTTCTCGGTATGAAGCGTCGCCTTTTCAAGTCCCTCTTTGCCCCAGCGTTCGAATTCCGTCGTGTCGTACATCCATCGAGCGCGTACCCGATGATACCCCTTGATCCCTTCCCAATAAGGGCCATATTCGTATTTCGGGTTCTCCTGACGGGTGAAGAATCGCTCATGCCACGAGCGGTAGATCCATGAATAATGAGAAAAGAAGATCATTGCCCGGTTCATGAGTGGATCGATGGGTTCCTTATCGGGAACGAAGTAGTCGTACACGACCTCATCCTGAATGTCCCCGATATCAAGAAAGAGGAACACCTCGTCGATCTGAAGGCCGGCGGCGAGCACCTGTTGCATGCGAAGATAGTAAAGTTTCGGTGAATAGGAGGCGACACCGGCGTTCAGCACCTCAACGCCTCGCGGGGCAAGGTCAGCCGAGAGCATGCCGGCAAGGGTGTCTTCCCAAGGGAGCCCCACGCCCTCTACAAAAGAGTCGCCGAGGAGCAGGACCCTTCTTTTTTCGCTTTTCGGGGGAACAGTGCGCATCGCCGCATCGACCATCCCGAGGTCGTTGGTCCGCACTCGATAGGGCGTCGAGATGTCACCCCATTTAGTTTCCCTGTCGACCAGCGGCTGAAGCCCGTGATGCGTGAAACGGTCCATGGTGCGGAACCGGGCTTGTTCCGGGAGTAGAAGCACCGCGGCGAGCAGATCGAACAACGCGAAAAGGCAGAGGATGGTCAGCGCGTTGAAGAGTACCAATTTCAGCGCCGCCGATCGATGCCGGATGAAACGCGAACCGAGAAAGACGACGACCGCCAGCAGGAAAAGGGGGTTAAGAAAAAAGCCGGCCAGAAGCGACATCAAAAGCCTCTCGTTACAGGGTCGGTACGCATCGTCTCCTCAGGTAACGGACGGGACCATTTCACCTATTTCTTTCGATTTTTCAAGAATGTCCGAGGTTTTTCATCTTCCGGGGTCCGTTCAGTACAGGAGAAAGGGGCGTCGGGCGATCAGCCAGTTCTGTTCGGAGGCCGCCAGATAGCCGTCGATCTCGTCGAGAGGCGCCCTTTTGTAGAACAGGTCTATGAGACAGGTGTCTCCGAGCAGGAGTTCTATCGCCGGGATATCGGTGACGAATTCGTAAGGTTTTACGCGGAAAAAGCCCTCGTCGCCGAGCAGGCCACGGAAGACCGAAAGGAGGGCGATATAGGCACGGAGAGGGCGTACCGCACGCCGGTCGGTGATGTCGATGTAGACACCGCCGCACCGTTTCATCGCCTCTTTCTGGAACATCGGACGGAACTCCAGCGGCAGGAACCGGAGGCCGGGCAGACCGAGCGCAGAGAGTTCGTCGGTCACCTTGAACGGATCGATACCCGGCGCACCGACGACCCGGAACGGGAACGCGGTGCCGCGGCCTTCCGAAAGATTGGTCCCCTCGACCAGACAACCGCCCGGGTAGAGTATCGCGGTATCGAGCGTCGGCATGTTGGGGGAGGTCGGTATCCACGGAAGATCGTACTCGTCGGCGAAACTGTCACGGCGCCAGCCTTCGATCGGGACCACCTCGAAAGGGAACGAGTATCCCTTGAGCGCATAATAACAGCGCGCCGCCTCGCCGGTCGTCAGTCCGTGCCGGTGGGGAAGGGGAAAACGGCCGACAAAACTGTAATACCGCTCCTGAACGGGTATCCCTTCGACCATGTCGCCGCCGATGGGGTTCAATCGGTCGAGTACGATGAGTCGTTTGGGACGTATCGAGAGTTCGTCCATGAAGAGAGAAAGACTCTGCAGATAGGTATAGTAGCGGCTTCCAATGTCCTGCACATCGTAGAGGACGGTGTCGAACCGGTCGAGCAGATCGGAGGAGGGGACAAGACTCGCGGCCGAATCGCCGTAGAGCGGCACGACCGGGATGTTGCGGATCTTCTGCTCCTTCCGTACCGCTTCCATGTCCTGCGCGACGGGGAAGAACCCGTGTTCGAGCGAGAAGATGCATGACAATTTGACGCCGCGGTCGCGGAGCACCTCGACGGTCGATCGGCCCGCGCGGTCCACCGCGGTATGGTTGGCTATCAGCGCGACCTTGCCGCGACCGATCGTCGCGGGATCGAACCGGTCGATGCCCTGCCGTAACGGAAGCGAGGCCATGCGGTCACTCGCCGCCGTCGGGTTGTTCGCGGTGCCGCTCGAGGTGGGTCAGGAAGACCCCGCCGACGAAGTAGAGTATCGGTATCACGAGTATCGCTTCGGGATAGAGGTGAAAGATCGCGAAGATGCCGAGTGCGCCGAAGACGATCCCCTGCAGGACGGTAAGCCAGCGCGAGGAGCGTTTTTTGAACTTGCGGTACTTGAAGGTCGAGACCATGAGTACGCCGAGGATTATCATCACGCCGCTCATGATGGTCTCGTCGGCGAGGAAGGCGAGACCGTATTTGCGACCAACGAGGAATAGCGCCGCGACCGTCGCCCCCGACTGGGTCGAGGTGAGGCCGTAGAAGAAGTCCTTGTCCTCCTTGTCGGCGCAGTTGAATTTGGCGAGCCGTATCGCCGTGAGAAGGATGTAGACGGCGCAGGCGCCTTTTATCGAGAGGGGCACCGCCTCCATGTTGCCGTTGAACTGCCCTTGGAAAAAGGAAAGGACGAGTATCGCCGGAGCGACACCGAACGAGAAGAAGTCGCTGAACGAGTCGAACTCGATGCCGAAACTCGAGCAGGCGTCGAAGGCGCGCGCCGCGGTGCCATCCATCTTGTCCATGATGACGCACAGCAGGATATACCACGCCGCGCGGTCGTATTGGCCGCCGATGGCGAGCCAGACGACGATGAACCCGATCAGCAGGTTGAGACTCGTGAAGAAATTCGGGATGATGACCCGCGGATTATCTTTCAGCATGCCCGCTCCTCAAAAGAAAGTTCCCGATCACCCTTATATGTTCGTGCGGCAGAAAATGCAAGGAAGAGACCTCTTTTCCCTGCAGAGATATCCGGGCCGACAAAAAAAGCGCTATGAACCGGCAGGGAGCCAGACGATGGTCGCGTGGCGCCGATCGTCGCGGTCGCGCCGGTAGGAGAACAGCCCCGGGGTGCACGCGGTGCAGCGGGTCAGTTCCTCTATCTCGCCGATACCTTCCCCCGCCAGTTGATCGACGATAGCCGCGCCGAGATCGGCGAACAGTTCTCCTGCCCGCGTCTCAACCGGGATACCGGCGGCGGCGAAACGATCCGTGAGTTCGGGACCGATGCGAAAACAGCATTTCTCGATACCGGGGAACAGGACCGCGCGAAGCGATCGAGCCCCGAGTTCCTTCAGTCGACGCGCTCCCTTCGCGGCGAAATGAAGTTCGACGCCGCGCCAGCCGCAGTGGAAGATGCCGGCGAGCGCCCGGTCCTTGTCGGCGAGAACGACCGGAAAACAGTCGGCGGTCCGGATGAGCGCGCCGGTGCCGCGTTTCGTGATGATAAGTCCGTCGCCCTCTCCCGAGGCATCTTCGACGATACGGTCGCCATGTACCTGACGAACGTGGTGTATCGTCGTGAGCCCGAGGCCGGCCGCCAGAGCGCCGGTGATATCCTCCAGATGCTCTTTCGCGTCGGGCTGTTCGACGAACAACGCCGGTATCGTCGCCGATTCTACAATCTTCATCGCGGTCCCCGTGCTGGTCCGGGCGACCGTATCAGCCGTTTCGCCGCTTGTCAAACACTTTCTGTTGACAAAGCCGGACCGGTTCGTATAGTGCTTCGCGTTATGGTGTGCTACAGGCAAGCGATATGATCAAACGGATGCTTTCCCGGGTCAATTTTGAGATAGCGGCGCATATTCGCCACAACGGCGTCGACCACCCCTGTGCGGTGCAGAACCTCAGTCTTTCCGGCATGTACTGCGTCGGCGGCCCCGATCTTCCGATGGATGCGGAGGTCGATGTCAAACTGGGACTCAGTTCGGAACATTCGGCGGTCAGCGTCGCGGTGAAGGGCAAGGTGGCCCGCAAGGACGGTGAAGGACAGGCGTTCTCCTTCCCGCACCTTGACCTCGACGCCTTCATCTTCCTGCGCAACATCATGGTCTACAACAGCGGCAACTCCGATCTCATCGACAAGGAGTACCGCGACTATCTCATCTGGAAATCGGATAAGAACGAATACATCCCCGGCTGAGCCCGCCTACTTCCCCGCGTTCTCGATAAGCGTTGCGATGTCGACAGCGCCGAGTTCCTTTGCGAGATCGAGCGCCGTCCTCTGGTTATTGTCGGTGATGGTGAGGTCCACGCCGCGGTCGATGGCGTAGCGGGCGAGCGTCAGGTCGCGGCCCTGCACCGCTTTGTGGAGAAGCGTTTCGTTCCAGACCTGGTGCCGCGTATTGATGTCCATCTTTTTTTCCTCGACGAAATAGCGGACCGTATCGAGACACCCTGCCATGGCGGCATTCATGAACGCCGAGCGCTCCGCCGGGCTTCCCGACGAGACCTCGACGGTCATGTCGGCCCCCTTTTTGTCAAGCAGGCGCACCGGGTCGGTGAGGCATTTTTTCGCCGCGACCACATAGGGAGTATAGCCGGTCCCGGCCTGTCGTGCGTTGATGTCGGCGCCGCGACCGATGAGTTCCCGCGCCGCCGCCTCGTCGCCCCGTTCGAGGGCCGAGAGGAGTTCCTGTCCGAGCGCCGGGTCGGGCGGCGTCTTTTTGCAGGAGGGGAACAGGAAAAGACAGAGCGGCAGAGCGAAAAGAGAGAACAGGGTCCTCATGAGTGCACCTCTTCGGTCATCGTGACGGTCCGATGATAGAAGAGTCTTGAGGAAAAGCAAGAAGAACGGTCGCGCGCCCTTTTTTGCTTTTGTCGTGTTTCCGAGTATGCTCACCCCGTCAACGGGTCTTTTGGCACAAACGAAGATACCAAGGAGGAAGGCATGTTCTCGGATCTCGGTTCGTTCGGTCCCATCATCTGTCTCGGGTTGGCCGCCTGCGGGAGCGCCATCGGGTGTGGCCTTGCCGGTATGACCTCGCACGGTGTCATGTCGAAGACCGACGAGGGTCACGGCCTGTTCGTCGCGCTGTCGGCGATGCCGTCGTCGCAGACCATTTACGGCTTCGTCCTGATGATCCTTATGAGCGGTAAACTTACGCAACTGCAGGATGCGGGCAGGCCGACCGCGGCACTGTTCGCCATCGGCGTCGCCTGCGGCGTCGCGCTTATGCTTTCGGCCATCTATCAGGGAAAGGCCTGTTCCTCGGCCATCCTTGCGGTCGCCAAGAAGCCCTCGATCGCCGGCATGTCCTTCGCCGCCCCCGGCATCGTCGAGTCGTTCGCGATCTTCGCGATGGTCGGCGGCATAGTCCTTTTGCAAGGCCTCAAGTAGCCGCCGCCCGGTTCACGCGGCGCGCGTCATGACCTCCGGCCGTTCCTTCCTTTCCGGTCTGCGCCTGAGCGACACCCAACGCGAGGCGGTCACCGCCACCGACGGGCCACTCCTCGTCTTCGCGGGCGCCGGATCGGGCAAGACCCGCGTCATAACCTGCCGCATCGCCTACCTGCTCGGGGAAAAGAGGATCGCCCCCGAGGAGATACTCGCCGTCACATTCACCAATAAGGCGGCACGCGAGATGAAGGAACGGGTGGCCTCGATAGTGAATGATCCGTCGGTCACGCGGCGGCTCACCGTCTGCACCTTTCATTCGTTGGGACTCCAGATACTCAAGCGGGAACACACGGTGATAGGGTATCCGGCCCACTTCGTCGTTTTTTCGCCCTACGAACAGGTCGAATTGATGAAGAAGGTTATGGAGGAAGAGCGGATATCGCGCGAACAGTATTCGCCCTACTCGGTGATGGCTGTCGTTTCGCGGCTCAAGAACGATCCGGACCTCTTCAACGACCAGCGGTTCTATCTCGGCAACATACGGCACGGCGTCGCGCGTCGACTCTGCGAACCCTACCAGCGGGCGCTCAAGGCGGCGGCGGCGATGGATTTCGACGATCTCATCATGAAGCCGCTTGAACTGTTCGAGCAGAACGAGGAGATACGGAAAAGATACGCCGCCAAATGGCGATACCTCATGGTGGACGAATATCAGGACACCAACCGGGCGCAGTACCGGCTCATCCGTGAACTTTCATCGGTCCACGGTAATGTGTGTGTGGTGGGTGATGACGACCAGAGCATCTACAGTTGGCGCGGCGCGCGGGTCGAGAATATCCTCGAGTTCGAACAGGATTTCCCCGGCACCCGCGTCGTGAAACTGGAGGAGAACTACCGGTCGGTCGCCGAGATCGTCGAGACGGCGGGGCGACTCATCGGGTTCAACCGGACCCGCGCCGAAAAGAAGGTGTTTGCGCGCCGACGCGCCGAGGAGGAGAAGCCGATAACCATCCACACGGTCATGGACGAGGCGGAAGAGGCCGACCGCGTCGCCCGCGAGATAGTTTCGCTTTCGGCGGGCGGCCTGCGCTACACCGACCTTGCGGTGATGGTGCGCACCAATGCGCAGACCCTGCCGTTCGAGAAGGCGTTCGCGCGGCAACGCATACCGTATCGGGTCATCGGCGGGCAGAAATTCTTCGAGAACAAAGAGATAAAGGACCTCGTCGCCTACCTGCGCATCCTTGTGCGGCCCGACGACGAGATCAGTTTGCGTCGCATTATCAACTATCCGACCCGCGGCATCGGCACTGTCGCGGTCGAGAAACTGTTCGAGATCGCGGCGGTCGAGAGGTCGCCGGCCCTTTCAGTGGCCGAACGGATAGGGGAGTACGCCCTGCTCTCACCGGCCCAACGCGACGCGATAGCGAAGTTCAGCACCCTGTATCGCGGGTTGGTCGACGAGATGGCCTGCCGTGAACCGGTCCCCTTCGCTGAGCACCTTATCCGGACGATCGGCATCGAAGAGGCGATACACCGGAGCGGCGAGAGCGACGAGTCGGTCGCCATACGGCTCGAGAACATCCGTGAGTTCGTGAGCGCCGTTTCCTATCATCACGCCGAACGGCCCGCCGAGGTGCCCCGCGAGTTCTGGCTCGACCTCATCAATGCGGTGGCGCTTATCCAGTCGGGCGACGAGAACGACAAGAAGAAGGGCGTCAACATCATCACGGCCCACAGCGCCAAGGGGCTCGAGTTCGAGGTGGTCTTCGTTCCCGGCTTTTATCAGGGCGGCATGCCCAACCGGCTCGCGTTGGAGGAGGGGAACATCGAGGAGGAACGCCGGCTCTGTTATGTCGCCTTCACGCGTGCCCGCCGCCGGCTCTTCATCACCATTCCCCGCATGATAAAGGTGCGCGGCCGGACCATGCCGACGACCGTGTCGGTGTTCCTGTCCGAGGCGGGACTTTCGACGATGAGCGCCGCCGAACGGCGCGAGATGGCCGAGAACTATCTGCAACGGATACGCGAAAAGATAGAACAGGACCGGCCGGAGGAATGACCTCCCGTCAGGCGAGTGGTCCGGCGACCTTCTCGGCCGCGGCGACCAGATCCTTCTCCATACCACGGACCTTGGCGAAGAGCGGGTGCAGGAACGAATCGTGCTCTAGGAAAGGGACCGCGCTCCGCACCTTTTTATAGACCGCCTGCAGTGCGCTACCGGTCTTCAACGGTTTGCGGAAGTCGAGCGCCTGACACGCCGCGAGCACCTCAAGAGCGATCACACAGGCGGTGTTCTCGGTCACCAGCGCGCACTTTCGCGCCGAAATGGTGCCCATGCTGACATGGTCTTCCTTACCCGCCGAGGTCGGTATCGAATCGACCGATGCGGGGAACGAGAGCGATTTCGACTCCGACACAAGACTTGCCGCCGCGACCTGCGCGATCATGAAACCGGAGTTAAGCCCCTTATCTTTCACAAGAAAAGCGGGGGCCGGCGAAAAGGCCGGGTTGACGAGTTGTTCGATGCGCCGCTCGGAGATGTTGCCGAGTTCGCTCGCGGCGGCGGTGAGATAATCCATCACGAGCGCCACCGGCTCGCCGTGGAAGTTGCCCGCCGATATCGTCTCTTTCTCGTCGGGGAAGATGAGCGGATTGTCGGTCGAGGAGTTTATCTCGGTCGTGAGCACCTCGGCGGCGTGCTGGAGCGCGTCACGCACCGCGCCGTGGACCTGCGGGGCGCACCGGAGACTGTAGGAGTCCTGCACTTTGGTACAACACCGGTGCGATTCACGGATGGTCGAGCCGGCGAGCAGGGCCCGGACATTGCGCGATACCTCGAACTGGCCGGGATGGGCGCGGACGCGGTTCACCTTGTCGTCAAAGGCGCGGTCGGTCCCGAGCATCGCATCGACGGTGAGAGCAAGCGCGATGTCGGCGAGTTTCGTCAGGCCGGAGAGCCGCTCGACGGTGAGCGCCCCCACGGCGGTCATCACCTGCGTCCCGTTGATGAGGGCGAGCCCCTCCTTCGCCTTGAGCGCGATGGGCGCCACTTTTTTCTTCTTCAGCACCTCGGCGGTATCGACCGGCTTCATGTCGTCGCCGAGACAGTATCCTTCGCCGCACAGGGCAAGGGCGAGGTGAGAGAGGGGAGCAAGGTCGCCCGACGCGCCGACCGACCCTTTCTGCGGGATGTAGGGGACGATATCCTTGTTCAGGAACTCGACCAGATGTTCGAGGGTAGAAAGGCGCACGCCGGAGAAGCCTTTGGCGAGCACATTGGCGCGCAGCAACATGATGGCGCGGACCGTCGCGCGGTCGAACGGGTCGCCGATGCCGATGGCGTGAGAGCGGATGAGGTTGATCTGGAGTTCGTCGAGGTGGTCTTTGGGTATCGCCACTTCGCTGAGTATCCCGAAGCCGGTGTTGATACCGTAGATCGGCTTATCCTGCGTGAGGAGTTTGTCGACGAAACGGCGGCATTTCTCGACCTTTTTCACCGCCGCGGGGGCGATGCCGACGGGGCGGTCGCAACAGGCGACCTCGTACACATCGCGGATGGTCAGCGTTTCGCCGTCGATGAGGAGTCGTTTCATAGGCATGGAGGCCTCCGTTCACAGTATCCGCCGCGAGTCTAGTGCCCTGCGAGGTAAAATCAAGAAATCAGAACAGCGTGGTCTGTTCGGGCCATTGAGTCAGGCGGGAATCATCAAAGAGTAAAGTGAGGTTGTCTGTTCTTGCTAAAAAAAGCAAAGTGCACTTGACTCTTTCGCCAATATATAGTAAAGTGCACTTGTCTGTTTGACCGGAGGCGCCCATGTTGCAAGAGTTATTTTCCATTCACCAGCAGATCGTCGGCGCAATGAGATCGGATAAAAAACGGTATCTTGCACCGAAGATAAACTGGCAGAACCACTGCATCTGCCTACGCGGACCGCGCGGCACCGGCAAAACCACCCTTCTGCTCCAACATTACAAAGAGACCTACGGATCACCCGACCGCTGCCTCTACATCTCGGGCGACAACATCCATGTCGTTTCCAACGGCCTCTACCAGACGGTGCGCGACTACTTTACCTACGGCGGCGAAGCGATCATCATCGACGAGATACACAAATATCCGAACTGGGCGCAGGAACTCAAGAACAGCATTGACACCTACAAGGACAAACACATCCTCGTGTCGGGCTCATCGTCGCTCGACCTCACCAAGGCGGCCTACGATCTTTCGCGCCGCGTGGTCTATTACGACCTGCCCGGCCTGTCGTTCCGCGAATACCTCTATTTTCGCCACGGATACCAGTTCCCGGTCCGTGCGTTCGACGATATCGTGAACGGTCATACCGCGATCGCCGCCGATATCGCCGGAAAACTGCCGCTACTCAAGCACTTCGACGAATATCTGCGGGTCGGCTACTATCCCTATATATTGGAGGGCGCGGAAGAGTACGCGCAGAAGGTGATGAGCACCGTCGAAAAGACGCTGTTCGAGGACATCGCGGTCACCGCCAACCTGACCCAGCCGAAACTGCCCATTCTCAAAAAAATGCTCTGGCTCATCGCCACGAGCGATCCCTTCGTGCCGAACATCGCGGGGATGAGCCGCGATCTGGGGATATCAAAAGAGTATGTCTACACCTATCTCGAGTATCTGGAACGGGCGGGGCTTATCGCCACCCTCCGGCTGGACGGCTCCGGCGCGGCGCTCGTGCGCAAACCGGGCAAGGTCTATCTCGAGAACCCGAACCTGCTGTATGCCCTGAACGGTTCCCTGCAAAAGGAGACGCTGATCGGCGGCGTACGAGAGGCCTTCTTCGCGAACCAGTTGAAGAACGCCGGCATCAAGGTCTCCCTGCACCCGGCGGCCGATTTTCTGGTGAACGGCCGCTTCACGGTCGAGGTCGGCGGGCCGTCGAAAAAGGAGGATCAGATCAAAGGCATCGCCGACTCGTTCCGCGCTCTCGACGGCATCGACATCGGCGCGGGCGACAAGATACCGCTCCATCTTTTCGGGTTTTTATATTAACGGACAAACATGGAGGTCGCGATGTCGTACCGGACTATAGCCATCTTCTGTGGGGTATGGTTCCTTGTCGTTTCATGCAGTACGCCGGAGGAGACGACCGCCGACGAGATGGCGGTCACCGACACGGAGGTCGCCGACCACGATGCGGCGGACGAGGGGATACAGGACGAAAGCGACATGAGTGGTGAAAAGGACGAAATGGCCGAGGGCGAAGAGGCGCCCGACCTGCTCGACGAGAGTGTCGATATTGAGGGATCCGACGAATCGTCGGACACGGTGGTCGACGAAGATATCGTCCAGCCCGACGATGTGATCCCGGTGGGCGAACTCATCATCGAGCAGATATACCTGCCGGGGATGAACATGGGGGAGGCGGCCCTTATCGTCGGTCCCGACGGGACGACGGTCCTCATTGACGCCGCCAACGACGGTCACGGGCCGCAGATACTCGAAGCGGTGACGCGGCGGAAGGGAGAGGCGGCTATAGACTGGGCGATCATCACTCATTACCACAACGACCATATCGGCGGGTTCGACAATCTCTTCGGCGCCGGGGCTAACCAGCACCTTGTGGTGCGAAAAGGGATAATTCTCCGGGGGTTCTACGATATCGGCGCCGATATGCCGGGAGTCGAGGATTTTAATGAATTCTGCACCTTGGCGCAGGGGGAACTCGTGGCACAGGTCGTGACGCTCTGCGCCGGTGCGGCCGAGATGCCGTGCGGTGACGCGAGCAGTCGCTATCCCACCTCCGGTTGCCCCGGTCTCCTTCTCGGCGACCTCGATACGAGCGATGACGATACGGCGGGCGCCCTCTCGTTCATCCCGCTCGGTAGCGGCGCGAAACTTTACTTCACCCACGCCAGCGGCTGGGTGGCGCAGTCGGGCGGCGCGATCTCAGCCGAGGCGAACGGCATCACCATCGGCTACGGCGAGACCGATCAGGAGAACGCGCGGAGTCTCGGCGGCGTCATCAAGTGGGGCGACTTCAACTATCTGTTCGCCGGCGACACGCAGGGGCGCGACATCAAGGTCGAGGGCTTCATCGCGTCGCACGGCGCCGGGCTCACGATAACGCCGGGAGGCGCCGAACTCCTGCCGTCGGGCGCCGCCGATGTGATACACCTGTCGCATCATGGGCTCGCTTCCTCGACGGCGCAGGAGTGGGTCGACTGGCTGTTCCCCGTAAGCGGGCAGAACCGCAACGCGGTGGTCGGGACGACCGGCATCTATGTCACCTCGCCGGCTCAGCCGGTCATAGATCGTATCGTTCCGCGGCTCGGCACCGGATTCCTCTTCGCGACCGCCAATGCCTACACCCACGGCACGAGCCCGCAACTCATCATTGCGAATGCCGCCGTGACGATAGAAGTGTCACAGGGCGGGTCACAGTATGTGATGGTGACCGGCGTGGGCGCAGGCGCGATAACCTCGGGGGTCTATCCGACCGTTCCGTAACGGCCGCGTATCTCTCCGTAAGAATTCAGGAAAGTGGCAGATGTAGCGAGAAGGTCGAGCCTTTTCCCTGCTCGCTTTCGACCGATACCGACCCGCCATGTGCGAGCGCGATGTGCTTGACGATGGCGAGCCCCAGTCCGGTACCGCCGACGGTACGACTGCGGGCCTTGTCGACGCGATAGAACCGTTCGAAGAGCCGCGGTAGGTGTTCCGACGGGATGCCGACGCCGGTGTCGGCGACGCTGATGGTCGCCTCCGCGCCGGTTTTTCGCGCTTCGATGGTTATCTGTCCGTTATCGTTGGAATATTTTACGGCGTTGTCGATGAGATTTATTATCGCCTGCTCAAGGAGCGCCCCGTTCACGGGAACGGTCAGCGACTCGTCGCCCGTCGTGACGATCCGTATGCCGCGCCCGGCGGCCCGTTCGCGGAACGGCTGTATCGCCGACTCGATCACCGACCGCAGTTTCGTCGGCTCGCACACGATGCCGCCCTGTTCGGTATCCCGCTCTATCTTCGAAAGGGAGAGAAGGTCCTCGATGATGGCGCCGAGTCGTTCGCTCTGTCGCGTGATGGTGTCGAGGAAAGGTCGGGCATTCGCAGGGTCATTCATCGCGCCGTCCCGGAGCGTCTCGACATACCCCTTTATCGAGGTTATCGGGGTGCGCAGTTCGTGCGAAACATTGGCGACGAATTCTTTGCGGATGTTCTCGAGTTTTTTGAGCCGCGTCACATCGTTGAACACAAAGAGCGCCGTTCTCTCGGCTCCCGGTACGATGGTGCCGTGGGCCATGAGGACCCGCCCGTCGCTGTCGTACAGTTCGACCTCGCGTTGACCCGGCCGGCCGGTCGCCAGCACTTCGCCGATGAGGTCGTTCAGCGCGCGGTTGCGGACGATGGCGATAGCCGGTTTGCCCGCCGCCTCGTCGGGAGTGACATGGAACAGCGCTCCGGCGGCGCGGTTGAGCCGGGTCACCAGCCCGTCGCCGTCCACGACGACGAGCGCCTCCTCCATGCTGGTAAGGAGGGTCTCCAGTTCGTTGCGCTGTCCCGTTATCGTCCGTATCCGGTCGCCGATCTCCTCCGCCATCGCGTTGAGCGACCGCGCCAGTTGCGCGAACTCCTCGGTCTCGGGGAGCGGGAGTCGCCGGTCGAGTTCGCCCGCCGCGAACCGCTCGGCCCCCTCCCGCAGGTGACGGAGCGGCACGCTCATCCGTCGCGCCACGAGATAACTGGCCGCCACCGCCGCGGCCGCGATGAAGAGCGCCGCGAGCAGTATCCCTCCGAGTACCGGCAGGACCGCCTCTCTGACCCGAGCGAACGGCTTGGCGGCGCGCAGGACGAACACGGTCTGGCCCTCCTCGCGCACCCGCAGGGCGACATAGAGCAGGTCCTTCCGGAGGGTCGGGCTGTAGCGGGATGATACGCCGACCAGCCCCGCGAAGGCGTTCTTCACCTCGGGTCGGTCGCCGTGGTTCTCCATCTGCGCCGGGTCATCGTCCGAATCGGCGGCCACAACGCCGTCGGGCAGGATGACGGTGAACCGGGTACCGGTCCGCTCGCCCAGTTCCCGCGCCGCCTGTTGGCGGTCGGGCGCCGTGCGCAGTATCGGCTCGGCGAGCGCCGCCTGCGCCTTCAGTTCCTCGGTGATCCGGGCGAGGTGGAAGTTGTTGAAGATGCGAAAAGCGGAGAAAGAGAACAGGAATATCGCCGCCACAACGACCCCCGCGAAGGCGGGGAACAATCGCCAGATAAGCCGTCGCCTCATGTCGGTCTCGGTCCTTCTCCGGTGTGGTGTCTCACGATCTCTCCATCCACGAGGTAGATGACATCCTCCGCGATGTTGGTCACATGGTCGGCGATCCGCTCGAGATAGCGCGACACCGCGATACCGTGCAGCAGAAATTCTATCTGCTCCGGTTTCGCGCACATCTCCTTCGACGCCGCCCGGTACATCTCGCGGTGTATGGTATCTATTTCTTGGTCCTGCGCAAGAACTTCGTACGCGATCCCCTTGTCGAGGTTCACGAGCGCCTCGATGGAGCGATGGAGCATCACCTGCGCTACCCCCGACATCCGGTTGAAATCGAACGGCAACGGCACCTCGGTATGATCGGCGAGCGTCAGGACCCGTTCAGCGATATTGACCGCGAGATCGCCTATCCTCTCGAGATCGTTGTTTATCTTGAGCACCGTGACGAGCAGGCGCAGGTCGCTCGCCACCGGCTGGTTGAGTGCGAGCGTCTTCAGGCACTCCTCTTCGAGATCGACCTCGGCGAGGTCTATATCGCGGTCGCCGTCAATGAGGAGCCGGGCCGCCGCCGCGTCTCGTTCTTTGACGCATCGGATGGTCCGAGAAAAGACCTCCTCGACCCGCACGCTCATCTCCAAGAGTTTCTGCTTCAGTTTCGCGATGTCGCGTTGTATCCGCATCGGCATGGCTCCCTCCCTTATCCGAACCGTCCGGTTATGTATTCCTCGGTCTTTTTGTTCTTCGGGTTGGTGAAAATCTGCTTGGTCTCCCCGAACTCGATGATGTAGCCCTTGAAGAAAAAGGCGGTGAAGTCGCTGATGCGGGCCGCCTGCTGCATGTTGTGGGTGACGATGACGAGGGTGTAGCGCCCCTTGAGTCCTTCCACCAGTTCCTCTATCTTGGCGGTCGCGATGGGGTCTATCGCGCTCGTCGGTTCATCCATCAGGAGCACCTCGGGTTCGACCGCGATGGCCCGCGCGATGCAGAGCCGCTGCTGCTGGCCGCCCGAAAGCGCCGTCCCCGGCCTATTCAGCAGATCGCGCACCTCTTCCCACAGCGCCGCCCCCTTGAGCGCTTCCTCGACGCGGCCGTCGAGTTCGCTTTTCGCTACCGTGTAGTGGAGCCGTATACCGTAAGCGACATTCTCGTAGACCGACATCGGGAACGGCGTCGGTTTCTGGAAGATCATCCCGATGCGGCGGCGCAGTTCGAGCAGTTTCACCGACGGGGCGAAGATGCTCTCGCCGTTGAGCAGGACCTCCCCCTTCGCCTGCTGGTCGCGGTAGAGTTCGAAGATGCGGTTGTAGACCCGCAGGTGGGTCGACTTGCCGCAACCCGACGGCCCGATGACCGCCGTCACGCGGTTGGGGGCGATGTCCAGATCGTTGGCATAGAGCGCCTGATGGTTGCCGTAGAAAAAATCGAGTCCGCGCACCGATATCTTGGGCGTCGGGTCGGCCAGATCGCCGTACAACGGCAGTTTCGTTTCGCTCATCTCGTCTTCTCCCTCAATAAGGTCCGGGCGAACAGATTCACCCCGAGCACCGTCACCATGATAAGCAGCGACGCACCCCACGCGAGCGTCTTCCAGTCGTCGAACGGACTCATCGCATAGTTGAATATCGTGACGGTGAGGTTGGCGGTCGGCTCGGCGAGCCCCTTCATCCAGTAGGGACTGTTCATCGCGGTGAACAGGAGCGGCGCCGTTTCGCCCGACACCCGCGCCACGGCGAGCAGTATCCCGGTCAGCAGTCCCGACCGTGCCGAGCGGAAGAGGATCGAAACGATGGCGCGCCATCGCGGCATCCCGATGGCGAGCGCCGATTCGCGCAAGGCGTTGGGCACCAGGCCCAGCATATCCTCGGTGGTCCGCGCAACGACCGGCAGCATGATGATGGCAAGCGACACCGCACCGGCGTAGGCCGAGAAATGTTTGAACGGCAGGACCAGCAGAGTATAGACAAAAAGTCCCACGATGATGGACGGGATCCCCATCGTGATGTTGATCGTGAAGCGGACCATCCCGCCGAACCTTGTGTTTTTGCCGAATTCGGCGAGATAGACGCCGGTAAAGAGCCCCAGCGGCACCCCGATGAGCGCCGCCATCGCCGTGATGAGGAGCGTCCCGACGATGGCGTTGGCGAGCCCGCCACCCTCGATGCCGGGCGGCGTCGGAAGGGCGGTGAAAAAGTCGTAGTTGAAGGCGGCCAGTCCGTTCTTCGCGACGGTCCACAGTATCCACACGAGAAAAAAGATGCCGATGAGCGACGCGGCGCCCGAAACGAGGCGCATCGTCAGATCGGTCAGTTCGCGCCGGCGGGTGTTAGATGCCTTTTTCATAGCCCCGCCCCCATGCCCTTTTTCAAGCGGCGCACCCACCACTGCGCGGCGAACTGTATGAGGAAGGTCATCACGAGAAGCACCAGCCCCAGATAGATGAGCGAGTGGAGATAGATCGGCTCGGAGGCCTCGGCGAACTCGTTGGCGAGCGTCGAGGCGATCGAATTGCCCGCGTCGAAAAACGATGCCGAGATATGGTGGGCGTTGCCGATGACGAAGGTGACCGCCATCGTCTCGCCCAGTGCGCGGCCGAGCCCGAGGAAACAGGCGCCGATCACCCCCTGAATGCCGTAGCGGAGCGTCACTTTATGCGTCACCTCCCAGGTGGTCGAGCCCATGCCGTAGGCCGACTCCTTGACCACCGGCGGCACCATCGCGAAAACATCGCGCATGACGGCGGTGATGAAGGGGAGTACCATGAGCGCGAGTATGATCCCGGTCGTCAGCATCCCGATACCCATCGGCGCGCCGGAGAAGAATTTCCCGATGAGCGGCGCCTTCTCCAACCCGAGCGTCTCCTGCAGGAACGGCTGGACCTTCTCGGCCATGAACGGCGCGAAGACGAACAGCCCCCACATGCCGTATATTATGGAAGGGATCGCCGCGAGCAGTTCTATCGCCCCGCCAACCACCTTCGATACCGTCGGGTGGGCGAGTTCCACGAGGAACAGCGCAATCACCACGCTCATCGGCACCGCGATGAAAAGGGCGATGAGGGTCGATACAAGCGTCCCGTAGATGCTCGAGAAGGCGCCGTACTTGTTGAGCGCCGGGTCCCACACATCGCTCCACAGGAAGCCGATGCCGAACTCCCCGATGGCGAGTCGCGCGTTCCACGCGAGCTGGATGAACATCGCCGCCATGATAAAAAGCACCGTCGCGGCGCACACTATGGTGAACCAGCGGAATATCGTTTCGAAATGTTCAGAGAGGTAGGAACCGAAACGCGACATCGGGATGCTCCTTCCACGGTCCACCGGAAAGATAGGCGCGCCGTGTTAGCGTATCGTTAAGAGCGTGTCAATTGACCGCCAATTCTCTTTTTGCTTGCCGGAATCTGACCGCGCTTTCATTGTTCTCTAACAAAGCGGCATTACAAATCTCATCGTCCGGCGCCGCTGCGCCGGAGGGTTATTGATAACACAAGAGGAGAGGAGATTATGAGAAAAGTATTGGTCATGTTCATCGCGTTGTGCACCTTCGGGATGCTCGCGGCGGCCGAAACGGTCAACGGCGCGGGGGCCAGTTTCCCGTTCCCCATCTATTCGCAGTGGGCGTTCGATTACAACAAACTCACCGGTATGCAGCTTAACTACCAGTCGATCGGGTCGGGCGGCGGCATCGCCCAGATCAAGGCGAAAACGGTCGATTTCGGCGCCTCCGACGAGCCGCTCAAGGAGGAGGAACTGACCGCGGCGGGGCTCTTCCAGTTCCCGATGGTCATCGGCGGGGTGGTCCCGGTGGTCAACCTGAAGGGTATCGAACCGGGCAAATTGCAGCTGTCGGGCGAAACGCTCGCGCAGATATTCCTCGGCGCCATAGCGAAGTGGAACGACCCGAAGATCACGGCCGAGAATCCGGGACTTGCACTGCCCGACCAGAAGATCGTCGTCGTTCACCGCTCCGACGGCTCCGGCACCACCTGGATATTCACCAACTACCTGACCAAAGCATCGGCCGACTGGTCGGCTAAAGTGGGCAATGCCAAGGCGGTCAACTGGCCCACCGGCGTCGGCGGCAAGGGGAACGAGGGTGTCGCCGCGTTCGTCAAGCAGACCGGCGGCTCCATCGGTTATGTCGAATATGCCTATGCCCTCAAGAACAAGATGACCTACACCAAACTCAAGAACAAGGCGGGCAAGTTCGTCGCCCCCGCCATCGACACCTTCCAGAGCGCGGCGGCCAACGCCGGCTGGCAGAACGCGAAGGGCTTCTACATGGTCCTCACCGACCAGCCGGGCGACCAGAGCTGGCCGATCGTCGGCGCCTCTTATATCCTCATATATAAAGCGATGCCCGACGCCGCGAAGGCACAGACGATGCTCAAGTTCTTCGACTGGTGCATGAAGAACGGCGATAAGACCGCCAAGTCGCTCGACTATGTCCCGCTCCCGAAGACGCTCATCGACCTCGTGCAGACCGCGTGGAAAAAAGAACTCAAAGCGGTCGGTCAGCCGGTGTGGAAGTAGTGCCGCCCCTTCTTCTTTCTTGACAATCTCCCCTTCTTCGGCGAACCTATCCCCGCAACTTTGCGAGGGAGTAACGCATGTTCAAGGTCAACGAGTATTTCAACGGCACGGTCAAGTCGATCGGTTTCATGACCAATGAGGGACGCGCCACGGTCGGCGTCATGGCGCCGGGCGAGTATGAATTCGGCACCGACACCGTCGAGCACATGACGGTGGTGGCGGGCGAACTCACCGTTCAGTTACCGGGCGAGACGGCGTGGAAGAGCTTCGGCCCCGGCCATACCTTCACCGTCGACAAAGGCAAGAAATTCAAACTGAAAGTGAAGGTCGATACCGCCTATCTCTGCCGGTATGTGTGATTGGGCGGAGGCGTACATGTCGAAGATCTACCAAATACAGGTCTCGCTGAAAAACATCAGACCGAAGATCTGGCGGCGGTTGCTCGTACCGTCCGATCTCTTGCTTCTCGATCTTCACCGGGTCATTCAAACAGCGATGGGCTGGACCAACTCTCACCTGCACCAGTTCGTCAAGGATCGGATCTTCTATGTTGACCGCATAGAAGAACCGACGATGGCCTTTTTCGGAACGCGAACCATCGAGTACAAGAAAAAGAAGATCAGTGACCTCCTGAAATGCGAAAAGGAAAAGATGGTGTACGAGTACGATTTTGGAGATGGATGGGAACACGAAATACTTCTCGAAAAGATACTTCCCGCCGATCCGGACGCGACCTATCCCGTCTGCATCGCCGGAAAGAGGAATTGTCCTCCTGAAGACTGCGGCGGCCCGTGGGGTTATGCCAACTTCTTGAAAGCCATACAGAATCCCGAACACGAAGAACACGAAGAGTTCCTTGAATGGATCGGCGGCGAATTCGACCCGGAACACTTCGACAAAGACGAAGTGAACGAAGCGCTCCAAGAAGAGAACTACGGGTGCCTAGAACTGTAGACTCGGTTTTACTTTACCACTTCATCTTGAACGGGCGATAACTGCCTTTGCCTTCAAAGAGTTTTGTCAAGGCCATAGCCTGTTCATCGAGTAGGCGGCTGGGCGATTTTATACCGCACCGGCGCACCGGCGCGTTGGTCCACTGCTTGAGAAATCCCGTCACAAGCGTTTTGCGGCAACGGAACTTCAAAAGATTTTCGGTATCTTGTTCCGGAAGAAAACCGCGTCCCATGAGCGCAACGACGAAACGATCCGCAAAAGGTGCTCGGAATTCTTCTATCAGATCGAAAACCAAACTGCCGCCGTCCCGTTGCGACCCGTGCATGATGCCGAAATACGGGTCAAGCCCGCACCGGCTGACGGCTCGCCACACCTCGCCGTACAAAATACCATAGACATAGTTGAGGCATTGATTGAAGAGATCTTGCGCATGGATGGTGACCCGTCCCGGAAAATCGAGAGCGGCCGGAATCAAGAATGCCAATTCTTTCCAATACAAAGCGGCGGCGCGCCCTTCAAGGCCCATGGCGACGGCCCGCATTTCCGTTCCGCCGGGCGTCAGTTCGGCCACGCGCGCGGCGTGCACGCGAAGCTCAGCCGCGACCTCCATCATCCGCCGTCCCTGCGCCGCATCTACTTTGCGCCGATATTTGGCGAAATAGGAAATAACACCCGCCTGATTCCCGATCTTCGCCGCCAACATCTGCAATCCGGTGCGCGCCACATCGGGATCGTCACGACGCAATACCTGTTGCCGCCGCAGGTTGGCCTTTTCGCTGATGACGGGCGCAAGCACCGCCGCAGGCTTTCCGAACGGCGGCGCATACACCACCGGAACGCCTTTTTCGGCAAGTCTGATCTGCAACGGCACTGAAATGTTCATTGCCGCGCCTTGGAGGTACAATAAGCCGATCTCTTCGATTTTCTTAGCGCAGACATCCTTCTTTTTTCTCCGCACTACCAGCACATCGCCCTCCATGGCGACATAGCCGTGATGGGTCAGCACGAAGACCCGGTTGCCGTGAACCAACACGGAACCCTCATCGATGTCTTCACCCGTTGCGACAACGCGGCTTGTTTCTCCGGCTTGTGCAGCGCCGCCATTTTCGACGGCATCGCGTTCCTGCATCCATCCCGGTGTGGTCTTTTGCTCAACTTTCAGAGGGTATATTCCCGCTACTTCGCGCAACGCGGCGCTCCCATCGGCCGGTTGATCGCCGTGTCCCGGAAGCGTGCGGGCAAAGCGTTCATGAAACCGGAAAACGGGGTCTTCGCGGATGGTGGCGGGCAAATGCCGTTCAGCCAGTTCCCGCATCAACTCATCGAGACGGGTCAATTGCCGGTGAATGGCGGCGCCGCCCGCCGCACGGAAATAATTGCGAAAACCGCGAACAACGGAATTCAGCCGGATCGTCGCCCGCAACCGCGCCATCAACGAAACATTGTCCGATCCCATGATGCGCAACTGTTCGGCGACCGCGTGGATGACGCGGTCGGTCTTCGATTCCTGAATGGCGATCTCGGTATCGGTCATACGAAAACCAAGGAATTCAAAACCCTCGCGAACGGGGACATACGCGGTTTTTGTCGGTTTAAGTTCGAGCCGGAGAGTGTGAGAAAGGAAGGTTCCCATATCCCGCAACGCTTCGCGCGCCGCCTCCCGGTCCTTGCAGAAGATGACGATGTCATCGGCGTAGCGGACAAAATTGTACCCGGCCCGCTCGAAGTGACGGTCCAACGGGTCGAGGTAGATGTTTGCGAGAAGCGGCGAGATGGATCCGCCCTGCGGAACGCCGACATCCACCGGTACGATATCGCCGAAATCAAGCGCATCGGCCGTCAGCCATTGGTGAATGAGCGCCAAAAGCTTCTCGTCGCCGATCTTCCGTTCGACCAGCGAAAGCAACACCTCGTGGTCCAGCGAATCGAAACATTTTCTGATGTCGGCGATCACCGCCCACGCGCCGCCCATCGCGATCATTGATCGGGCCGCGTCAATCGCCTGATGCGCGTTCCGATGGGGCCGGAAGGCAAAACTGAAGTTGCTGAAAGCGGGCTCGAACAGCGGCTCCAAGAGCGTCAGAAGCGCCGTCTGGACGACCCGATCGCGGACGCACGAAATGCCGATGACGCGGACACCGCCGCCCGGTTTTTCAAGACTCACCCGTTTCAGCAATCGCGGCCGATAGGTGCCGGTCGTCAGCTCATCCGACACGCGGGCCAATTCATGATCGAGTTTCTCTTTGAATTGGGGGACGGTCATCCCGTCGGTGCCGGTCGATTTGCGATTGGAGGCCAGCACCTTGAACCACCCGTTGAGAAGAGTTTCCTTTTCGCACAGCCGTTCATACATCTCTTCTCCCGCCTCCGGTCTGACAAGGCCCCGGTCGCCCAACGCTCCGGCGCACTGCCGGAGCGCCGCAACCTGCCGCCGAACCCCCGAAGAAACGCGCAGTTCCGCGGCGGTCGTCGTTTCGACCGGCGGCACCCGAACGCGGATCGAGATACCGGCTTCCCGCTCCTTGCTCATAATGTAGAGCGCCCCGCCGTCGATCCGTTCGGCCGCCGCGACCGCATGTTCCCCAAGAATGGTCGCATACTGTTCTCTCGGGAATCCGGCCTCGCCGCCGAGCAACCATATCTGACCCGCCCCACGCGCCCAAGAACGGGCTGCGACCGACGGCGGCCGCGCCGACAAGCCGAACACGCCGATATGCCGGATCCATCCTTGTGTCGGCTGGACCATATCCACAAAGGAATCATAGGCGTCCGAATGGTGCGGGAATAAATGAAGCACGGTGGGCCGTTCAAGGGACGGGACCTCCGTACCGTCGGCCGTCGGAAGAAAAAGAGACCAGTCCAATACGGCGGTCTGGATGAATGCCGCGACCAACCGGTGTTCATCGGGCTCGAAATGTTCACGCGGCATCTCGATCCAAACGGTGTGCCGCTTTTGTAAAATCTCCCGGAGCGGCATACGGTTGATCCCTTCCGAAACATTGTAGACCGCCGGGAATCGCAGGGCGTAACGCAACATGGCGATACACCGGGCAATCTCGCGGCTGTCGCAATCGGCGTCGAAGAACCGACCGCGCATCATCCGGTCGGCAAGCACCGTCAGCAAGGCGCGCGGTCCGACCTGCCCTTCACGCAAACACCGTTCGACGCCCCGCGCAACATGATCGATAGTGTCGTCGACCAACCGCATCTTGGCGATATCCCGCACCGTCTTAAGGAAATACCGGAACACCGAAACGGCATCCTTGGAAAAAGAAAGCGGAAAGAACGAAACCGGTTTGCGCCGGTTCGCGGTATCGACCCATACTACCGGCCGCTTTCTCAGCAACATTTCGTTCTCCGGGTTGAGCGCGACGGCGCCGACCCCCTGAAAATCGAGTACCAACAGCGGTCCCGCCGTCTCTTTGAACTTCAACACCGTTTTGAGAGCGAGAGAAACGATGTTGCGCGGCGGTCCGAAAAGAGCGAGAGTTTCATGTTTGTTCATGGCCGCCTCCCTCATCGTGCGGACTTTCGCGGCGCTGATCATTCTGTCCGCGACATGCCGAGTCTTCGATGCGGCGGCGGCGCAGGTACAGGAACTCATCGAATCTCAGGAACAATCGACGGCTGGGATAGACGCGGGAAAGTTCGGCGGCGGCGCTTTCACAAACCAGCCGATAGAACACCGCCTTCTCGATCCGGCCGGTGCCGGGCTGTTTCCGCTCCAAAACATCGCGGGTGCCGTAGTCGCGCTCAAGACGCTCCAAGGCGGCGAGCCGGTTCTTGCACTCACGGACGGCCCGCTTAATCTCATACAGATCAAGTACATAGGCCTCATTGAGCATCATCTCGATACCGGTAACGGTACACAACGGCATAACACCACCTCACAAAAGTAGTTACTGTTTTTTCGTGTTGCACCGTTCGGGTCCATATTTCGCCGGCTGGACCCGCCTCGCGACACCCCGGTGCGGGGTCCGCACAAGAAGCCCGACGGTTTCCTTGACTGAAACATCAGAAAAGATAAAATGAGCATCGGGTTCTTTCTCCAGATTGAGGTATCAACGGGGAAATGTCAACCGTTATTTTCGAGGGAGGCCGGAAATACGCGGTGTTCTTCGGATATTTTTACTTTCCCATTTTTTAGGAGGCATCGAAAACTATGCAAAACTTTGAAGTGAAAGACCTTCCTCTTTCTGAAATAACCGAAGATCCCGGTCAACCGCGGCAGGAAATCGACCCTGAACGGGTGGCCGCTCTTGCCAAGAGCATTACCACCCACGGACTCATGCAACCGATCATGGTGCGGAAGTCGCCGTATGGCAGTGGCTATTTCATTATCGCCGGTCATCGTCGGTATCGCGCATTCGTGCAACTGTGCCGTGAAACCATACCGGCCATTATTTCCGATGTAGAGTCGGAAAGTAAGACCCGAGAACTTTCGCTTATCGAAAACCTCCAGCGGGACGATCTGAACGCATGGGAGATCGCGGAAAGTTTCTTCAAACTTGCGGAACTGGGGATGATACAGCGAGCGATAGCGGAACTCGCCGGTTATTCGGAAAGTCTAGTCAGCCAATATCTCAAGACATATAAGGCAGTTGAGGGAAGCAAGGTAAGGATCGAGAAGATGAAAAAGAAGGGCATCCGATGGGCGTACGAGACCTATGTACTTAATAAGGATAAGGAAGGCACGCGCGCGGGAGAGAAAGAGAAGAACGGAAATATATCCATTAAAATCAAAGACTTAAATAATGTCGAGGAGGTCGAAAATGCGATACTCAAACTTGAGGAGCATATAGGCTTCTTGAAATCGAAGATGGGCAAGGCGAGTTAATTCAGATGGTTGCACAATTAAGTTTAACGGTTAAAGTCCAAGAGCAGGAGACATAAAGGCCTGATATGCGAAACGGAAACTTTACTATCAACATCCTATAAGGAGAACTATCATGAACGCCAAGAACGCCTTTTTCGTTGCCTTCTTTGCCTTCGTCTCAATCTTCTTCATCGCCTGTGGCGGTGAGGAAAACAACCCCCCGGTTGACAACAACCAGCCGACCGACGACAGCGTCGTGGTGGATGACACCGAGCCGACAGACAATGTCGAGCCGGTGGACAACGAAATCCCGGATGATGTCCAGACGGACAACATCCAGACCGACACCGAACCGATGGATAACGAGCCGGTAGATGACGATCAGATCCTGGCAGATGAAGAACCTGACCAAGATGTGGTCGACTGTCTGCCCGAAATCCAGATGATGGACGGCTACTGGGTTTATAATAATCCCGGTGGTTATCAGGAACATACCACCATCTATACTGGATATGATCCTGAATCCAAAAGCTGTTACTTTTCTGAAGACAAGTTCTTCCAACTCATTATTATCCCCGCGGACGCCAACCCCCTGATCGGCACAGTAGAAAATGGGGGATGCACTAGTGTGATGTGTTTCGTTTTCACTTATCAAACCGAAACAGACACACTAAAATCCGAAATGTTTCGTCGTGATGACGGTTCCCTTGCAGACATCAGGATTCTCTATCGGGCTACCAAGCCCAATCCTGCAGGAGACATAAAGGCCTGATATGCGAAACGGAAACTCTTGTAATCATTGGGCATTCCGCTTTTCGCGAACTCGATAGAACGCTAATCTCCAACAATAACAATATATTAAGCAATCTTCTCGGTGTGTCGAAAGGCTATTTTCGACTGTTTGCAGCGCCCCGCTTGCGACAGTCAGAAAATAACAATGATATCAATGTGTTGGCGACCTACCTTTCCGCCGCATAGTAGCGGTTGTCGAAAATCGCCCTGCAAACAGACCTTTTCCCCGTTCTGTAAAGATGGATAGGAAGAGCTTTACCCCGTTTTTGTCGCAAGCGCCCCGCTGTATAGACCTAGTAAAAGGTGTTTCGACAAACTCAAGATGTAAAGAATCCCTTTACAACTGAATCCATTCTTTGAACTATCCGGAATTTCCGGATTGTTGAGGGTCTATCCCAGCGTATCCTTGAGCCACTGGTGGAGCGGCAGCGTCTTCCGGAAATGGAGGAAGCACCAGTCGACGAACTTCGCGCTGTAGAAATCCTTGGGGACCTTTGTCTCGAACCCGGCGTAGATACCGTTGTAGCGCAGGAACCGCGCCTGCGGCAGTTCCTTATCATAACCGGCCGGCACCTTCTTGTAGTGCTCGCCGCCGATACCGTAGCCCTCTTTCTCCATCTTCCCGGCCAGCTTCAGGAGCAGTGTCCCCTTTTTCGGATCGGCGACGGCGTCGCGGTAGGCCGACATAAGATCGCGGGGGAACATATACATCCCGGTGCCGAGCATCACTTCGCCGTTCTCGACCTGCAGGTAGAAGCCGCTGCATTCCATCCGCGGCCGGACGCCGCTCCAGAACCAGACGCCGAGATTCGTTTTATACGGGGTCTTGTCGTTCGAGAAACGGGTGTCGCGGTTGAGCCGGAAAATGCTGTGGTTGACCTTCGGCACCGCGTTGATGCCGCTGTCGAGAAGCATCAGCGGCTCCTCCATCGCCTGCACGAACAGTTGCGTCGGTTTTTTCACGAACTGCTCGTACTCCTTCCGGTGCGCATCGAACCATGCGCTGGAGTTATTCTTTTTCAGTCCCGCGAAAAAGGCGAGCGTCTCTTTGGAAAAGCCGTCGAATCGTTGCATGGATGGCCTCTCAGTTGAGTTCCTTGAACCGGTAGCCGACGCCGCGCACCGTTTCGATGTATTCGCCCATATCGCCCAGTTTCTTGCGCAGGTTGAGTATCTGCACATCGACCGAACGGTCGGTCACCGGGTAGTCGTCGCCCTTAACGCCGTTGATGATCTGGCTGCGGGTGAAGACCCAGCCGGGCCGCTTGGCGAGGAACATCAGGAGCGCGAACTCGGTCGCCGTGAGATCGACCTCCTCCTTCCCCACCGTCACCTTATGCTTCGACGGGTCTATCTTCATATTCTCGATGATCACCATCTTGACCTCTTTCTCCTCGGCGATCCGCGTCTTGCGTCGCAGGATGTTGCGGACCCGCGCGATGAGCACCTTGGGGCTGAAGGGCTTGGTCATGTAGTCCTCGGCGCCGAGTTCGAGCCCGGTCACCACATCGCTGTCCTCCCCTTTGGCCGTCAGCATGATGATGGGGATGTGGGCCGTGCGCGTTTCGCCTTTGAGCAGGCGGCAGACATCCAGACCGTCGATGCCGGGGAGCATGAGGTCGAGGATGATGAGGTCGGGGTGACGGTCGCGGGCGATCTTGATCGCCTCTTCGCCGCTCAGCACCGTGTCGAGCTGATACCCTTCGCGCGACAGGTTGTAGCGGATCAGTTCAAGGATGTCCTGCTCGTCGTCGACCACCAGTATCCGTTCGCGTGCCATGGTCACCTCCCAAAGGTTGACGCTTCGCAGGCAAAGTATAGGGAAAGTGTTAGGATTTTTCCAGTACTTCGGTTAATTTTCGGTTAGGAGAACTTAGAACTTATAATTGAGGTCGAGTTGCAGGATGAGATCCTTGTTGGTCTTGTCTTTGTTGAATGCTTTGTCGAGCGTCCAGAAGTAGTTGAGCGTCGCCGCCACCGAGAAGTTCTTGTAGAGCCCCGCCTTGATGTCGAACTTGATCCCTTCGGCGTTCACATTGCCGTCGAGCGGGTCGGCGTCGATGAGAAACGGTATCCACGACGAAATGCCGAGTTGCCGGTAGGATATCGAACTCTGGAAATCGCCGAGGTTCGCCAGCGCCTTGGTGCCTCCCTTGAGCCCGACGAAGAAGGCGAGATTGTCGTCGGCCTTCGCGCCGAGCGCCTCCTTGTTCAGGCCGTACAGATTCGCCGTCACCTCGCCCAGGAGCCCTATCTGGTACTTCTTCTCGATGGTGTATGATGCGTCGAGCGCTGCGGCGATGTTCTTCCAGTAATAGCCCTGCGACACATAATCGCGCATCTTGGAGCCTTCACCGGTGTTCGCTTCGGCGTTCATCAGGTTCATCGGATCGTAGTAGGAGAGGGTCGCCGTCGCGTCGAAGTCGGATACCTTGAGCGCCGCGCCGATCTGGAGCACCGCCATCATCGGGTCGTCGAGCGCCTTCACCTCGTCGAGGATGAAGATGCCGGCGTTGGCGAGGAGCGACAGTTCGTCCATCACCGCATACTTGAACTGGAGCGCCGCCCCCTCGGGGGTGATGTCGCCATCCCAGATGAGTTCGGAGGTGGTGTGGAACGGGTTCTTCATCTTGCCGCCCGTGAGCGTGAGCCAACTCCACGGCGTGAATTCGGCGTAGGCGTAGTCTATCCAGAGCGGCTTGTGGCTGAAGAAATCGTCGAAGGTCTGGTTGGTCGAGCGGAGATCCTGCCCGAGCGACGCCTTCACATCGGAGTCGCCGGCCAACTGGTCGGCTGTTATCTTGCTCTCGTAGGAGCCCGACGCTACGCCGAAGTGGATCTTCGCCCAGTCATTCACCTTCGCCTCCAGCCCGATGCGCGCCCGATAGCGGAGCCGGTTGCGCTCCAGCGTGTCATCCTTCACCGCGTCCTCGTAGTTCTGATACTGATACCGGAACCGGAAGTCGCCCTTGAATTTGATGTTCTTCACCCAGTCGGGCACCGCCGACTCCTCTTTCTTGGGTTCTTCCTTCTTTACTTCTTCTTTGATCGTCTCATCCTTTTTCGGTTCCTCGGCCCCCATCAGCGCGGAACCCCACGCCAGCACGGCGGCCATGATCATCATCGTCGCGATCCGTTTCATACGGTCCTCCATTACAGGTCCATCATGTACGGTCCGATGGATACCCGGCACATGTTAAGGTATCGTTAATGGTTGGTCTCCATTCCGTCAATTGTTTTTTGCGCTTATCGGGACATTCTGGTATGGTCTAGCGGCGCTTGGAGGGAACAAGAGATGCTCAAGACCGACGGCTGGGACCCGAAGAACCACGCGGCGATCGTCGCCTTTCTTGCCGAGGAATCGCGGCGACCGGGCCGCAAGGTGGCGGTGTTCGACTGGGACAACACCGTCATCAAGAACGACATCGGCGACGCCGCCTTCATCGGCCTGCTTGACCGCGGCATGGTCGCGACCCCCGACGACTGGCGCCGGACGAGTCCTTATCTCACCGACGCGGCGGTGCAGGCGCTCAAAAAAGGGGCGACCCCCGAATCTATCTTCACGATCTATAACTCTCAAAAGACCCCCGACGGACAGGCCGCCTTCGCGGGACACGATCCGAATATCACCGAAGCGGCCTACGCGTGGTTGGGTCATCTCCTCGCCGGGAACACCCCCGACCAGATACGGCGGGTATCCCGCGAGATATTTGAACGGCAACTCGCCAACCCGATCGGCGCGACCCGCCGCATCGGCAACGACACCATCGCCGACTATATCCGCATCTATCCGCAGATCGCCGACCTTATTGACGGCCTCAAAAAAAGCGGCTTCGAGGTATGGGTAGTCTCGGCAACCCCGAAGTACATCATCGATCCCTGCGCCGCGCTGGTCGGCATCCCGCGTGAACGGGTCATCGGCATCGAGAATGTGGTCGGACCCGACGGAAAACTCACCTACGATCTCATCGGCTGCGGCCCGGTGAAAGACGGCGAGAACCGGATGATCACCTACCGCGACGGCAAACGGTGCTGGATCAACACCGTCATCTTCGGCATGACCGCAGGCGATCCCTTTCGGCCCAACCCCGGGTCCTCCGCCGAAGGCTTTGGCCCGCAGGCGGACCCAGCGAAACGGCCCCGCTTCGGCGCGGGCGATTCCGATGGCGACATCAGTTTCCTGCGCGACACCACCGGCCTGCGGCTCTTCATCGATAAAGGAAAAACGATCGAGGCACAGAGAGAGGCGACCGGGAACAAAGACGGCAGATGGCTTATTCAGGAGCCGTTCATCCGCTAGACGCGGTTATCGTTCAGTGGTTGTGGGTACAGCCGGGACAGCAGGACTTCGTGCCGGCGGGGCATGAGGGGGCGGCGCTTTTGGTGACGATGGCGCCGAGCGAGACCTTCTTGGTCAGTTTCCCGCCGCACGCCTCGCAGACGGTGAGCGGCGCATCGGACATCTTCTGCGACACTTCGAACTCGCGGCCGCAACCGGCGCAGACATACTCATAGATAGGCATGTTTCTCCTCCTCGTTATTCCTCTTCGACCGAGAAATAGAACATGACATTCGGCACGGAACATTGGGCGTTCTGCGCGCTGTCGACCCCGCAATCCCACGCGCCGTTCCCGTTCGCATCGACCCACTCGAAGGAGCAGTCGGTCAGTTGCACGCCCGGTTTGCCCAATTGCCATTTGATCGTGGTGGTCTTTCCCTCTTTGATGGTGAAGGCGCTCGATTTCTCGCCCGCCGCCTGCACATGGAAAACCCCCTCTTCAAGCGAATGGTTGCCGTTCGGCGAGAAATACTGTGTGATGAGAGTCTCGTCGCCGCAGGAGCCCTGATCGAGCGAACTGGGCATCTCTATCTCCGTGGCCTGATCGTCGTGATAGACCGCATGCATGACGATGGTGTTCTTGAAGACCATCTTGATGCTCTGGTATTCCCCCACCGGCAGGCCGGTATCGGTGAACAGGTAGTCCGGTATCGGTTTGATCGCGTCGCTCTCGCCGATCTTCTCCCAGGTGAAGGTGTCGGCAACGCCGTCGGCGACGAGTCCCTGCGAAACCGAAACCTCGGTCACCCACAGATCCATGCCGGTCCCATGCATAAGATGGGTCGTTGCTTCGGCAACGACATCTTTCAGGGAACCTCCCGCGATGACCGGTGTTTCGCCATTCGCCACGCCGGCGAAGACCAGCGTACCGGTGCCGGAGCCGGCGGTATCGCTGTCGGGATTCACCGCATCATCCGTTACCGGTGTGTTGTCGACCGGATCACCGGGATCATCCCCGCCACAGGCAACGAAAAGCACGGACAAGAGGCACAGCACCAAAACAATAACGCTCCTCATAGATCCCTCCCAAGATAAGTGACCAGTATAGTTAGTGCTTTCTCGACATGAAAAGCAATTTTTCGATGATCAGGCGCGATCTTTTCCCGTCATGGCGAACAGCAGGGTCCCTAGCGCGCCGCAGGCGGCCGCCGTCAGGAGATTGACCGCCGGCGACATCTGCCACAGCCACGCACCGGCGAAGGCGGCCAGAGACACGACGGTATCGCGGACAAGATAGTAGGAACCGAAGGTCGCCGCCTTGCGTCCTTCGGGGGCGAGGTCCATGATGAGCGCCTTACGCGTCGGTTCGCCGAACTCCTTGAGACCGCGCACGATGAAAGCGACCACCAGCATCGTAAAGCCGGTCGAGAACAGGAGGATGACCGGGAAGATCGTGAAGTTGAAGAAGGTGATGAGGACGAAGGGCTTCTTCGATCCCTTGTCGGCGAGATAGGCGACCGGCACATAGATGAGGAGCGCCACCACCATTTCGATCGCCGTAAGGATGCCGAACTCGGTGCCGCTCACGCGGGCTCCCTGCGGGCTCGACATCGCCCATATCGCGAGGTAGGCGTAGGGTATCTGCTCACAGAACCGGATGAGGATATCGGAGGCGAGGAGCGCTCTGAGTTCCTTGGGCATCGCCGCGAGAAGCGCCTGCAGGCCGCCCACCGACGGCTCCTTTTCCTCGCGCCGTTCCTCTATCATCCCCTGCTGGATGACGAGCGACACCGCGCCGAAGAGGAACGCGACGGTGAATGACAGGCGGACACCCGCCGTCACGCCGTAGAGGTCGATGAGCACCCCGCCGAGCACCGGCCCGAGCGCCATCGGGACGCGGCGGACGAGCGAATGGACCGACACCCCCATCGTCCGCTTGTTCTTGGGCAGGACCGTCGACACCAGTTCCATCGTCGCGGGGAGCGACAGCGCCGTCCACGACAGGAAGAAGACCGATCCGACGATGACCGCGATCCAGTGCGGGAAGGCGATGACGATGAGATAGCCGCCCATCGCGACGAGATTGAAGACCGCGAGCGCCCGCTTGTAGCCGAGCCGCTCGGTCAGCCAGCCGCCGGGATAGGAATAGAGCGCCGAGAGGAGGTTGTCGAGGCCGTTGAGTATCCCCGGGATGAGCGGCGAAGCGCCGAGCGCGATGAGGTAGAGCGGCAGGAACCGTTCGGCCATCTTCTCGCCGAGCCCGACGAGCACCACCATCGTAAGGAGCCCGACGATGCTCCGCCTGAGCCCGAGAAATTCGACGATCGGCCTGAACCGGTCCTTCATCCGCATGACCTCTCTCTGAACGCCGCCGCAAGCATAGCATCCGGGCGAATGATGGCAACTTTTCGGCGCGGAGAGCGGTCTGGACTTTTACCGGAGAGTATGATACAAGAAGACATCGAACGGAACGAACGGGGATACGGGATGTGCGCGGAGAGGTCTTTCGGCTCAAAGACGATCCGGATGATGCTCGTACTCCTGTCTCTCTTTTTTGTCTTCGGTTGCGGGAAGGCGGCGCGCTCCGCCGCCGATGCCGATGCGATGACATCATCCGATACCGACCTTTCCGGCTCCGACACCGTAACGCCACTCTCCGACGAAGAGGGGTCGGTCGCCGAGGAGGATCTGTTCCCCGACGATGAAAGGTCCGATGACCTGAACGATACCGCTCTTCTTTCCGACGAAGCGGGCGACGATCTCCTGTCGGACGCCGATGCGCCGGAGGGCCACCGCATTTTCGTGTGGACGCTGATGCATGCCGCAAATGAAGAGCCGGAAGAGGGGATGTTCGACGGTCGCAACTATCCCGCCGTCACCCCATTCAAGGGAAACTTGTGGCTTTTCGGCGGCGAGAAGAAGCGCGATGCGTGGCGTTCGGCCGACGGGGTGTCATGGACGCTCATGGCGACCGAGGTGGCGCCCTCCTTTACCGGCAACCGTTCGGTCGTGGTCAAGGACGGTCTCCTCTGGACGATCGATACGGCGGGAGTATGGAATTCGGAGGACGGCATCGAGTGGTCGCTCGCGCAAAGCGCGCCGCCGTTCGGTCGGCGCGGGCTACACGCGCTGACGGTGTTCGAGGGGGCGTTATGGCTCGTCGGCGGCAGTGCGTCAGGGGTCGGCGCCGGCGATGCGTGGCGTTCGACCGACGGCGTTTCGTGGACGAAGGCCGGTAACTGGCAGTCGGTCGTCTCGGCCCCCCCGGGCGGGTACTGCGAACCGCTCGGCGACGGGCTGTATGGACCGCTCGCGGCGCCGGTCGGCGACCGGTTGATCCTGCTCGGCGGTCATTTCCATGATTCCTGTTATTTTCAGGCCTCTCTGCCCGGGTACTCGGTCGGGTGGTCCCAGTACTATTACGCCGACACCTACGCGACCTATGCGACCTTCCGCGCCGGTTCCTTCAGTTCGCATGAGATACCCGACATCGACATCAACAATGCCTGGTATCGTGTGTTCGGTTCGTACGGATCCGCCGTGCCGTTCGACGGGAAACTATGGGTCTTCGCCGGACAGTGGCAGAACAGCGACACGGTCCAGCAGGATATCGGCCCCGGGGCGGGACCGCCGCAGGTCTGGCTGGGCGGCCTGACGCCGCTTCCCGGCATCGCGGTCACCGCCGACGGCATCCATTGGGAGCAGGCGCCGCGCAAACTGCCGTTGTCGCAGATGTACGGGTTCGGCGTGGCGAGTTTCAACGACGCCGTCTGGCTGATCGGCGGTAACGGCGGCAACGCGATATGGCGCGGAGCATATGTCACTCTGCCGGGGGGCGACCCGGAGGCCGAATGCATCCTCGGCGCCTACCCGGGCGAGGGTAGTTACGGTATCGGCAGCAACGCCGACGCAGAACTTCTGCGCGGCTATACCTCTCTGAAAAAACTGTTTGTCGTTGGAGAGGCGGTCACCGATCTGTCGGCGCTTCACTGCCTCAAGGAGGTCGATGAACTGCACTGGGGGAACGCGGTAGGCCCCACGGACACCCCCGCCATGACGGCTCTGCTCGGACTCACGGGGTTGGAGACCATCACCTCGTACCTGTATGTGAGCTATTCGCCGATCTCCTCCCTGAACGATTTCCCCGCGCTCCGGACCGTCGGCAAGGAGGCGTTCATTTCCTACAGTACCGCGGAGACCTTCATCATCGATACCGTGACGGTCGCCACCCCCAAAGTGATCGTTGAGAAAAGTTCCGTGCTCAATACGGTAGAGGTGCATCAGACGGCGGCGACCAGCATCACCATTCAGTCGAACGAGGCGCTGCGGACGGTGTCATGGCCGCTCCTCGAGGAGATCACCAACCTTTCTTTCAACAACAACCCGCTCCTCGAGACCATCGAACTCCCCTCGCTCAGGTCGATCGGGCACCTCGGGCTATCCCAGAGCCCCGCGCTTGTTTCGGTAAGGGGTTTTCCCGAGGTCGTTTCCATCGGTGCACTGTGGATATCGGAAAGTCCGGCCATCACCGAGTTCGACCTTGCCGAGCAGTTGACCTCGGTGAGCGAACTCACCATCATCGGCGATTATGTGAGCGTGGCGCCGCCCCGATTCCCTCTTCTTGCCGAGATAGGATATCAACTATACCTTTCCGGCGAATTCCCCGCCGATATCGAAGAGAGTCTTGCCCCGCAGGCGAGCATCAAAACGCTCAGGATAGACCATCTCTCCGGTCCGCCCGACCTTTCGTTCCTCGCGGGTGCCCGTCTGGGTGCCCTCACCCTTGACTACTGCAAGGTCCCTGCCCTGACAGGCATCGCCGCACAGGAGGAGATGAGTTACCTCTACATCAGAAACAGTGACTTTTTTCCCAGTATCGCACCGCTTGCCGACCTGCGGCGGGTGACCGACGAGGTCTACTTTCTCGGCAACGACGCGCTTGCCGATATCGCGCCGCTTATGTCGGTCGAAGAGGTCCCGGCGCCCCTCTCTTTCCTCATCAAGGTCAACCCCGCCCTCTCTTCGACCGATGTCCAGCGGGTCGTCGACCATTTCGTACAGGACCTCGGGCTTCCGCCGGAACAGGTCGATGTCGGCTACAACTGCGATACCTGCCCGCCGCTGATACCCTAAAGTCATCTCTTTACTTTCCCCGTCCGTTCGGCTATCATCGGAAGGTCTTCCCCGGTTTTTTTAAGGAGATATCGTCATGGAACGCCTCGCCCTGTTTCTTTTCATCGCCGCGCTCGGCCTCTGCGGCGCCTGCGAGAACAGCACGATGAAACTGGTCGATGCCGATGCCGCGCAGAACGACTCCGCGGCGGTGACCGACGACGATACGGCGCAGAGCGACGAGGTGAATAACGAAGCGAACGACGGGATAGGGGACGAAGACCTGATCTTCTCCGACGGGATACTGCCGGACGAGGACGACCTGCTACCCGACGGCGACGGACAGCCCTGCGTCGGCTACGCGGCCGACTGCGGCGAGGGCTTCTACTGCCTGACCGCGCTCGGAGACTGCTCGGGTGCCGGTATCTGCACGCCGCTCTGGACCGACGGCTGTGAACTTCTCATCGATCCCGTCTGCGGCTGCAACGGCAAGACCTACCCCAGCGACTGCGACGCCGCCACCCACGGCATGGCGATGGACCATGCGGGCAAATGCCCCACGCCCGCGACCTCGTCGCTGACCTACGACAACACCGTCGAGCCGTGGCCGGGCGGGGCGAACATCCTCGAAGGGAGCGCCTCGTTCGTCTCTTCGCCGGTCGATCCGGCGGAGGTCTTCACGGTCCCCGCGCCGTTCGAGACGAACAAGAGTTTCGTCACCTTCGTCATCTACAAGCAGAACAATTCGCCCGAACACCTGCTCGTCACCCTGTCGCGCACCGAGATGGGCGGTACGCTCCCGGCGACCGTCACCCTGCAGGGGCCGCCCGACAACACCGGCCTTTCGCGCGCCGAACGGTACTACGATACCCTGCTCGTGGGGCACCTGACCGGCGCGGTGACGATAACGGCGTTCGATGAGGGGGGCGTCCCCGGAGCGCCCGTCACGCTCGTGCTGTCGGGCGACGCGTTGACCTTTTCGTGGGTGGATCAGTGACGGCTACTTCTTGACCGGCTTGGGCGCCGGCTTAATGGGGGCAGGCGCATTCGGAAGCAGGTCTAATGAGCCGAGTTTGTTGAAATAATACTCCGATAAGCCGAACAGGACCCCATCCTTGCTGATGAGATAGTCGCTCTTGTCCTTCACCTTCTGTCCGACCAGTTCAAAGGTGGCTGCCTCGCCGTTCTTGAAGGAGACGGTGACGACCCCTTTGGCTATCTTTTCTTTTTTCTTGTCCTTTTCCACCTCGTCGGTCATCGGCGGCGGCGCGTCGAAGAACGATCCGATGCGGAGCCCGCCGACCGCCGAGAGGAGCGCCTTCGCCTTCTGCGGGTCGGCCCCGTCAATGCCGGTGACCGTCGCCTCGTCGTTCTCCCCCAGTTTCACCTCGACGGGGGGGCGCCCTTCGATCGCTATCTTGAGCCCGATCGCGTCGGCCGGTTCCCTGCCCGGGAACAGTTTCCGTTCGCGCCACTCGCCGTCATACCGGGCGAAGACATGCCGCTCGTTGCTCGGCGAGAGGTAGAGCGCTCCGTCCACCTTGATGGGGAGCCGCGCCCCGGCGGGGTTGCCCAGAACGAGCGTCTTACCCGCCACCTTCACCTCGACCGCCTTGTCGAACCCGAAGGAGTTCTTCTGCATCTCCTCCTCGTCGCCGATCTGGGTCCCGTAGCGGAATTTAGGAAGCGTCTCCAGAACCTTGTCGACCAGCGCCTTGTCGGCCGGGAAGTTGTTCTTCTCTTTGACCACCCACCGGTCGCCCTGCTTGACGAGCGTTGAGGTGATCTTCTTCTCGGTGTCGGTTATCGCGAACTCCGTTATCTGTTCCTTCACGATTCCCTCGAAGACGGCGCGGTTCTCCTGCGCGATGTCCTTCTGTATCGCCTGCTCGTCGAGATGCTGTTTCAACACGAAGCCGCCGATGAGCAGCGCCAGTATCGCCAGCAGAACGAGATTTTTTCTGTTCATGTCACGCTCTCCCTGAAAGTCTGTTCCTCATCATCATCCGGATGACGCCGAATATCACCACAAGGAGCGGCATCAGCAGGATGCCGGCCCAACGGATGATCTCCTTCATCGCATCGGACACCTCCGCGTCGATGAAGACATACCCCTGATCTCGCGAACGGATGCCGGCAAGGTCGCTCGAATTGGTGAGATAATCCAAGAGGTTGATGAAGAATACCCCGTTCGACTGGAACATCCGCATGTTGCGGTCGAGTATCAGTTCGGGGGTGCCGGCGAGGAAGACCCGCCCCGGCTTCTCGCCCTTCGCGAGGAACGACGCCGGATCGGCCTTCGGCGGCAGATTGCCGCTCGTGAAGGCGCTCGGGAATGTCCCCGAGGCGAGCACTGCGAGATCGAAGGTCTTGAACTCGCTTTCCTGCGGTTGCGTGATCTGGTCGGGCATCGCCATCACCGCGCCGCGCTGTTCCCAACTTTTGCCGGACGAACGGGCGACCGTCAGGTAGGAGAGCCCCTCTTTTTTCTCTATCTCTATCGAGGAGGAGAACGGGAAGGCAAGCGTGCCGAGTTCCCGCAGGTAGCCCGGGAGCGCGGCGTCCATCTGCTTCGCGCCGACCTTTATCCAGAAGGGGTAGGCCTGCAGGTACCGCATGTTGCCCGACGGGATGAGCGCCGGGAAGTTGTAGAGGTCGAGCACCATGTTGCCCTGCAGTTTGAGCCCCCATGCCTCGAGCAGGTTGCCGTAGTTGATGCGCCGCTCCTGCCCCATCATCCCCTGCTGGAACTTGATGCCTGACTGCAGGATGATGAGCGACCCGCCCTTCAGCACGAACTGGTCGACGAGGTATTTCTCCCACTCGGTGAGGTTGTCGGCCTCGTGTATCACGAGCACCGTGGTCCCGTCGGGCAGGGGCTCGCCCTCCCTTATCTGGACCTCGCGCACCTCGTACTGCTCGCGGAGCGCCTCGGCGACCGCCATCGTGTCCTTCGTGATGGAGTGGCTCGGCGGCAACTGGCTCTGCAGTTGCATCCGCATCTGCGGGTCGAGGTCGTCGGGGAGCCGGACCTCCTTATTGAGAAAGACGATGGTATCCTTTTTCTCGCGGGTCAACTTGAGTATGGCGCTCGTCAATTCGTACTCGATGTCCTTGATCCCCATGACGACCGGCAGGACCTCGCTTTTTTCCTGATAGTACAGCGCGATGCCGAGATAGACCGCCTGCACCTCCTCCTTGTTCTTGCCGATGACATTGATGTTGACCTTTTCGATGCCCGCCTTCTTGGCGTCCTCTTCGATGTTCGGATCCTTTTCGGGAACGAGCACCGACAGTTCGATCTTGCCTTTGCCGGAGGTCTCATATTCCTTGAGGATGTCGAGTATGTCGCGCTTGACCGGCAGGACGCGCGGCGGCAATTCGTCGGAAAGATAGAATTTTATCTGCACCGTCCCCGGCAGGTCGGCCAGTATCTTTTTGGTCGAGTCGCTCACGGTGTAGATGCCGCCCCGCGTGAGATCGAGCCGCAAAAAGGCGTAGGAGGCGAGGATGTTCAAGAAGAGCGCGATGCCGGTGACAAGCGCGATGGCGATGAGGGCGTCCAGTTTCCTTTTACTCATGGTATCACCTCCCTACCAGCTGCGCGCTTCGAGCGACTTGATGTTGTAGTACACGAACAGCCCGATCACCGTGAGGTAGAACAGGATGTCGCGCGAATCCAGCACGCCGCGGCCGATGCTCTGGAAATGGTAGTTCAGCGAGAAGTTGCGCACCACCTCGCCGATGAGCGTCGGGAACACCGAGAATACCGGTTCGGTCCCGATGATGAGCAGGAGGAACAGGAGGACCGCCGTGAAGAGGAAGGCCGTTATCTGGTTGGCGGTGAGCGAACTCACGAAGTTCCCGATCGCGACATAGGCGGCGGCGAGCAGGATCGCGCCGAGATACGACGCGATGACCGGGCCCCAGTCGAGCGGCCCGGTGAGCGACACGAGCGCCGGGACGATGAGCGTGAGCAGAAGAGCCACGCCGACGAACGCGACGCCGGCGAGGAACTTGCCGACGACCAGTTCAAGATCCGACGCCGGGAGCGACAGGAGCACCTCCATGGTGCCGCTCTTGCGCTCCTCGGCCCACGACTTCATCGTGACCGCCGGGACGAAGATGAGGAATACCCACGGCATCACACCGAAGAAGTCGTTCACCGAGACGATGCCCTGCAGGAAGAACAGGCGGAAGAACAGGAACGAGAGTATGACGAGGAACAGCGTGAAGAAGATGTAGGCGATGGCCGAGTTGAAATACCCGAGCAGTTCCTTGCGGGTGACGGTCAGTATGTTGTTCATGCGTTGCCTCCTTCGATGAGGGACAGGAAGGTGTTCTCGAGCGACCGCGATTCAAGGTGGATCTGGGCGAGATCCCAGTTCTGCGCCACGGCGGTCCGGAATATCTGGTTGCCCGTCTCGCGTTCGCCTTTGGTCTTGACGCGGAAGGTGTCGCCGGCCACGCGGCTGACCGCCGCGACGCCCGGTATCTTCGTCAGCGCGTCGGCGACCGTCCGCTCGTCCTTCGCCGTCAGGAATTCGATGCGGAAGATGTTGTGGCCGCTGCTGCGTTCCTTCAGATTCTCGAGCGTGTCGTCGGCGACGATCTTCCCCTGATTGATGATGACGACGCGGCTCGCGACCGCCTCGACCTCCGAAAGGATGTGCGAGCAGAGGATGACGCTCTTCTCGCGGCCCAGATCGCGGATGAGCCCGCGGATCTCGGTTATCTGTATCGGGTCGAGCCCGTTGGCCGGCTCGTCGAGTATCAGTATCTCCGGATCGTGCAGAATGGCCTGCGCCAGTCCGACGCGCTGTTTGTAGCCTTTCGAGAGATGCCCGATGATGCGGTGCCCCACCGCGTCGACCGCGCACCGCTCCATCGCCCGCTTCTTTGCGGCGGCCGGGTCTTTGAGACCGCGCATCGCGGCGATGAACGACAGGTACTCGTCCACGGTCATATCCTGATAGAGCGGGTTGTTCTCCGGCAGGTAGCCGATGGCGTTGCGGGCCTTCAGCGGGTCCTCGGTGATGTCGCGTCCGGCGACCGCGATGGATCCGGCGTCGGCGGGCAGATAGCCGATGATCATCTTCATCGCCGTGGTCTTCCCGGCGCCGTTCGGGCCGAGGAAGCCGAGAATGTCCCCCTTGCGGAGCGTGAAGGTGGCGTCGGCGACCGCCGTGATGCGATCGTAGCGCTTGGTCACCCCGCGCACCGTGATCATCTCAGTCATGCGAAAACCTCCTTTTTATGAATACATACAGCATGGTACGCCACTTAAACAACGACGCGTCAGGATTTATTCCGCCGCGCCGGGAACCGGCCGGTCCGCACCTCGTCGCGGTACCGCGCGAGCGCCGCGGTGACCTGCGTGTCGAGGTCGAGGTATTTCTTGAGGAACGAGGGGTTGAACGCCCCGTCCATGCCGAGAAGGTCGTACAGGACGAGCACCTGTCCGTCGGTGTCGGGGCCCGCCCCGATGCCGATGGTGGGGGCGGATACTTCGGTCGTTATCCGCGCGGCGAGTTCGGCGGGGACCATCTCGAGCACGATGAGCGCGGCGCCCGCCTTGTCGAGCGCGATCGCCCCGCGCAGTATCTCGTCGTGTTCGCGCTTCGTGACGCCCCGTTTGCGGTAGCCGCCGAAGAGGTTGACCGACTGCGGCGTGAGCCCCACATGGCCGACGACCGGGATGCCGACCGCGGTGAGCCGCTCGACGAGCGGCGCGACCGCGACGCCCCCTTCGACCTTCACCGCCTCGGCGCCCGCCTTCATGAGCGTGACGGCGTTATCGACCCCCTGCGCGACCGACGCCTGATAGGAGCCGAACGGCATATCGGCGATAAGGAACGGCGCCGGGGCGCCGCGCCGCACCGCGCGGACATGGTAGGCGACCTCGTCCACCGATACGCCGAGCGTGCTCCCCTCACCCTTTATCACCATGCCGAGACTGTCGCCGACGAGCAGGGTCTCGATGCCCGCCGCCTCGGCGAGCCGCGCGAACGCGGCGTCGTAGCAGGTGACCATCGCGATGGGGTCCTTCCCTTTCTTATCCCGCAGGGCGGGAAGCGTCATCTTCTTCATTCGCTTTTCTCTCCTCCGGTCCCCGATACGATGTCGAGCCGCCGCTGCGTCTCCTGTTCCCTCTGCCGGTCACCCTGCGCCGCGTAGAGTTCGCGAAGTTTCGTGAGGTACGCGGTAAGCGGCCGTTTCCAGCCCTGCTCGGAGGCGGCGCGCGCCGCCGTTTCGAGCGTCGCGGCGTCGAACAGGCCGCGCGACACCGCAAGCCCCGCGCCGATGCAGCGCGATAGCGGTTCGTCGATGCCGTCCAGCGCCGCGTTGACCTTGGCGACCGACCGTTCGGCGAAGGCCGCGTCGAGGTCGCGGTACTGCGGCGGCAGGGCCTTCCGGTCCGCCGCGCCGCCCGCCATCTGGGCGCGATAGGCGTCGTTGGCGGGGTCGCCGGCGTAGCGGGTCGCCTCCTCGCACGGGGAGTCAATGAGCGACGCGACGCCGAGCGCGCACCGCATCAGGTACAGTCGCCCCACAAGCGCCGGGTCGCCGGTCCTGGAGATATGTTCGAGCGCCTTTTCGAAATGGATACCGGCGAGCCGGTCGTCCCCTTCGAGATACCGCTGCATGAAGTTGGCGAGTTGCGCGACCCCCTCGTTCTGCCATGCCGGGGCCGGCTGTGACGAGCAGGCGGCGCAGGAGAGAAACAGCGCGACGAGGGCGAGCAGGCGTATCATGGGAGTTTTATCTCCTTTTTCTGGTCGAACGGCAGACTGTTGCGGACATCCTGCAGGAGTTGCCGGAGCGAGGAGACGGTCTCGTCCACATCCTTGCGCAGGAGATTGATGTCCTGCGTCGTCCCCTGCAGGTCGGCGCTCATGGTCACCGCGTTGTCGATGAGCGCGTCGAGCCGCTTGAACTTCGCCTCGATGTCGAGCAGGATGTTGTTGACGGTCGCGAGCGACCCCTTGTCGCCGAACACCCCTTCGTCGGCCTTCGCGGTCATGGAATCGATCCGTTTGACGGTCGTATCGACCGTCGCGGTGATCGCGGCGACCTGTTCGAGCGTCCGCATGAGCGTTTCCTGCCCCTTCTTGTCGCCCGTCGCCATCTCGAGGAGCGACTTCTTATCGGAGAGCATCTTCGTTATCTTGCGGGTGTCGGCGATGATCTTGTTCAGTTCGCTTCCCTCGTTGGTCATCTTATCGACATTGTCGGCGACCGACTGTATCCGTTCGACGAGCGGCTGGGCCTTCTTGATGACCTCGTTGATGTCGTCTATCGTCTTTATCGGGACGATCTTGTCGGCGGACAGTTCGGGGGCGGCCGGGTCCTCGGTCTTCACGACGATGCGCGGGGAGCCGACGAGCGGCTTTTCGAGCGTGAACGCGCTCGTCTCGCGGACCCAGCGGGCGTGTTTCTTCGCCACCGATATCGTGATGAGCACCTCGCCTTTTTCCGACAGTTCGAGCGCCGATACCTTGCCGATCTCGAAGCCGGAGAAAAGGACCGGCATCCCCTGCGACAGCCCTTCGCCCGATCCCGACAGGAGCCGGTAGGTCGCGAGGTCGGCGAACAGGTCCTTCTTGTAGGCGACCAGTACGGCGGTGGCGAGTATGAGCGCGACGGTGCTCACGATGAAGAGCCCGACCTTGTACTGGAGTGTGTCACGCGCCATCGCTACCGTACCGCTCGCCGTTCCATTCGTAGTCGAGGATGATAGCGTCGATGCCGGGAAAGTCAAGGAGTTCCAAATGTTTCCGTATCCATTCGAAGGAGCGGAGCCCCGCGATCTGCACGAAGGGACGCTCTATCACGATGAGCGCTTCCTTCCGCTGGGCGGCCCGCAGGAGTTTCACGAGGAACAGGTCCCGCTCGCTCAGGTCGAACGGCCGTTTTTCGGCGATGCCGCACAGGCCGAACCGTTCGAGCGCCTCGGTGGTGAGCCGGCGTGATTCCTCGGCGCCGAGCCGCTCGTGGTACTGGCGGATGAGCGCGATGTTACGGAAGACCGACAGGTTGGAAAGGAGCGGGATATCGCCCGATACCGGGGCGTAGCGTCCCTTCTCGGCGGTCGCTATCTCCATCATCGCCGCGTCGAGCGCCGCGTCGTCGGCGAAGAATTTCAGAGAAAACGGGCAACTAATGACAGCACCTCGATGATGATGATGGCTATGAACACATTCACCATGCCGCGCAGGACCGCCACCGGCACCGCCGTCAACTGGTATCCGGCGCGCGAGCCGTAGTAGAGCGGGATGAAGGTGATGAAGAACCCGAACGCGGCGCTCTTGATGACCATGATGGCGAAGTAACGGTATTCTATCGCCTTGGCGATGATCTCGGTGTAGGTGTTGAACCCCATATCGAAGATGATCGCCGAGAACACGAGCCCGCTCGCGGTCACGATGATGGCGAACAGCGCCGACAGTAATACGACGCTCACCATCACCGCGACGATGCGCGGCAGGAACAGGTAGTTGGCGATGTCGACGCCGAACGCCTCGAGCGCGTCGAGTTCCCGGTTGGCCTTCATCACCGCCATCTCGGCGTTGATGGCCGATCCGCTGCGCAGGGCGATGAGAAGCGTCGTCATGATCGGCGCCATCTCGAGCACGACGACGCCCGCGATGAAGTCGCCGATGTAGCCGGTCAGCCCGATCTCCTTGATGACGAACAGCGTCATGCCGATGAAGAGCGACCCGAAAACGACCGAAACGACGATGAAGAACCCGAGCAGTTGCACGGCGGTGAAGTATATCTGCGTCACGGCGATCTCGACGGTGAGCGGCCGGTAACTCGACGGCGAGAGGAGCCGCCGGAACACCGCAGAGGCGAAGCCGAGCAGTTGGTGCAGTTCGCGCCAGCCGCTCAAGGCGGAGCCGCCGATCTTTTCCACCCACGATACCGAGTTCATAGCCCTCCGGGGCGACACACCTTCCGAACGAGAGGGCATACTATCAGAGGAAGGACGATTCGTCAATGAAACGGGGGGAAGGGGAGCGGTCGGTGACGGGACTTGTTCAGGGGCAGGCGACGAAGGTGGTGTCGGTCACATTGAGTATCGCGTCCTCGTCGGCGTCTATGTCACAGGTGTCGCCCTCGGAGAAGACGACATGTTCGAGCGTGAGCGTCGCGTCCTGCTCGACCCAGATCTGGCCGTAGTTGCCCGAGCCGCCGTGCATGATGTCGGCGTAGGAGAACCGGTTCTCGTTGCTGCTCGTGTTGTAGAACCCGAAATAGTTCCAATCGCCCGCGGCCGGCGTGGTCTTGTTGCTCTTCACGGTGATCCGCTTGTCGGCGGTGCCGTCGAGTATCAGCGAGCCGTTGTCGGCGATGTTGATGATCTCGTTGGGCTCTATCAGGATGGTCGTTCCCGCCTCGACGGTGACCGGCGACCGGAAACTGAGTCCCTCGAGTTCGTACGGGAGGCCGAGTTCCTTCCAGAGACCGCCGATCTCGGTGTAGCCGCCGACGACGTGGACGCGGTCCTTGCCCGCGGTGAGTTCGGCGGTGGTGATGGGCGACAGGGAGGGGACCACGCTCGCGGTCACGACGAGAGGATATTCCGATATCTTCTTGAACGAGTTGCCGGTGAAACTGCCGAGCGTGACATCCTTCATCTCCATGCCGGGGCCGGTGATGTCGCTGAACAGGCAGTTGTCGAAGGAGACCGTGGCGCCCTGTTCGACCCAGAAGATGCCGTACATGCTGCCGCCGTACTTGAAATCGACATATTCGAACCGGTTGTCCTCGGAGGCGGTGTTGTAGATGCCGATATAATCCCAGTCGCCCGCCTTCGGGGTGGTCTTGGCGCTCGTCACGGTGATACGCTGGGCCACGGTCCCGACCATGATGAGCGCGCCGTTCTCGCTGACATTGACGATCTCGTTGGGCATGACCGCTATCGTGGTCCCCGCCTCGACGGTGACGGTGGCGTGGAAATTGATGCCGTCGATCTCATAGGGTATGCCGAGATCCTTCCAGGTGCCGCTTTCGGTGACGGTCGTGCCGTCGATGTGGACGCGGTTGACCGCGGCGGTAAGGTCGGTGGTGATGACGGGAGAGAGCGACGGGACGATGTTGCCCGAGGTCCAGACCGGGTTGCCGCCGATGCTCTTGAAGGAGTTGCCGACGAAACTGCCTATCGTCGCGCCGTCCTCGATCATGACCGCCGTCCCCTTGATGTGGGCGAAGGTCGAGGCGTCGACGCGGACCGACGCGTTGTCCTCGATCCACAGCACGCCGTAGTTCCCGCCGCCGTATTCGAAAGTGACCTTCTCGAAGGCGTTGCCGGCCGACGCGGTGTTGTAGATGTAGATGGCGTCCCAGTCGCCCGCCGAGGGGATGGTCTTGGAGGAGGTGAAGCGGGTGTCGCAGTCGGCCGAGCCGATGGCGATGATCGAGCCGTTGTCGCGCACGACGATGGACCCGCCGTTCTCCATCTTGATGTTCGCGCAGGCCCGGATGGTGAGCGGGGCGTTGACGGTGAGCGTGCCGCTGATGACATGGTCATGCTCCCACACGGTCGCGACGCTGATGGTCTCGCTCTCGTGGGCTGTGGTGGTGATGGCGTTGATGAGCCCGCAGCCGCCGAACAGGAAGGTCAGCGCGGCGAGCAGGAGGGAACCGACGAACGGTCTGAACATGGGGAGACTCCTTTTTTAATGACGGATAAGATACGGGAGGCACTATAGGAATAACGGCGGCGAAGTCAATTTTCCGCCCGGCCGCGCGGGGGGCGAAAACTTGCAAATCGCGGCACCCGGGGGCTATACTACATCGGCTATCAGAACAGACTTGACGAGAGGCGGCATGATGTTCCTGCTTTCCATCGGCGGCGGCGCGGTGGCGCTGTTCCTCGCGGTCGCCCTGCTCGCCAAGAAGGAGCGGCATCTCGCCGAGAACCTTTTGTCGGCCACGCTCTTGTTGCAGGCGTTCGACCTGTTCCTGCGCGGCTACATCGAAGGTCGCGGGTACCGATCCTTCCCGTTCCTCATCGGGCTCGACCGCTCGATCCCGCTTCTGTACGGGCCGCTCCTCTACCTGCTCGCCGCGTCGGCGGCCGGACAGGTGCGCCGCCTTGCGCCGATCCACCTGTTCCACCTGATACCGTTCGTCTTCCACCTTCTCCTCATGGCCCCGTTCTACCTGAAAAATCAGGCGACGCGGATATTCCTGCAGGAACGGTACATCCCCGGCGTCGCGATGCTCGAGCCGTCGCCGGTCTTCCTGTTCGGGTTGAAGGCGCTCGTGCTCCTCTGCTATCTCATCGCCGCCTTCGCCGTGATGGCGCGCTACGAGCGGTTGCTCCGCGAATTCTATTCCGACCTTGAGCGCCACGCGCTCTCGTGGCTCCGCCTGCTGTTCCTCGTGCCGGTCGCCCAGTGCCTCATCCTCTGCGGAAGTCTGCTGTTCCATATGCTCTACCTGCCGTGGTTCGTCCGCATCAATGTTCCCGCCGGCTACTATCTCCTGCACCCCATGTTCGCCGCGCTCGCCGGCATACAACTGTTCCGCATGCCCGGACGCTGGGGCTCCGCCGTCGATATCGAACGCCTGCTCGAACCGGAACCGGTCGAGGGAACGGAGACGAAGGAGAAATATCAGAAGACCCGCCTCGATCCGGCGCTCGCCGAGGAATACCGCGCGCGGCTCGCGGCCCACATGGAAACCGCGCGGCCCTACACCGATCCTCTGCTCACGCTCCCGCAACTGGCCAAGCAGGTCGGCATACCGGCCCACCACCTCTCGCAGGTCGTGAACGGCCTCATGGGGATGAATTTCTACGCCTTCGTGAACGGCTATCGCATCGGGTTCGCCAAGGAACTGCTGGGCAAGGCCGACGGCCCGGCCAATGTGCTTGAGGTCGCGTTCGCGGCGGGGTTCAACTCGAAATCGGCGTTCAACACCTATTTCCGCAAAGAGACCGGCATGACCCCGACCGAGTTCCGGCGAAGGGCGGTCAGCCGATGAAGAACTATACTTCTTGCGCCCTGACCCCTCTGCCTCTATGATGTAACGGCAAGGCGTGAATGGTAAACAGACGGAGGAGGTAATGATGAATAAGATCGCGGTGGTGGCAATATTGTTGCTGTCCTTGGTGGCTGTCGGTGAAGAAAAATTCAAGATCTTAAAAAAAGGAGGAGACAAGATCATTGTAGATAAGACGACAAAATTAATGTGGACAACAGATATTGAAGGAAAAGTGGACCTGTTGGGGGCAATTGATAAATGTAGCACCCTTACCTATGGCGGATTCACCGACTGGAGAATACCCAAGCTTAACGAATTAAGAACCATAGTGGAAGGATGTCAGAAAATTGAGCCCAATGGGGCATGCCAAATAGTTCCCTTCACATCTGAGATGCTTTCAAGAGGCCAATGTTCATGTTGGGAGGAAAAAGGTGAAACATATAAAAAATGTTTTTGGAACGAAAAATATTTCGGGAAATTTTGTGAGCCCGTGGTTGCTATCGGAACCGCCGATGCGTGTCAAGGTGCTTGCTATTTTGTGATAGATTTCAGCACATCCGGTTTGGGAACATCGCATTATTCTAATAAATATAAGCTCTTTTGCGTTAGGAGTGGCACGGACGAGAAATAATCCATGAACCGTCCATCGGCCGACGGCGGTTTTGATATCGTGAAAAGGTGGTCAAGCGTGGTCAGTCCTTCATTTTACGGTTTCGTTGACGCCCGTCTTTTTCTGCTGAAGGCATGACCCCGACCGAGTTCCGGGAGTACCGGGAGTAGGGGTCAGGGCGCAAGAACTATAGTGCTGATTGTTGTGCAGATGTCTCGCTCTCGTTGATCCTCCGCTCCAGTGCCGCGATGCCCGCCAACACTTCGTCGAAGTCAGGGATCTTCCCGAAAAGTAGCGTCTGCATGGCACGGTAATCCTGCCGGAGCGCGGCGAGGTGATGTTCCGGCGGCGCCAACCGGAGACACCCCGGCTTCGCCTGCTCGTATCCCGCCCACGGACACCGATAGAAACGCATCTTGAACTGAACGACATCGTCAAGGAGTTCCAATTGGGCGAGCACTTCCTCCGCGACGGAAGACCGGCTCATCCGGTACAGGTCATAGTAATGCCGGGAATAGCGCGGCGGCAGCGGCTTGTCTTTCCCGCGGTGCGCCTCTTGATGAAGGATCGTCGCTTTCTCCCAGAAGGTCCGCGCGGCCGCGATGGTCCTGACCGTCGTTTCGGTCTGCGTGAAAAGATCGGGGCGTTGCTGTGCCGCATAGGGGCTGATGGCACGCGGCTCATTGGGGATCCATGCGGCCAGAGGACCGATCTCGAGGATCACCTGCGGCTGGACCGCCGCAAGAACAAAACTCTTGGGGTAATGGACGAGCACTTCCTGACCGCGCACCTCAACGGCGATCGGCGCTGCGGCCCGCTCCGTCAGAGCGGCTTGCAGTACGCTTGCCATCGTATTTGAAAGGAAGGCGGTCGTCCGCAGGTTCGCCTCTTTACCGAAGATATCCTGCTGTGTCGCACTCCGCTCCGCCCATGCCGCCTCTTCCGAATACCCGAGAAGCCGCCAATCCAGTATCAGATCGATGTCTTCCGAAAAGCGCTGGATGAGACCGAACGCCTTGGAGAGACTGGTGCCTCCCTTGAAGGCAAGAGATTCTTTCCACGGACTGTCATGGAAGAGATAGTCCAGTATCCAACAGACCCAGAAATCCTTCTCGATGATCGCCTCATGAATGCGCATCGTTTGAGAGACGGCCCGGAACAGGTCGGCCCGATTCTTCTCGTTCTGTCGGGCGATATCACGCATGCCCCTCCTCCTCCTCCAATCGTTTGATGACCTCGTACACCCACGCCGTCACATAACGGGCTTCTTCGACCGCTCGAGAGCGTTCCTTCCGGTCGAGCTTGCGCCGAAGGCGCTCCATTACTTCAATATCGACGCGGTCCTTTCCCAGCGACTTGAGTGCCTGCACCACCAGCACCGTTTTCGGCGATAGACCGGCTATCTCTCTGTTCGCCCGGCGCGTGAAGATGATCGTACCGCCGCTCCATTCGTATCGCTTGGAAGGACCGTCACTGAAATAGTGCCACTGTGCCGGGACCTGCGTGGACAGACCAAGAAGATTCAGCGCCGTCTCTCCCGCCGGCAGCAGGGTCCATCCATGAGCCCGCGCTATCGTCCGGGCGATGGCATCGGGATCGGGACGCGCCGGCGCCTTGAGAAAATCGCTGAACGCAGGATAGTCGTAGACGCCGCGCAGGAGACGGCGGATAGTCCCCGCCTCGACGAACCGCGCAAGAGACTGACGCACCGTAGCATGATTGGCAAGATCGAGGAAGTCCTTGGGCGTAAACACATAACCCCTACCCTTGCCGTATATCCGCGCAAGTATCTTTCCTGAAAGATTGTTTTCCATCTCTCAGCCCTCCTGTCTGTCACGAATAATACATAGAATATGTGACAAGTCAAGAGAATCTTTTATCAGGAAAACAGGGTGTTATTTCTGACAGAAAACGAGTCGGGTTCGCCGCCGGGCGGTCAGTTCGCCGCATTCTTGAAGACGAAGGGATAGGTGACCACGACGATGCCGCCCCCCTTGGGCGCGGGGAAGCGTATCTTGCGTATCTGATCGGCGACGCAGGTCTCGACCGGCTCGCTCTGGATGGAGGCGCGCTGGACCTTCGAGGATGAGACCTGACCGCTCTTCGAGATGATGAAGTTGACGACCACCTTGCCGAACAGGTTCGCGTTCTTGTTGAGTTCCTTCTCGTAGCACCAGCGTATCTTGGCGATGTTCCGCTTGATGTAGGAATCGATGACGGCGCGGTCGAGCGCCCCCATGATGACCGCCTGCCCGCCGCCCGCGTCGATGGCGGCGAGCGTTTTGCCGCCTATCCGCCCTTTGTCCATGCCGTAGCCGACGGTCGAGCCGTCGCCCCCTTTGCCGCGGGTGTGGAGTCCGCCGATGGTGAGCGCGTTGCCGCCGCCGCCGGTGCCGAAACCGCGCGTCCCGAGCCCGCCGGTGCCGAACTGATCGACCCCCGCGAGCCCGGTCACCGACCCGAGCGTCCGTTCAAGCCCCGCGCCGAGCCCGCCGCCGCCGAAGATGCGGTCGAAGGCCTGCGCGCCGCTCGTGAGCGCCCCGACGATGCCCGAACTGCGGGTGACCTTGTCCTCGAGCGCCTTGCGCGACGAACCCTGCGCGTTGGCGACCCTGCTCGTCTTCGACCCGACGCGCCCCTCTTCGCCGAGCGCCTTGCGGGCCTGCGCCGCGTCATGGAGCCCGTCGTTGTCGCGCTTGAGGATGACCTTCTTCACCGGTTCCGGCTCCTCGACCGGCACCTCGTCGAACGGTATCGGCTTGAACCCGCCTTCGATCGGCACCACGACGAAATCGGTCTCGATGGGCGGCGTCTCGATGATGGCGTTGATGAGAAGCAGTCCGACGATGAACAGGAGCGCGAAGAGCGAGAGCGCGGCGGTGTCCACCTGTTCGAGGAACGGCGCCGGCCGCACCTTCTCCCGCCCCGTCATCCGGATGACGACGGTGACCGGCCCGAACTCAAGCACCGCGCCGCACCCCGGTCCCAGTTCGAGCGTCTCTTCCCGCTCATCGAGGTACGCCGCTACCTCGCGCGAACTTCTCGGCGTGTAGATCCGTCCGTTCATGGCGCGGGTCAGCCGGAGCGTCGCCGTACCGTCGCGCACCGTGATGAGTTCGTGGAGCGGCTCGTCCCACACCGATTCGTCCACCACGATGTCGGCCGCTTCGGCGTGGCCGACGCTCACTGCGCCGCGTGCCGCGATGACCTCCATCAGCGTCCCGTTCCAGATGACCCGGATCTCCGGGTAACTCCGCGCCGCCGACAACTCCCCCCGCTGCGGGACCGGTATGAGGGGAAGATCGTAGAGCAGCCGTTTCCTTTCAGCGTTCATAGCACCCTCCTTCGGTTAGTGTTCCTGTCCGGCATCGGCCGATCGTCCCGCCGCGTCGAAAAGCAGTTCCGCCTTCTCGACAAGCCGCAGGAACTCGGCCCGGTACCCTTCGTCGTCGACCCCTTTGGCCCCCTTCGCCGCCGCCGTGACCGCCTTCCAGTCGAACTTCCCGGCGTAGGGCGACCTTTTGAGCAACATCCCGAACCCGACCACCGCCGCCGCGAACCGGATATCCTCCGGCGCCTCGGCGAAAGCCCGGCGTGAAGAGACCGCCACGGTACGGGTGATGAGTCTGCTCACATCCTCCTTCGGCGCCTTGTAGCGCAGTTTCACGAGCGCCAACTCTCCGCTGTCGGCCGCCGTGGTGTCGGCCTGCGCCTGATATCGGAGCGGATCGACCGCCGGGTTCTCTTCGGCGCCGACCGGCACGATCTCATAGAACGCGGTGACGGTGTGGCCCGCGCCGATCTCGCCCGCATCCTTTTTGTCGTCGTTGAAATCCTCCTTGGCGAGCCGCCGGTTCTCGTAGCCGATGAGCCGGTAGGAGGCGACCGCCTTGGGATTGAACTCTATCTGTATCTTGACATCCTTCGCGATGGTCAGCAGCGTTCCGCCGAGTTGCTTCACGAAGATCTTCTTCGCTTCGAGCAGGCCGTCGATGTAGGCGTAGTTGCCGTTCCCCTTGTCGGCCAGCTTCTCCATCTTGGCGTCCTTGTAGTTCCCCATGCCGAACCCGAGGACCGAGAGGTAGATGCCCTTGTTGCGCTTCTCCTCGATCATTTTCACCAGCGTCGCATCGTCGGAGATGCCGACATTGAAGTCGCCGTCGGTCGCGAGGATGACGCGGTTGTTGGCGTTCGCGGCGAACATCTCACCGGCGGTCTTGTAGGCGAGTTCTATCCCTTCGGCGCCCGCCGTCGAGCCGCCCGCCCGGAGGTTGGCGATGGCGTCCTGTATCTTCCGCTTGTCGCCGCCGCCGGTCGGCGGCAGGACGAGCCCCGCGGCGCCGGCATAGACCGCTATCGCGACGCGGTCCTGCGGCCGCAGTTCCTTCACCAGCAGGGCGAAGGCCTTCTGGAGAAGCGGCAGTTTGTTCGGCGCGTTCATGGAACCCGACACATCGATGAGGAAGGTGAGGTTCGCGGGCGGCATCTGCGCGACCGACACCTCCTTCCCCTTGAGCCCCACCTGCAGCAGAAGATGTCCCGGCGCCCACGGACAGTCGGCGAGCGCGGTGGTCACCGAGAAGGGCGCATCGCCCGCCGGTTCGGGATACCGGTAGGAGAAGTAGTTGACCAGTTCCTCGATGCGCACCGCGTCGACGGGCGGCAACTGATCGGTAGTGAGGAACCGCCGCACATTGGCGTAACTCGCGGTATCGACATCTATCGAGAAGGTCGAGAGCGGATCGTGGAGCGCCGACTTGAAGCCTTCCTCCTCTTTTCCTTCATACTGTTCGGTGTCGTAGGTGTACGACTGCGCCACCGCCACACCGGCGGCGCGGCCGTAGGCATGGAAGGTCATCGAGCCGTAGCCATAGCCCTGCCCCGATGCACCGACACCGCGCGTGCCGAGTCCACCGCTAGAAAACGCCGAGTTGCCGCCCCCCATGCCGGTACCGTGGACGCCCTGAGCGGCGGCGACGCTGTCCAGCGCCTTCCGCGTCGTACCCTGCGCCGCCGCCTTGCGTTCCTTCTTGTCGCCGTCGCTCTTTGCGGTCTCTGCTGGTTCCTCTTTCGCTTTTGACTTTTCCAACTCCTCGATCTTCTTAACGATACCGCTGTCATCGAGCCTGACGAGCCCCTCGTCGGGGTTCTCGTGCGCCTCTTTCGCCATCTCGCCCACCTTGCAGGCGAAGAAGACCACGGCCGCCGCCGTAACGACCGCCGCCAACCCTACGATCCTTTTCATGGTCGCCTCCATCATCTCGGTTGTTCACACGCATCGCCATCGATGCCCTTCAAGCCCACAGTGCCATGTTTTTTTTAAGGAATCGTCCCGGTGCGTGAGGGAGAACGGGAGAGGCGTTCTTCCTTATCGGTCAGAACGCCGAAAGAGGCTTTTTAGGGGGGTATCGAGAAGAGAGAGGAAAAAGTCGTTTAGAACAAGGTCAGCGAACAGCCGCCCGACGACCCCTTCTTCGTGTCGGCCTCATCGGGGACGACGACCGTGTCGGCGTCGGCGAGTTCGTCGGTCGTCTCGTCGTCGGGCACGACATCATCGGGGTTCTCGACGCACTGGTCGGCACTGGAACGGGTCGCGTTCGCCGAGATGTAGGCGACGACCCCTTCGGAAGAGGCGACATTCACGAAATGGAGGTAGTAGCGGGCGCCCGCCTCAAGGTTCTTTATCTCGTAGATGTTGTCCACCGGCTCGACGACCGTGTCGAGCGCGACCGGTACCGGGTAATCGTCGATGGTGTAGGTCACCGGCGCATCCTTGCGGACGAACAGCCAGTAGCGGGGCGCGGTGCCGCCCGACTGCGAGGTCGATACGCCGCGACCGGTCACCGTAAGCGTGTCCATGCAGGCCGGCATATCGAAGTAGAACTGGACATAGGCGGGGGCGATCTTCATCTCGTCACCCGCCACATCGGCGGTGAAGGAACTGGTCGGCGCGCCGTAGGACGACGAGGTGCCGCCCGACATGATGTAGGTCACCGGGCGGGTGATGTCGCGGGCGCGGGCCGGTTCGTTGAATCCACGCTCTTCGAGAAGCGTCGCGACGGTATCCTTGAGCGGCTTGAACTTCGGGTCGTTCTCGATCTCGGAAAGCATGATGTCGGCGTAATCCTGAGGAGTTGCCTCGGGGTCGGCGAACGAGAGGAGCATCCGGAGGAAGAGTCGCGCGAAGTCCTCGCGGGTCAGGTCGTTCTTGAGCCCCTCCTGATACAGCGCCCAGTTCATCCCGACGAAGGGAAGTCCATCCTCGTGCGACTCACCGGTGAAGTCCTCGTTGACGAGATTGCCGTTGTCGGCGCGGCGCATGCAGTAGAACCCCTCCTCGCCCTTCTCGTAGCCCGCCAGCGAGGCGAGCCCTTCGGAGGCGTATTCACCGAGGCAGGCGTCCTGCGACATGATGAAGGAGAAACTGTCGGCGATCCCCTCGTTGATGCTGACGGGGATGTTCGAAAAGCCGTACTTGTCGGCATAGGGCATCGGGGAGAGCCCTGAGGTCGCCGCCTCGACGGCGTGGCCGAACTCGTGGTATATCACATCGCCGTCATAGGCGAAATCGGTCTTGGTCCCCTGCCCGAAGACGAGCATGTCGCCCTGATAGGGGAAATCGGCGAAGAAGATGTCGGTGAAGCCGGGCTGGACCGCCGAGAAGAAGGCGTTGTCCATCGGCGAGAGGCCGCCTCCCTGCGTGGGCATCTGGAAGTTGGCGACGACGATGAGCGGGCTCGGATTGGCCGACCCGACATTGTGGCCGCTCAAGTAGTGGAACCCGTCGAGTTCGAGGTCACGCAGGAACTTGTATATCTTCGAGGCGTGGTAGTACATCGAGACCTCGGGATAGATGTCGGCGGCGTCGAATTTCATCGCCACTCCGTCGTCCCAGTCCTCGTAGATGAAACTGCCGTTCTCGTTCTTGTCGGCGATCTGCTTCGCGGTGCAGATGGCGAGCGTGCCGTACCCGGTCACCTCGATGGTCTTCCCCTCGTCGGGGCAGTTGGCGGCAACGACGGCGCGCACCCCCTCCTCGTCGGGGGCCGAGGTCAGTTTGCCGTCGGTCGGATCGATCCACGGCAGTTCGACCTCGATGGGGGTCTTGTTCCGCTTGGGATTGGTCTCAAAGACCTTGGCCATGTCGGTCGGCTCGGCGAACCGCGTGTCATCACCGCCGCCGAGCAGGGCGCCGTCGCGGGCGTCGATGTAGTAGAACCGGCCGTCGGCGAGCGACACCGGGGTCAGCCGTACTTTCCATACGAGACGCCACGAGCCGTGGTGCCGCACGATCCGCTTCTCGGCCCAGTGACGCGGCGCGGAGAGGATGGACCGGCCGGTCTGCGCGGTGAAGGCGACGCGGGCGGCGTCGGCGGCCGAGAGGACCGGCGTCGTGTCGATGGCGGGTATCGCGCCGAGCGAGTTGGTCACGCGGTACACCGTGCCGTCGCGCAGGGCGACGGTGGTGAACGCCCCCTCGACCGTCACGCCGCCGACCGTGTAGCCGTACCGGAACAGGCGGTGACCGTCGTGGCCGATATGCCGCGCGAGCGTCGGTTTCGCGGCGGTGCGGGGCAGGTAGGTCGGCAGGAATTCGCGGGAGAGCCAGCGGGTGACCGCCGCCTCGTCGGCCGGCAGGGTCACCGTGAGGTCGGTGACGAAGGAGGGGACGGTCCCCTTGAAGGCGATCTTCGGCGCGGCGACATCGGCGGCGCCGAGCAGGAACGCGAAGGAAAGAAGCGACAGGAACAGGGTCTTTTTCATGACGATACTCCGTTATGTGTCAGTGGTTCGTGTAAAGACACCTCATGACTCTTAAAAGAGCAAAGAACATTCCGGGGTTAATGTCCTAGTGATATCGGCGGAGTAGGGGAAGCGGGTTTATATTGCTCCCGGACGGGACCTGTGCTAGGATGCGCCGTTCTTTTGCTTGTGCGCGAGGTATGCGATGGCTGAACAGATCATGGCGGTGCCGCTCGGCGGGTTGCGCGAGGTCGGCAAGAACTGCCTGCTCCTCATCTACCACAAAAAGGCGCTCATGGTGGACTGTGGTATGGGCTTCCCGGGCAACGATTACCTGATGGACGACGATTTCTTCATCCCCGACTTCGACGCGCTGGCGACGCTCGGCGTCACGCTCGAAGGGGTGGTCGTCACGCACGGTCACGAGGACCACATCGGGGCGATACCCTATCTCCTGCGCGACCACGATGTGCCGGTCTATCTCACCGAGTTCCCGGCGGGCCTGCTCAAGGAGCGGATGGGTAAGGTGGCGCGATATCAGAATCTCGTGGTGCTCCCGGCCAAGCGCAAGGCGCCCATCGAGATCGGCCCGTTCACGGTCCGGATGCTCCCGGTGCCGCACAGCATACCGGAGGCGAAGGGGCTGCTCATCGAGGCGGGACCGTTCAAACTGCTCCATACCGGCGACTTCAAGTGCGACGGCTCGGGCCACTCGCCGTTCTACAAGAAGGTGCCCGAGGATATCGACATGATGTTCGTCGATTCGACCAACATCGAGCGGGAAGGGGTCTCGAAGCAGGAGCCGGAACTCATCCCGAACCTCCGCAGGATCATCGCCGGGGCGAAGGGGCGCATCATAGTCACCGCCTTTTCTTCGAACATCGATCGGATAAAGAACATCATCGCCGTCGCGCAGGAATCGGGCCGCACTGTCGGGTTCATGGGTCGCAGCGTCCGCAACTACACCCGCCTCGCCCAGCAACTCGGCTATCTCGAACTGCCCGGGTCGATCGTCACCGACGAGACGCAGTTCTCCCTGATACCGGACAAGAAACTGCTCATGATAGTCACCGGCTCGCAGGCCGAACCGCGCTCCATCATGAAGCGGCTGTCGCTCGACATGCTCAAGGCGGTGCCGCTCAAGTACGGTGACACGATACTGTTCTCGTCGAAGATCATCCCGGGCAACGAGACCGCCATCGGCCGCATGATGGACTCGCTCGTCGAGAAGGGGGTGAACCTCTTTTACGAGGCGACCGCCAATATCCACGCCTCGGGTCACGGGCGGCGCGACGACCTTCTGCTCGCGGCGCGCGAGGTGAACCCGTCGCTCATCGTCCCGGTCCACGGTCACCTGCGTTTCATCGACCACCACTGCCGCGTGCTCGAGAAGGAGGGCTTTTCGGCGCGGCTCATATCGGACGGCGATGTGCTCGTTTACACCAAGAAGGATTCCGAACTGCGCCAGCGGATAGACCTGCAGAAACGCATCGTGAGCAACTACAGCACCGAACTCGTTGATATCGAGACGGTACGCGAGCGGAAACGGCTCGCCCGCTCCGGCGGCATGACGGTGGTGCTGTCGGCCAACCTCATCGCGGGTAAACTGGTCACCCCGCCGCGCTTCTTCTCTCTGGGCATCGCCTCGGCGAGCGCCATGAAGTCGATAGAACGGGCGCTCCGCGATCTCATATACGACTATTTCGCCGACAAGAAGACCGCCGCGCGCGAGCCGGAGGAGATAGAGGACGACCTCCGCGTCATCGTCCGCAGATATCTCACCGAACTCACCGACAAGAAACCGGTCGTGACGGTGGTCGTCACGGGGTGAAACTCAGCCGCCCATCAGCACGATGGCGGCAAGGACGATCGCGATGGCGGCCAGTTCGCGCCGTGTCGGCCGCTCGCCGAAAAGCGCCACGCCGCCGATGGCGATGAGGGCGATGCTCCCGGCGCTGTAAAGCGGGAAGACGACCGACGCGTTCAGCGTCGCGAAGGCCTGTATCAGGAAATAACTCGAGAACAGGTTCGGCACGCCGACGGCAAGCCCCACGAAGAACTCTTGTGCGAAAAGGACATTTCTTCCTTCCGGTCCCTTGTTAACGGGACCTTGACGGGATTTGAATAACGCCGCCGTCGCGATGAGGAACGCGGTGAAGAACACGGCGAAGAGGAAGAGTTCCTTGTACTGCGGCAGGGCGTACTGCTGGAACACCTTGTTCGACAGTTCGGCGCACCCGACCGCGAGGAACATGAGGATGAGCCCCGCGCCGACCCGCGCCGACCCTTCGCCCCTTTTCCCGCTTTGCGACAGCGCGATGGCCGCGAAGGTGAGCGCGATGCCGGTCCACTGCAGGCTGGTCGGCCGCTCGCGCCACAGCAGGACCGACACGAGTATCGGGATGAGTATCGCCGACTTCGAGAAGGCGCCGGTGAGCCCGACGCCGCTCTCGCGGATGCTCCGCTGGATGCTGATAAGCCCGAGGAAGTAGAGCAGACCCGCCGGGACGCCCCAGAGCATTGCCCACCCGGTCGATCCGCCCGCCGAGAAGCGGCCGCTCCCGGAAAGTACGCCGCCCGCCTCGGCGAGAAAGGCGGCGACAAGATCGACCTGAACACCGTCCGGAATGAGCGCGCCGCCCGCGAGGAGGACCGACAGGATAGCGGCGGCGAGGTAGTTCGCGGCGACCACGGGAAGCCGGCGGTATGCGCGGGACTCGGCGTATTTGAGGATGAGCGCCACGGCGCTGCTTGACAGTATCGCACAGAGGAGGAACAGCATGAGACACGATAGCGCAAAGTCCCGCGGAGCGCAACTTTACGGGGCGCCTGCCCCGCGCGGCGTCACTTTGCGGTGAGCGCCTCGATGGCCTTGTTGAGGATGGGATAGATCGCCTTCTCGGCATCCTTGAACGAGCGGTGTATCGCGTCGGCCGCGCTGACGGCGGTCGCGCGCTGGTTCTCGCTCCGGGTCAGGATCGTCTTGCCGGTCTGGTCGGCGAGCGTGATGTTGAGCGTCCAGCGGGCGTTATAGTATTTGTTCTTGAGTCCGGCGTCCTCGACCGTGAAGACGGCGTTCAGCCGTATCTTCCCTTCGGCGGCGCCCGTCTCGAGGAAGCCCATCTTCTTGAACGCCGCGTCGAACGCCGCCTTGAGCCGGTCGTCCTTGTCGTTCTGGACGGTGATGGACACCGGCAGGTCGCGCACCTTCTCGTACAGCAGGTCGGCGACCGCCGAAAGGGGCCGCGAGTCCTTGAGCGCCGCGAGCGCGGGGGCCGCGATGATGCGCAGGGTGTTTTTCTGCGCCTCGTTCTCGCGCGCCTTTTCGACCGCCTGCCGCAGGAACACGAACGCCTTGATCGGCTCCGGCTCCGCCTTCGCCCTCCCGAGCGCCTTTTCGACCTGCGCGTCGAGATCCTTTATCTTCTCGACATAGAGCGGCGCGGTCTTGGCCCGGTCGAGGTAGGCGATGACATAGACCTTGCCGGTCTTCTTGTCGGTGCAGTTCTCGCTGAACTGGACATTCATGAGTTTCTGGTTGGTCTGTATCTTCGAGACATCCGATATCGAGGAGCGGTAATCCTCCTTGCCCCCCTTGGTCTCGGAACTCTCGCGGACCGAAAGTTCGTTCTTGATGGTCACCTCGAAGATGGCCGAAAGCCCGGCCATCGCGCGGGACTGCGCGCCGGAAAGCGAATCGCCGTCGCCCACCGCCGAAAGGAACGCGCCTCCGGGATAGGTCGCCTTCGGGTCCTGCATGAGCGCCATGCAGTCATCGCCGGCGAAAGCGGTGAACGATCCGAGCAGTACGAGAGAGCACAACAGTTTTTTCATGTCACCGACTCCCCAGATAGAAGGTCTCCAACACCTGCAGATCGCCCTCTTTGACCGTGACGGTCTTCTTTTCCTGATGTATCACGCCGCCGCCGTAGTAGTAGGTGACGGTCACCTGATGTTCGCCCGGATCGAGCGCGAGTTCGCCCGCGAAGGCCTCGCCGGGGAAGAAGTAGGAGAGCCGCAGGTCGGCCTTCTCGGTGGCGCTCGCGATGGTGCTCGTGCCGAACCGGGTGATGGCGCCGACCAGCCCGCCGCCCGCCTTGTTGGCCGCCTCGGAGGCGACGACCGCCGCGGCGAACTTAACGCCGGCGCGGATGAGCGTCTTGACATAGGCCGACGCGATCTTCTGCGCGAAGGTCACCTCGGCGACCCGCGATATGTTCTCGATGGGGAACAGGTCCATCTTCTGCGTGCCGTCCACGACCACTTCGATGCGGTGGGCCATCGGGCGCTTCGAGACCATCTCGGGAAATTCGACCGTGAAGTTATAGCCGGGGGGCATGAGCGGTATCGGTATCCGCATCTGGGGATAGTGGAACAGCGCCCGCACATCGGCCTTGGCGCCGTCCTTTTTGTCGTCCAGCCGCGAACTGATGTTGATGCCGCCGCCGAGCGTGTTGATGTTGAGTATCCGCGCCATCTTCTCGGGGCCGAGCCCGTTGAAACTGACGACGCTCACGACCCCTTTGCCTTCCGGTATCGCGGTGGCGAGCGCCTCGTCCTCAAGCGTGATGGCCTCTTCGGGGTTGGAGAGTTTGATGTACACGCCCTTCTGGCCCGACATCGCCTCCATGAGTTTCTTGCGGTCTATCTCGGCGTCGTCCCACGCCTTTTCCATGCGGTACAGGAGCATGCTCATGTAGTAGGCGAGCGCGCTCTCCTTGAACACCGGGAGTTCCTGCTTCTTGACCTCTTCGTCCTCGATGGGGTACTTGTCCTTCAGTTTGTTTATCTTGATGTGGACCTTCTTCGCCTCGACCGCCGCCCCTTCGGCGTCATTGAGCGCGAGGTAGTTGAACGCCTTGAAGATGTTCACATAGACATCTTCGTAGTCCTCGCCGGAGTATTCGCGCGTGTTGTCGTTGACGATGGCCGCGCCCGCCTCCTTCGAGATGCTCACGGTGTACAGTTCCTCGATGGCGTTCTCGGCCTGCGTGAGCAGTTCGTTGCTCTGCTGATACTGGCCGGCGTAGTGCATGAGCATGCCGAGGTCGAGATAGAACAGCACCCGGTTCTTCTCGCCGTACTCCTTTTCCTTCAGGTCGTTTATCTGCTTGGCGACGCTGACATAATCGCCTCTCCGCAGTTTGTCGTCGACCCCCGCATATTGCGCCTTCGAGGTCCCGCAGGCCGCGAAGAAAAGCGCCGCCGCGAGCATGATGGAGATGATACTCCCGCGCTGGAACATGAGAACCTCCCTTGTTGGTGAGAACTACGGTGAGACCGACGGTGCTACCACTTACTCTTCGCCTGTTCGACGACCTTCTTTATCTTCTTGCTGCCGATCCACACCTTCTCGTTCGATTCGATGTTGACGAGTTCGAGATCGACCTGATAGAACACCACCTTCTGTCCTTCGACCGCGTCGGTCACCGAACTGATGGTTCCCTGCAACATGAAGTCGGCGCCCGTCTCGCTGGCCAGTTTCTTGGCCGAGTCCTCGGTCGCGTTCGACTGCTGGTCCTCTTTCTCGCTCCGCAGTTCGCTCCGTTCCGCCTTGCTCGCGACGAACTTGATGCGGCCGCCGTTGATGAGTTCGCGCTCGAGATCCTTGATGAAGACATCGGTCGCGATGTGTTCGGAACTCTTGTTGCGGATGCGGCCGACGATGACGACCGGCTTTTTCCCTTCGTTCGCGCCGTTGAAGTCGTCTATCCACGCGCGCGACAGCACATCGCGGATCATCTCCTCGGCGACCAGCCGGGAATCGGTGTCGTTCCAGCGACCGCTCAGGTCGATCGCCTCATCGGACGCGGTGCGGGTGACCTTGCGGCTCTGGGACGCGCAGGATACCGAAAAGATGACCGCCACGCAAAGCATAAGTACCGTCCATTTCTTCATGATGTCTCCTCCATGTATTAGGGTTGGTGCATAACGCCGTAACGCGTACATCTTGTTTTTTCGGGCCTCTTTTGTCAAGAAAAACGGTTTTTGACCGGCGGCCGTTTTTTTGCTATGATGCATCGTCACGACCCTAACAGGAGGCGCCCATGACGCTCAGGAAATCGCGCAACAAGGTCATCTTCGGCTGTCTCGGCGGCGTATCGGAGTATTTCGGCTGGGACCCGACCATCGTCCGGGTCGTCTATGTCCTGCTGTCGATACTCAGCGCCGCCTTCCCCGGCATCCTCGTCTATCTCATCCTGTTCATCCTCATGCCGTCCGCCGACAGCGGGGTCTGACGGCGTGCGGTATCGGGAGGAACTGAACGGCGGGTTCTTCTCGGCGATCCAGTACGCGGTCGCCGATCGCGGCGGACTCGTCGGAGAGAAGGCCGAGGGGCTGACCGCCTTCGAGCACGGCGCGCCGGTCACTGCGCGAACGATGTTCGATCTCGCGTCGCTCACCAAGGCGCTCTTCACCGCGCCCGCCTGCCATCTCCTGTTCGACCGGGGTCTCGTTCGGCCCGATGACACGCTCGACCGTTTCTTCCCGGGCCAGCGTCCCGTGCCGCTCCTGCGGCTCCTCAACCACACCTCCGGGTATCCCGCCTACCTTGAATTTTTTCGCGACGCCGCGGCGAAACGGTACGACGACCGCCGCGCGGCGGTGCTCGCCCGCATCGCGGCGCTTGGCGACATAGAGCCGCCGGTCTACAGCGACCTCAACTTCACCCTGCTCGGATTCGTGCTCGAAAAGGTCGCGGGCGAACCGCTCGACACGGTGTGGGGCCGGCTCCTCGACGACCTGAACTTCCCGCAGGGAGATATCGTGTTCGCGAAACGACCGCTTCTGAAACAGCATACCGCCGCGACGATGTTCTCGAAGGAGCGCGGGCGGCTCTGCCACGGCGAGGTCGAGGACGAGAACTGCTGGTATCTCGGTTCGGTGGCCGGTCACGCGGGACTTTTCGGGTCGGCGGGAAGCGTGGCGTCCTATCTCATGCGACTACTCGATCGGCCGTGGTTCCGCTCCGCTCTCGACCGGCTGGGCGGCGCCGGGTTCGACCGGCCGCAGGGGCTCGATTCGCACTACGGCCGCACCGCCCACGCCCGGACGGTCGGCCATCTCGGCTTCACCGGCACTGCCTTCCTGCTCGACCCGGAAAAGGGGAGGGCGGCGGTCGTCCTGACCAACCGCACCCATCCCGACCCGGACAAGGAACAGTGGCGTGACCGGATAAAGACGGTGCGTCGCGAACTGTTCGAGGTGCTTCTGCCGGTCTGAGCGGGGTCTGTCGGATCAGAACAGGATCAGCGAGCACCCCGGCTCCTGCGCGCTCATGGGGTGGGTCGCCCGGGGATCGACGGTGTCGTCGGGGGCCTCTTTGTCAGGGGAGATATCGTCGTTACCGGTCAGCGCGTCATCGTCGCTCCCGTTGGGATCGAAGGTGCCGGGGTCATCAGGCGAGAGACCGCCACACTTCTTCTTCAATTCCTCGACCGTGCAGGTTTTTTCGCAGGTGCCGGGGAAAAGTTTCAGAGGGACATTGTGGTTGGTATAGTAAAGACCCTGATCGTCACTGATGGCGGCGGAGATCGTGCTGATACAGTTTTTAGCCAACCCGGTCTTTGGCAGTAACCTGAACCGGATCAGATAGGACATCGCGAGCCCGCGGTCCGTTTGAAAACTGCGCAAGGTATTGGCGATGAGGTTCGGTTCTCCAAGAGGGAACGCGCCTTCCGGCCCATCGAGGATCCTCTGCCAGTTGGTGCCGTCGCCCTTGTCGTCGAATTCGGTCGCTACCTCAGTCGTATCGGGGACATAATCGAACACCGAGGTACTGTATCCGGCCTGCACATACACCGATTCCGCCTTCGCCTCTCCCCAATTTTCCACCCTGATCCGGACATATTGGGGCGCCCCTTCGCAGAACACCTCTTTATCCTCAGGGTAACAGACGCAGTTCTGTATCTCGTCCTCGCCGGGGATATCGAAATTCGACTGTTTGATGTCAACCGAAAAGACAAGGAAATTCGTCAAGATATCGTCCTGATTGATCGAAAAGACCAGGCCAAGGGAAGCGGGTTCCTCCATCAACAGTCCATATACGCGAGGATCTTCCGCGGCGTCCACATAAAAAGTGTCTATGTCGTAAGCGTAGGAGATCTCTTCGACACGGGTCATGCATCGACCGTCGGGAGACCGATCGGTCGTCGAACTATAAGAATCCCATATTTCAACGGGATCGGTCGTGTTCGGCGAACAACGGTCAACCAGCGGATAATCTTCAAGTCCGTTCTGTCCCTGCAGGTAAAGCATCTCGGGCGGCAGTTCAGGTCTGGCCGTGCCGTTGTCGCCTTCCGCCGAGACCATCGTGAATCGCATCACGGGGAGGTCGGGGAGTTCAAGGCCACCGAGGACCGCGGTAAGGGTCTCTCCTCGCAGGCGGGCCAAGCCCGGGTAGAGAAAGATCTTTTTTCTGCCGAACATCTCCGATTGGTACAACAAGATGACCGACCAGTTGGAAACCATCAGGGTGCGACACTTGTAATGCTCGTGATCGGTGCAGTCAAGGCCGCTGAAACTATAATCGCCGTAATACGCCTCGCCGCTGAAACTCGTCTGTTCCAATGCGAAATGATCGTCAAGCAAGGTTTTGAAGAATGTCGTGATATCGGTGCGGTAGACGAAGTAGGCGACATCCGCTGCCCCCGGCGTCCCGGCGTCAGTCTCGCTACATCCGGTTGAGATGTTCGTGGTATACCTCAGACTTTCAAAGCCGAAGGGGTCGGCGAGGTCGTTGATCGTTTTCGGGGCGTCTCCGGCCACGATATCCTTCTCGTGGATATAGCCGTCTTCCCGGACGAATTTGAAATGCACCGTGTTGTCGGTCGGGGCGTCCATCTTGTCCGGAGCGACCGCGCCCATCCACACGAGATATGCTTTGTGGACCACCGCATCGAGGGGAATGAGCCCAATATCGAGGTTCCGGGAACTCTCCAAGAGACAGGTGTCTCCCTGCCGATCGGTCGTTTCGGTGAAGAGCGTTTCTTGATCGTCGATAAGCGTGTTGCCGAATACCGTGTAGTTGATGCCGCCTTGGTCGAAGACCTCGTACGGTTCTCCGCCGAACATGGCGGCCGACAGCTCGGAGAACAGGAACAGAGCCGCGAAGGCGATAACGATGCGTTTCATGGGTCCCTCCATTCAAAAGACACGCCGTGCACATACAGTAAGAGCCCTCTTCGTCGCAAAAAGGTACCGGGCGCGTTTTCAGGGATCGTTACCATTTGATATCCATGATGAAATAATCGCTCGTGCCATTGTAGAGCGTTTCGCTGTTCCGCCCCCGGATCGCCCCGGTGACGGTCGTTCCCGTGTCTTTTGCTATGAGCGCATATGCCCCGTCGTCGCCGACGGTGCCGTATTGCAGATCTTGGAGCCGCTGGCCGTAAAGATCGTAGTGGACCGCGATGATCTCATAACCGCCCGTCGCCGGTTGGGAAAAAACGGGTCCGTACGAGGTGCCCGCGGCGACGATCGTACCGTCGTCGAGGAAGGAAACGCCGTAGAAGGCGTCGGGCCCGTCGTTGCCGTGTTGGCGGGTGAACAGGCGGTCGCCGTTCAGGTCGAACGCGAGCAGGAGCGCGTCGTAGTTCCCGGCGTTTATTTCGTGGGAGAAGGAGCCGAAGGTCATGCCGGCGAGAGCGATATTCGCTTCGTTCGCGGTGCCTTCGAGGATGATGTCGACCTCTGGGGTGCCGAACTGTCGGGTCCAGCGCCGGGAGAAAGAGAGATCATAATTACAGAGAAAACCGTCGAAGTTACCGTAGGCGCCGTTGCCATGAAGCCCCCCGCCGGTGGCTCCGGCGGCATACAGCGTGTTCTCTCCGCCCGGGAAAAGAGCGGTCACCCGGTCGATCCGACTGCTCCCGATGAGCGTCGAGCGGACGATATTCCCGTCGGGATCGAGTTCGACGACGAATCCGTCATCCTGCTGTGGTACGGGACCCGACAGCCATTTTCCGGCGGTCGAGCCGCCGAGGTAGAGCGATTGGCCGATCGCGACGCCGGCGAACGCCAGATCGTTCTCGGGAGAGCCGTACTGTCTGAGC
>JAKLFG010000049.1 GCA_022711315.1 bacterium | reverse complement strand
GACCACCTGCAGGATGAGCGTCGCGTTCAGTATCTCGGTGAAGGTCTGCTCGAAGGCGTCGAGCGCCCCCTGCGACATCCCCTCGATGAATCCCACGGTGTCGAGCAGGAAGAACTTCTTGCCGAAGAGCGTGACGAGCCGTATCTTGGGGTCTATCGAGGAGAAGAACTCGTCGGAGCCCCGCACCACCTTCTCTCCGACGATGGCGTTGAAGAGCGTCGATTTCCCCGCGTTGGTATAGCCGACGATGGCCACGGTCGGATGATTCGTCCGGGCGCGGAACTTGCGCTGGTTCTCGCGGCGGCCCCGTTCCTTGTCGAGCGCCTCCCGGATGCGGCGCGCCCGCACCTTGAGCGACCGTTTGCGCTCTTCCTGCACCGTCTCGCCGGGCCCGCGCGCCCCCACCCCGCCGGTCAGCCGGGACAGGCCGTGCGACCGTTCGTGGTGCCGCACCCGTTCGCGTCCCGTCGCGGCGGCGGCGGCGGTCAGTTTGCCGCTCTGGCCGTCGGCCCGTTTCTCGAATATCGAGACGATGAGGTCCTCGCGCGTGATGACCCGTTTATCGCAGGCCCGTGCCACGATGGCGAGCGCCCGGGCGCCCGGATCGCGGGCGAATATGACGGTGTCGAAGCCTTCCGCGGCGGCGAGCCGTTCTCCCAGCGTCGCGGCGCCGGTCCGGGTGAGCGTCGCGGCGCGCGGTATCTCGGTCGCGACGATGCGGTATCCGGCGTCGCGCGCCAGTTTCATCGTTTCACGGAGGAAGGACCGGTCGCCCGCGCCGTTAAAGAGCAGTATCGCGGTATCGGCGCCACGCGGGACGGGAGGTTCGAACTCCTCCGGCATCAGGAAGAACGGATAGGTCCGGCGGCGCGCATCGTCGCCCCGCAGGCGGACCGTCGCGGTCGTCGGGACCCCCGTTTCGTCGCGCGCTATCAGGAACAGGAAGGATATCAGCATCTCGTCCATGAGCCCGACCGGATCGGGCAGGAGAAGTTCCCGTTCGGATGCGATGGCCAGCCCGACGATGCGGTTGGAGGGGCGGAAACGGGCCAGATGGTCGGCGACCGCCCATTCGGTCGGGTGGACGGCGCGGCGGGCGATGCCGTCGCTCGCCAATTCGAGCACGACGAACGACCCCGGCGGCGCGGGGAGTATGGCGTCGAGAAGCGCCGGCCTATTCAGCCGCATGTCGCCGCCGTTCCAGACGCGCCGCGATGCGGGCGAGCACCTCGGCCCGCTCCGGCGACAACCCCTGCGCCACGAGATACTCCTTTTTTCCGGTCACGGTCCCCGGCTCGGGCTCGATGCCGGGACGGGGCCGCGCGACGCTCTTATGCCGTTTGAAGAACCGCGGCTCGACCGAGAAGACAAGGTGTTCGACCCCGGAGCCGGGGCAGACCTTCGCCATCTTTTCGACTATCAGCGCCGCGAGCGGTTCGTACTGCGAACGGACCATCGCGTTGGGCACCGCGATACGAAGCGTCTTTTTCCTTTTGTCCAATTTGTACGGGAACAGTATCCCCCGACTGCGGGCCCCGACGATCCGGGTCCAGTCGGAGAGTACCCGCAGGAGACCGTCGCTCTCCCGCAGTTCGGTGAATACCTCAGCGATCGCCGGCATCGAGCGCCGCCATCATCTCGGCCTCGGCCACCTTTTTGCCGTCGACCGACGCCACCCCCTTGAAGCGCAGTATCGCGCCGCGCTGCTGGGTGACCTCGATATCCATGATCAACTGATCGCCCGGGCGGACCTCCTTGCGGAACCGGCAGGCGTCGATGCCCATGAAGAGCATCTTCTTGTCGGCGTTCCCCTCGCTGAACAATATCCCGGCGCTCTGCGCCATCGCCTCGACGATGAGCACGCCCGGCATGATGGGATAGAACGGGAAATGGCCCTGAAAGTGCGGCTCGTTGGCCGTCACATTCTTGAGCGTCCGTATCTTCTTCTCCGGCTCCATCTCGAGCACGCGGTCCACGAGCAGGAACGGGTAACGGTGCGGCAACGCCTTCATGATCGCGTCGATGTCCTTCATCCTCATCTCCCCTGTTGTATGTGGTAACATTCGGCAAGATTCCTCAGCATCACGGCGTTGGTCACCACCCCGGCGCCCCCGGGCACCGGCGAATAGTGGATGCGCTCCGACTCCTTCTCGTCCTTCGGCGCGAAGTCGCCGCACAGGCACCCGTCGGGACCGACATTGATGCCGATGTCCACGACCGCCGCGCCGTCGGCGACATCCACCGACCGAACGAGCCCCGGCCGCCCCGTCGCCACCGCGACGATATCGTGTCCGCCGACCAGTTTCGCGAGGTGCGGCGTCCGGCTGTGGGCCACCGTGACGGTCGCGTCGCGGTTCAGGAGCAGTTTGAAGAGCGGCATACCGACGATGTTCGACCGCCCGACGATGAGCGCGCGGCGGCCCGCCACCGGTATCTGATAATGTTCGAGCAGGAGTACCGCCCCGAGCGCCGTGCACGGGACGAGTTTCTCCTCGCGGGTCGCATAGAGCAGCCCCTGATTGTGATAGGAGACGCCGTCCACATCCTTCGCCGGGTCTATCCGCAGGTTCACCTCATGCGCCGGTATGCCGCCGGGGAGCGGCAGTTCGATCATGATGCCGTGGATGCCGGGGTCGCGGTTCGCCTTGTCGAGAAGCGCAAAGAACGCGTCGGCGCCGGTATCCCTGCCCACGGTGACGACATCGATCGCGAAGTCGAGCCGCGCGAGCGCCTTTTCCTTCGCTTTGAGGTAACTTTCGGCGGACGCGTCGCCCACGGGGTGGAACACAGCGAGTCTCAGTTTCGGCAGGCCGCGGGAGGCCAGGCCGGCGATGATCGCGTCGGCCGCCGGTTTCCCCTTCAGAAGCATCGCTCACCTCATCGGCATGGATAATGAACGGGACCGAGTATAACGCGGCGGCGGCCGATTGCAAGAGAAAGACCGCTCCGCTTGACTTCACCGCCCGAACACCTATCATCGGGGGAACGACGACGCGAGGCGACGATGGATCCGAGACTCTTCCAGCCGCTCTGGGACCTGGTGGGCATACGGGGCTGGAATTCCTACACCGTGTTCGAGTTCCTGACGCTTTTTCTCGCCTATCCGCTCGTCTACCTCGTCACGCGCCACATCGTCATAGAGCGCTGGAAGATGTTCCTCAACCTCTCGTTGATGTTCTATGCGGGCATCTGCGGGTCGAAACTGTTCCACATCCTGTTCGATGAACAACTCTCCCGCTTCCTCGATGTCATCCGCACCGCCGGGTTCCTCGAGTTCCTGCGGCAGGAGTTCCTCTACCCCTGGAAAGGCGGGCAGGTGTTCTACGGCGGCATCCTCACCGCGATGGCGGCCGGCACCCTGTTCGGCTGGTTCCTGTTCCGGAAGGACCGGAAACTCAACATTCTCCGCACCTACGACATCATCGTGTTCGTCTTCTACGAGATATCGGCGGTCGGCCGGATCGGCTGTTTCCTGCAGGGGTGCTGTTACGGCGCGATAAGCGACACCTTCGGGCTCGTGTTCCCCGGCCGTTCGGCCGCCGCGAGCGGGCTCTACCGGGATGGGCTCCTCGAGTCCTCCGCGTTGGCGACCCCGCCGCTGATACCGACCCAGCTCATCGAGGTCTGCACGAGCGGCTCGATACTGATATTTCTGCTCGTGAAACTCCCGAAGGCGAAACAGTTGTGGACCGGCTACTACGCGTGGCATGCGCTGATGTTCCACGCCATCGCCCGGTTCTGCATCGAGTTCCTGCGCATCGACCGGCGCGGCGGGCTCTGGCTGTTCTCCACCTCGCAGTGGATAGCGATCACCGTCGCGACGGTACTCATCATCATCCGCATCAGAATGCTCCGTTCCAACCGCCCCCTTGTCAAGGGGGGCGTGCAGGGGGTTTAAAACCTATGTCTCATACGAGGTAGTTATGTCTGACCTGCTCTTCGAGATCGGTTTCGAGGAATTCCCCCCGTCATTCATCCGCCCGGCGGCCGAACACCTACGGTCGCAGATGGTCGAGAAGATGACCGCGGCGCGCATCACCCCGACGTCGGTGGAAGTATTCAGCACCTGCTCCCGCATCGCACTGAAACTGGGCGGTTTTCCGGCGATCCAGCCCGAACTGCGCGAAAAGGTGCAGGGGGCGCCCAAGAAGGTGGCGCTGACCGCCGACGGTAAACTGGGCAAGGCGGGCGAGGCATTCCTCAAGAAATACCACCTCACCGAATACACCTTCGAGCAGTCGGCCGACGGCAAGGGGGAACTCATCACCGGTTGGCATGTCGAGCCGGGCCGTCCCGTGAACGACATCATCGTCGAGACGCTGGAGACGCTCCTGAACACCATGCCCTTCCCGAAGAGCATGCGCTGGGGCGACGGCGACCTGCAGTTCGCGCGGCCGATCCGCTGGCTCCTCTGCCTCATCGACGATAAGCCGGTGGAGCGGTCGTTCCACGGCATCGCCTACGCGAAGAATTCGTTCGGCCACCGCTTCATGGCGCCCGGCGCGGTACCGGTCACCTTCGGCACCTACGCCGAGTCGCTTAAAAAAGCGTCGGTCATCGTCGAGCATGAAAAACGGGTGGCGCTCATCCGCGCCGAGGTCCAGCGGATCGCCCGCGACCTCAAAGGGAACGACGGCGTCGACGAGGAACTGGTCGAAGAGGTCGCCAACATGACCGAATTCCCCGTCGCGGTCGTCGGCGCCATTCCGGCGAAATACGCCGATCTGCCGCCCGAACTCATCACGCTCGTCCTCAAGGAGAATCAGCGTTACTTCACCATCTATCGCGCCGACCGGCACGAACTCCTGCCGCAGTTCATATCGTTCCTCAACAATGCCCCGACCGACCCGAAGGTGGTCGTGAAAGGGTGCGAGAAAGTGGTCGCGGCGCGTATGGCGGACGCCGCGTTCTACTACTACGACGACCGCAAGAAGGATTTCAAGGGACTCACCGACAAACTCGCCGGCATGCTGTTCCAGAAGGAACTCGGCTCCTACCGCGACAAGGCGGGGCGCACGGCAGAACTGGCGAAGTTCATCGCGACCAAGTATTTCGGCGTGAAGCCGCCCGACGCCAACGCAATGACGCAGGCGGCGCTCCTGATAAAGAACGACCTCATCACCGGCGTCGTCTTCGAGTTCCCCGAACTGCAGGGGACGATGGGCCGCTACTACGCCGCGAACGCGGGGTATGACGCGGTGACGGCGCAGGCGCTGGAAGAACACTACCTGCCGCGCTTCTCGGGCGACCGGCTCCCCGCCACCGTCATGGGGGCGGTCCTCGCGCTGGCCGACAAGACCGACACGATAGTCGGCGGCTTCATGGCGGGGATGAAACCGACCGGCGCCAAGGACAAATTCGCGATACGGCGCAATGCCATCGGCCTGCTCCAGATAGCGGCCGAACGCGGCATCGCGCTCGACCTCGAGGAACTTTTCGCCCATGCCGCCGGGCTTGTCACGGCGCACAACGCGAAACTGAAACTCGATGCAGCCGATCTCGCCGACTTCATGAAACAGCGCTACTACGCGATATTCCCCTACGAGACGCCGGTGGTGAAATCGGCGGTCGAGGCGGGGTACCGCATACCGGCCGAGGTGAAACGGCGCGCCGACACCATCGCGAAACTGGTCGAGGAGAGGGACATCCTCGAGATGGCGCAACTCTTCAAACGATCGGGCAACATCCTCAAGAACGCGAAGGAGGGCGAAGGGACGCATATCGACGAGAAGAAACTGACGGCGGCCGAGGAGAAAGAACTCTTCGCGGCGCTCGCGAAGGTGAAAAAAGAGGTCGAACATACGAAGGACGATCTCACGGCGGCCCACGCGATCATCTCGCTCAAGCCGCTCATCGACCGCTTCTTTGACAAGGTGCTGGTGATGGATGAGGACCCGGCGGTGCGCGGGAATCGCATCGCGCTCATCCGCGACATCGTGACGCTGGTCACCGCCCGCATCGGCGACATCTCGTGGCTGGGAGTGTGAACACCGTCCCGCATGAACAATAACCTATGCACTACCTTGCATTCTTGACTTATTCTTCCCGCAATATACCTTTTGCATGATTTGTGGCGGGGTAGCGAGAGGAAGCGACCAAGATGAAAGAGAACCAGTTCATCGAGTGGAAAGAATCGTGGCGCGATGAGTGTCTGAAGTGGATATCCGGTTTCGCCAATGCCGAAGGCGGCACGCTGGTGATCGGCAAGAATGATCGCGGCGCCGTTGTGGGTGTGGCCAACGCAAAGAAACTTCTGGAAGACATACCCAACAAAGTACGCGACATACTCGGCATCATGGTCGATGTGAACCTCAAGAGAACTGCCGGGAAGGAATATCTGGAAGTGGTGGTTGAACCGCATCCCTACCCGGTCAGCTACAAGGGAGAATATCACTACCGTAGCGGCAGCACCAAACAGGAACTCAAAGGGGCCGCCTTGGACAGATTTCTCCTGCGCAAACACGGGAAACGATGGGACGGCGTACCGGTCCCCGGATTCTCTCTGACCGATTGCAGTCAAGCCGCGTTTCAGTTGTTCAAAGCAAAGGCGGCCAAAGGCGGACGCATGAGCGAAGAGATTCTGCGGGACAGCGACATTTCGCTTCTCGAGAACCTGCAACTCACCGAAGGAAACTACCTCAAGCGGGCCGCGACTCTTCTGTTCAATGAGAATACCGAGAAATTCGTCGGCGGGTCTTATATCAAGATCGGCTTTTTCGTGACCAACGACGATCTCCGCTATCAGGACGAGATCCATGGCAATCTGTTCGCGCAGGTTGATAAAACGCTGGACCTGCTTTTTTCCAAGTATCTGAAGGCCCACATCCGGTACGAAGGGATCCAGCGCGTGGAAGAGTTCCTGTTCCCCCGTCCGGCCCTGCGTGAAGCGATCCTCAATGCGGTGGTGCATAAAGATTACAGTCATGGTGTTCCCATTCAACTCAGTGTCTATGAAGATCGGATCGTGCTTTGGAACCCCGGACAATTGCCCGAGGACTGGACGCTACAACGACTCTTAGGCAAACACCCGTCGAACCCTTATAACCCGCTCATTGCCGGAGCCTTTTTCCGGGCCGGATTTATTGAGTCGTGGGGACGCGGTATCGAGAAGATCGAACAGGAATGTCGCGTACACGGCATCAAGCCACCCGAATACGATTACAGTATGTCCGGCCTGATGCTTACCTTCCAAGCCGATCCGGAACATTTGAAAAGAGCCCGGAGCGAGGGAGAACCATCGGGGAAGGCGGGTAGAAAAACGCCGGTGAAAACGCCGGTGAAAACGCCGGTGAAAATCCTTCAGCTACTGCAAGAGAATCCCGCCATGACACTAGCCGAAGTCGCCCGCGAGATCGGCAAGTCGTTAAGTGCGGTCGAACGCGCCAGCGCCAAGTTGGTGAGAGAAGGCCGCTTACGGTATGTCGGGCCACAAAAAGGTGGTCATTGGGAAGTGCTTCCGTGACCGGCTCCCTTCGCACCACCTTTATATTACTAGCATGCGTCGTTCTCGGCTGGTACTTCTGGCCCTCCAACGGCAAAGAGCACGCCCCCGGCATCCTCGCGCCCGATGTACCGGTGCAGGAGGACCTGACGGCCAAGCCGGTCATCGACCACGGCGAATACACCATCACCGGGCTCGCGAAGTTCTCGCTGAAGGCGCGCGTCCTGTCGGCCGAACGCTACTGGATAGACCGCGGCTCCGGGCTCGTGCCGGTCGATCTCGCGCTCGGCTGGGGGAAGATGTCCGACAGCGCGGTGCTGGATAAACTGAAGATATCGCAGTCGGTCCGTTTCTATCGCTGGGAGTCGAAAGAAAGCGACTACCCGATACCGAAGGATGAGATCATCGCCTCGAGCGCCAATATGCACCTCATCCCGGCCACCAAGGCGATAGAGCGGCGCATCAAGGAGGCGGAGAAGGGCGACATCGTCGAGTTCTCCGGCTACCTTGCGCGGGCCGACCGCGCCGACGGCTTCAACTGGTCGAGTTCGACGACCCGCACCGACACCGGCGACGGAGCGTGCGAAGTGGTCTATGTGGAGCGATTCAGGATACTGCCCTGATTTTTTGATATTCCCGCCCGTTCGGTGTAGTATCTTTTCAACTTTACGGTGTTCCGGTGGAGTGTCCCCATGAGCATGCGCCCTCTTTCGTTTCTCGCCGCGACCATCCTGCTGTTCCTTGCCGGATGCGATAACGCGACCATTATCCCCCGTGACGCCGCACCGGGCGACAACGACACGACCACCGCCGCGGACGAGGACGACGCGACGGGCGACGACCCGCTCCAGAACGACGATACCGGCGATGGTGAACCGCAAAGCGACGATGCCGTACCGGTCGAAGGCGACGGCGTCGGCCCCGGCGACCATGACCTCCCCTCCCCCGACGGCGAGGACGGCGCGACGGGCGACGACGATGCGGTCGGGCCCGATCAGGCCGACGACACGACCGACGACACGACCGACGACACGACCGATGACGCGACCGATGGCGCGACCGATGATGCCGATACGCCACTCACCGACGACGGTGCGACCGGCGACACCGACACGCCGATGACCGACGACACGACGATACCCGACGCCGATGTCGACACCTGCGTCTGCTCGACCGGCGCCTGCTGTGACGGCTGTCATTACCTTTCGGGCACGCTCTGCCGCCCGGCGGTCGACCTCGAGTGCGACATCCCCGAGACCTGCGCGGGCAACGACCCCGACTGCCCCGAAGACACGGTCGCCGCCCCCGGTGACCCCTGCGACGACATGTTGTTCTGCAACGGCGCCGACCACTGCAGCGGCGGCACCTGCTCGCTGCACGACGACGACCCCTGCGGGGCGCTTGAGACCTGCGTCGAGGGGCGCGGCTGCCTGACCGAGTGCGAGACCGCCGAGGCGAAGGAAAGTTATGTCGGCTGTGAATACTGGGGCGCCTTCCTGCAGAATGAAAGCCCCAACAACTACGCCGTCGTGGTCGCCAACCCCAACGACACCGAGGTGACGGTGACGGTATACGGTTCGGGCGACACGCAACTCGCCCAGTTCACCGTGGCGGCATACGGCGTCGGCTCGACCACCTTCGATACCACCCGTCACATCACCGCCCCCGGCATATCGGACAAGGCGTTCCGCATCGTATCTTCGCGACCGGTCACCGCGACCCAGATGAACCCGTACGGCAATGTGCTCACCTACACCAACGACGCGTCGCTCCTTCTCCCCACGGGTGCGCTCGGTCAACGCTACTATGCGATGAGTTGGCCGACCTGGTATTATACGAGCGCCGCCTATCCCGGCTTCATCTCCGTCGTCGCCGCCGAGCCGGGCACCACGACGGTGACGGTCACCTACCGCGGCGACTCGGCCCCCGGCACCGGCTTCGAGGCGCATACGGCGGGAGAAACGGTGCAGTACACCCTTTCCCGCTACCAGATACTGACGCTCAACTCATCCGTGGTAAGCGGCACCGCCTACACCTACGGCGTGGACCTCACCGGCAGTCTGGTGGAAGCCGACAAGAGGGTGGCGGTCTTCGGCGGCCACAAATGCACCGATGTCCCCGCCGACAAATACGCCTGCGACCATCTCGAACATCAGGTGTTCCCGCTCCGTTCGTGGGGCCGCGATTATGTCGCGGTCCGCACCAAGCCGCGCAACACCGAATCGGACTATTTCCGCATCCTCGCCTCGGTGAACGGCACCAGCGTCTCGTGGTCCGGCGGCATATCGGGCTCCGTGACGCTCGACGCGGGCGAATTCCACGATATCGCGACCACCGCCGACTTCACCGCGAGCGCCGATAAACCGATCATGGTGGCGCAGGTGCTCGCGTCGCAGGACGCCGGCGCGACGACCGGCGACCCGGCGATGATGTTCCTCGCCCCCAGCGACCAGTTCCGCACCAACTACACCTTCCTCGTCGCCCCCAACTACGATTACGACCGGATCACCGTGGTGGCACCGGTCGAGACCTCGATCATGCTCGACGAAACGCCGCTCAACCCGGCGAACGCCGTCCAGATACCGGGCACCGCGTGGTACCGTTATCACATAGACACCACCGACGGCGCCCATATCCTGTCGGCCTCGAAGCCGGTCGGGCTCTATGTGTACGGTTTCTCGCAGTATGTGTCCTACGCCTACACCGCCGGGCTCGACCTCGCCGACATCGTCCGGTGCTGGGACGCGAACCAGAACGGGCTGTGCGACCCGGCGATCGAGGATCTCAATGCCGACGGCCTCTGCACCGAAAAAGACTGTATGTGACGCCATGACGAACGACACCGCCGCCCCCGCGACCCCCCGCTACTGGTTACTGCTCGCTGTGGTCGTTTCGGGCGCCGGCGCGGTCTATCAGGCGGTATCGATACGGTTCCTCGCCTATGTGTTCCCGTTCCACATGCTCTTCGCGATATCGCTCATATCGTCGCTCGCGATATTCTTCACCGGGCTCGGAGCGCTCCTGTCGCGCCGCTGGCGCGACCGGCACCGGCCGCTCACCGGGCTCCTGTTCCTCCTGTTCCCGCTCTCGGCCGCCGCGATGAATCTCGCCGACCGCGTCCCGTTCCTCGCGGGCAACCCGGTCGCCGCCGCGATCCTGCTCACCGCCCCCGCCCTCTTCACCGCCGGCGCGCTGTCGGGCATCGCCTACCACGAGACGGCGGTCGCCGCGCCGGGGCGGCTCAAGCACCTCATCGCCCTGTCGGCGCTCGCCTTTTTCGCGGGCTACCTGCTGTCGGTGTACCTGTTCACCGCGCTCGGCGTGTGGAACATATTCCTCGCGACGACGCTTCTCATCCTCCTGCCGCTCCTGCGGGGCCGCCCGGCGTGGGTCCACGCGGCGCTACTGGCCGCCATCCTCCTTGTGCCCGCCGCCGACCTTGAAGGACCGGCCTTCCGGCTCTTCGCCCGCGACCCGCATCTCTGGGAAACGGCGCCGGGCCGTTTCGTGCACGGGGTCTGGTCGCCCTATGCGCGGCTCGATTTCTACGAGATGAGCGACGGGCGGCTCGCGGGGCTGTACAACCGCACCCAGCAGTGGGCGGTCGGCGACCCGGCGGGCGATCTCGCGGTGCGCCGCGCGCTGTACGGCAGGATAACGGGCGAGGTGCTCGTCATCGGGTCGGGCGGCGGCTACGGCCTGCTGTCCCTGACGAACGCCGCCTCGATAACGGCGGTCGAACTCGACCCGGGGGTGGTCGCGGCGATGAAAGGGCCGCTCGCCCGGTACAACCGCAACATCTACAACACCGTGAAAAAGGCCCACGCGGGCGACGGCCGCGCCTTCCTCGACGGATCGGACGACCGGTTCGACGCGGTCATCCTCGAGGCGGCCGACCTCAGTTACACCGCGATACCGCACAGTTTCGTGAGCATGGAGAACTACCTCTACACCAAGGAGGGCATCGCGACGGCGCTTTCGCGGCTGAGGCCCGACGGCCTGCTCCTCATCATGGTCACCAAGGAACTGATACCGGCCCCGAAATTCATCAACGCGCTCCCCGACGGCGTCCACTGGCGGCTGTTCGAGGGCGAGATAGAGGTGATCCGCTCCATCCAAATGAATTTCGATTTCATCCTCGCCTCCCCCTCCGCCGACCGGATCGCCGCGTGGGAAACGATACTCGGCGACCCGGCGCTCCGTCTCCGCCCGGTCGGGTCGAGCGATCTGGCGCGCAAAAGTTCGTTCGGGCTCGACCCCATCACCGACGACCGGCCGCTCCTCTATTTCAAGGGCTGGGAGCAGGCGGTCCCCTTCTTCGCGCTCCTCTTCCTGCTCCTCGCGACCGGCACGGTCGTCGTCTCCACCGCGGCGCGCCGCAACGAGGCGCTCTTCTTCTCGGCGCTCGGCGTCGCTTTCATGCTCGCCGAACTGCACATCATCAACGGGATGCGCGCCTACCTCGGCGGCTATCTCGAGACATCGTCGATACTGCTCGGCACGCTCGTGCTCGGCGGCGCGGCCGGGACGCTCGTCCACGACCGGCTCCCCGACCGGGCGCGGACCATAGGGCTCGCGCTGACCCTACCGCTCATGATCGCGCTCCTGCGGTACGCGCCGCTTTCGTGGCCCTTCGCCGCAAAGGCGCTCTACCTCATCGCCGCGCTCGCCCCCGCCGCCTTCTTCATGGGGACGCTCTTTCCGACCGGCCTTGCGCGGGCGCAGAGCGAACACGCCGCGCGCCACTACGCGACCGACACCATCGGCGCGTCGCTCGGGCTCGTGCTGTTCTACCTGCTGATGCTCGCGGGCGGCTTCCCGCTCGTCGCCGTCGCGACACTCGCCTGCTACGGCGCGGCGGTGCTGTCGCTGAACAAGATACGCTAAAAGAAACCCTCACCTCTGTCCTCTCCCTCGACAGGGCGAGGAAGTCCGTTTACCCCTTCTCCCTGTGGAGGGAGAAGGTTGGGATGAGGGTGTTCAGCGGGGCGTTCTTTTCTTGTCTTTCCCCTCCCCTTTCGCTATCATGGGACATCGTTGTTCATCCGAGTGAGGGGAAATTATGCGGACCGCGATCATCGTCCTGCTGATGCTTCTTCTGCCCGCCCTGCTCGCGGCCGAGGAGGCGAAGAAGAAGAAGGTCGCCGTCATCGACCTCATCGACGACTCCAAGACCATCGACGCGGCGGCGCTCGACGGGGCGACGCAGTACCTCTGGGACCGCGTGGTCGCCGCCAACGCCTTCATCGTCATCGCGCGCGACCGCCAGAAGGAGGCGGCGCTCACCCTGCGCAAGGAAAGCCATCAGGCATGTTACGACAAGACCTGCAACATACAGCTGGCCCAGCGGCTCGCCGCCGACACCATGCTGGAGACCCGCGTCACCTTCTTCGGCGGGGAACACACGCTCTCGATGAGTCTCACCGATCTCGCGAAGGTCGCGGCCGACCGCGGCGCCACCGCGCCGTTCGACGGCTCCGAGACCGGCCTGCGCGCCGCGATAGACGCGCTCGTCCCGCAGATAGCGGCGACCGGCTTTGCCGAAAAGACGCTCGCCGAGGAGCGCGACTGGCGCGCCGCCGGGCAGGAACTGGTCATCGTCGAGTTCACGAGCGCCGCGCCGGGCGCCACCGTCACGGTGGACGGCAAACTGCTCTGTAGCGCGCTCCCGTGCCGCAAGAACATCGTGAAGGGGAAACACGCCATACTCCTGCAGGCCCCCCACTACCTCGCCCACGCCGAGGACATCACCGTCGACGCCCCCGCGACCGTCGCGCGCGATCTCAAGCCCGACTTCGCCCTGCTCACCGTCACCACCATCCCCGCCGGCCTCACGGTCGAAATAGACCGCCGCCCCGCCGGGGTGTCGCCGGTCAAGATGCGGATGCCCCCCGGGCTCCACCGCGTCATGATAAATTCCCCGTGCCACCTGCAGAAAGGGCTCGAACTCGCGCTCCAGCGCGGCGAGGAGCGCACCGTTCAGATAGCCCCCGCCCCGCGCACTGCGGGGATATCGGTCATTTCCGAGGATAAGGCCGGCAACGCGGTCGCCGCCCCCGTCCTCGTGGACGGCGAGAAGGTCGGCAACGCCCCCGGCAGTTTCACCGTGCCGCTCTGCTCGAAGCAACTCGTCGTGCGGATAAGCGACGACGACAAGTTCGAGACCGCGCTCAACCTCCGCGAGAGTCATACCGACGAATTCCGCGCCACGCTCCGGAGCGAACTCGACGCGGTCGCCGCCGAGGGGAGCGCGAAGTCGAAGCAGTTCGCCGACAAAAAGGAGTTGCCGCCCGTCCGCCCCTACCTCGAACCGGGGGCGTGGGTGCTCGCGTCGGGCATCGTGGTGACCGGCATCGCGGCGGGGCTCGCGGTCGCGGCCATGGAGAAGTTCGACGACTATCAGGACTTCACCTCGCCCGCCACGGTCGCGCAGGAGATGGTGAAGCCATCGTTCGATGTCGCGGCGTACCAGAGCCGCGCCGATAAGATGTACGGCGACGCCGAGGCGCTCGAATACACCGGCATCGCGCTCTTTGCCGCGGGGGGCGCGGCGGTGGCCACCGGCATCATACTCATGTGCATCACCGAGGAGGCGCCGCAGGTCACCGCGGCGGTGACGCCGGAGGGGGTATATCTCGGGTTTGGAGGGAGGTTCTGATGGGGAAGGATATGAGAAAACACCATAATGACCTCATCCCGACCTTCTCCTTGAAAAAGGAGAAGGAGTGGTTCGGATGCGCCCTCGCCTTTTTCAAGGAGAGGGTGGCGAAGCCGGGTGAGGTATTATATCTCATGGCGGTCATCACCCTGTTCTCCCTCTTCGGGTGCAACCATCCGGCGAAGGTCGATATCGGGGAATTGGTCGAGGCGCTCAATGCGCTCGATGCGGATGAGGTGTCGGACGAGGACGGCGCGGCCGAGATCGACATCATCGACAAGGGAACATCGGACGATGAGGATTGCTGCGTCACAGATCCGGGCGATTTTGAATACCCGGTAGTGGATGACGCGGTAGTGGCGGACGAGGATGTGGTGGAGGCGGAGGCTGATCTGCTCACGGAAACCGAAGTGGAAGACGACTTGGTGCCGGACTTGTCAGACGAAGACGAGTCGGAGGCTGATGTGGTGCCGGATGAGGACTCAATAACGCAGAGTGGCGTGCTTTGCACGGGACAGACGAAGTGCTATAGCGATACTGTTGAAATGGCTTGCCAAGCGGAAGGATCCGATTTTTACGGGCAAGACCCCCAATATGCCTTGCTCGATCTTTGCATACCTCAAAATTACACGATAACAGGTCTTAGCGGCACTGATGTGGTCACGGACAATAATACGGGCCTGATCTGGCAAAGGACTCTTCCAGTGACTTACGCTGGCTGCTCCGGTGACACGGGTAAAAGATGTACTTGGCAAGAAGCTGTGGATTATTGCAATAATCTGACTTATGCAGATCAGGAAGATTGGCGATTACCAACACGGAAAGAACTGGCTACTCTTTTAAACTACGGGTATTTTATGCCTTCGATAGATCAAGACACATTTCCTTACACCGTAGGAGATGCACACTGGAGCTCTTCTTCGAATGTTCTTGATAACAATTACGCTTGGCGCGTGAGTTTCTTTGCAGGGTATATGGACAATAATCAAGTCAACAAAACCAGCGCAGAGTATGTTCGATGCACGAGAGGTAGCGCGACATTGAACAACAGCAATTTTACAGAAAACACTATTGCGGAAAAGGTTGTCGTGATTGATATCGTGACGGGGCTTATATGGACTAAAGAATACAGCGACCCCCTTATTTGGAAAGACGCCTTGAATTATTGCGAAGAATCAACCTATGCGGGTTATGATGATTGGCGTCTTCCCAACATCAATGAATTGGCGACACTACTCAATGATGCGATTCACGACCCCGCAAGTGATTTTCCAGAAATGCCTTCTTATAACTTCTGGACATCATCAACACATAAAACTTCTACTAGTGTGGCATATCGCATAGATTTTGGCACAAGCGGTCGCGTATATTACAATGGTAAGGAAAATGCGAACTATGTAAGATGCGTGAGAAACGCTCTGTGAAAGATAAGCAGTTGCACCATATCAAGATGCTTTTGAGAAAACTTGCTGAAAAGGCCCAGCAAGACGAGAAACTTTTCCCTTATATCGCTTGTGCCTGTGGTGCACAAGACGCGCTTGAAGAAATAGAAGAGAAGTATTGGGACGACTTGGACAATGTGAGATACAAGTATTCATCTGAGTTAATAAGTGCAGTCATAAGCCGAGATCGGACTCACGATGATTTCAGGAAATGGGAGCTTTGCTTTCACCTCAACGATGCCAATGTAAGAGTTGATGCGTTACGGGACAGGATAAAATACTATTATAAGATAGAAAGAGAAGATGGATTCTTGACCAATGTTTTAGAAATTAGAGAAGTGTATAGAGATGTCCTTTCATTCAAACACATGGAGTATGAGAAACCCAAAGGTAAAAAACCACATCCATCAGAAAGAGTTTCTAGTCCAAGTAATACCGCTAATGCTTTGGAGCTAATTTTAACAGCATTGTTGGATAAAGATTTCTTCCAACAACTTTATACCTTGCTCATTTCCGGCATGACCGTCTTAGAGGAGTATAAAAAAACACCCCATGACCCCTCCCCTTCTTAAATACGCCGTATGCCTTCGTAGGGGCGCGATTCATCGCGCCCTCTCCGGCACCCGCCCCGGCCCCGGGCGCAATGAATTGCGCCCCTACAGGAATACGGGCGTGCCGTTGGCGCGCCCCTACATGATGGTATTGCTGGTCGTTCTGGCGCTGATCGGCTGTGCCGAAAAAAAGGACCATGAATACCCTGCATTCGATCTCGACCTGACACCGACCTCCGATGCTGATGCCGATGCCGTCGCCGACGCCGATGCCGTCACCGAGGCCGACAACGCCGTAGAGGTGGACGATACGCAGACCGACCGGAGCGACGATCTCGACGATACGGCGATGCCCGATATCGACGATGTGGAAGAGGAAGAGGACGATCTTCTTTCCGACGCGGACGAGCCCCCGCCGTCGGGCCCGATGGTCGCTATTCCAGCCGGTTCCTTCATGATGGGCTGTAATGAAGCCCTTGACACCCTCTGCAACACCCCCGAGACGCCGTATCATGCCGTTACGCTGTCGGCCTATTGGATAGACATCCACGAGGTGACGGTCGAACAGTACGGGAAGTGCATCGCGGCGGGTATCTGCAACAACGATACGCCCGATGAACCGCATTACGACACTGACGATGGCTGTGACCTGAACGCCGCCGGAAAGGAACAGCATCCGGCGAACTGCGTCAGTTGGTACGGAGCAACAGCATACTGCGCGTGGGTCGGCAAACGGTTACCGACCGAGGCCGAGTGGGAAAAAGCGGCGCGCGGCACCGACGGCCGCACCTATCCGTGGGGCGAAACGGCGGCCGACTGCGATCATGCGGTGATGTACGACGGGGCGCGCGGCGACGGCTGCGGGAGCGGCGGCACGATGCCGGTGGGCAGTAAAGCGGCGGGCGCCGGCCCACAGGGGACCTACGACATGGCGGGCAATGTGTGGGAATGGGTGCACGACCGGTACGGCGACAGTTATTATGCCGTTTCTCCGGCGACCGACCCGACCGGCCCCGATACGGGAGATTATCGGGGACTGCGCGGCGGTTCTTATCTCAGCAGCGGCGACGGCACCCTGCGCGCCGCCTATCGCCACAGACGCGAACCGTACCGCATCGGCGCCGCCTACGGGTTCCGATGCGCGAAATAGGAGGGAAAGAATGAACATGCCGAACATCTTGGTATTGCTGGTCGTTTTGATGGCCATCTCCTGCTCCGGCGAAAAAGGCCCATGCAAGCAGTGCATCGAGGACATGACGCGCCCCGCGGTCCAGTTCTCCTGCAACATGTGGCTCGACAAACAGGGGAAAAAGAGCACCGATCCCGGCTGGACCGCCGCCTACGACGACTGCGTGAAAAAAGGGCTCGAAGCGGCGCTCAAGAACGAGAACAACCTAAAGGACACGCGCGAACGGTGCCAACTCGAGGGCCGATGCGAGAAATAGAACAGGTGAATTGAAATAACGGAGGAGACCCGATGGAACAGAAAACGCAAGCCGGCCCGACGGCCGCGGAACTTCTCGCCAGAACGCTGAACGCCAACACGCTCGTCGAGTACGCCGCCGGCGCGGTGGTCAGCCGCACCGTCATCAAACGCGACATCGGCACCGTCACCCTCTTCGCCTTCGACAAAGGCGAGGGACTCAGCGAACATGTCGCCCCCTTCGACGCGATGGTCTACATCACCGACGGGACCGCCGAGATACTGATCGAGGGACAGCCCCACCGCGTGACGCAGGGGGAGTTCATCATCATGCCCGCCCACAAACCCCACGCCCTGCGCGCCGTCGAGCGGTTCAAGATGCTCCTCATCATGATACGGGGCTAGACATGGCCGCCATGACCCACTACACCGAAACGCAGGGGCTCAGCGGCCCGATCCTCGCCGCCACACTCTTCCTCCTCACCCTCGCCGAGGCCGGCGCCTTCGCCGCCATCCTTTACGAATATCTCCGGCGCCCCTCCTTGGGGGCCCCCGTCGCGCCGTTCATCGTCATCGGTGTCGCCGGGCTCATCTCCCTGCTGTTCCTCCTGCTCACGCGCCTGTTCATCGAGGTGCGCGACGACGGCATCCACTACCGGCTCGGCCCCGTCGAATTCGGTTTCCGCCGCATCGCCTTCGCCGATATCGCGCAGGTCGAACTCGTCGACTACAGCGCGCTCCGCGACTTCGGCGGCTGGGGCAAACGCTACCGGTTCTGGGGAAAACACAAGGGGATCTGCTACACGCTCGGCGGCGACCGCGCGCTCGCCGTCACGCTGACCAGCGGCAAGCGGATATTCCTCGGCACGCGACGGCCCGACGAACTGCTCGCCGCCGTGTACGCCGCCGCCGGGAAGGGGTAGATGGGGGAAAAAGGCGTGAACCGTAACCGCATAATGTCTTCCTCGCCCTGTGTAGGGAGAGGACCCGAGGTGAGGGTGTTTTCGCAGACCCTCATCCCGCCCTTCTCCCTCGACAGGGAGAAGGAGTTGCAAGGAGGTGTTCCGATGAAACGATCGCTGGTGTTCCTGACCCTCATCCTGTGCGCCGCTCTGCTCGCCGCCGCCGACAAGGTAGCGAAGGAGCCGCCGCAGGCCCTAAAGTATGTCTACATCGAACGGGCGACACAGGACCTTATCCCCGCCGTGCTCGCGAAGGGGATGCGCGTCGCCTTCCTTTTCGACGCGGGGCAGAAGGAGTGGCTGAAGACCATCGTGCCGACCCTCAAGGGAACGAGCCCGCTCGTCTTTGTCCGCGGCGACCTGAAACCGGAGGAGACCGCCGAACTCAAAAAGACGCTCGACCTCCTCGAGTACGAGGCCACGGTGCTCCACGCCAAACTGACCGCCGGCGACGGCATGGGGGTGGTGCCGGTCACCAGACTGCTCGTCATCGAGCGGGTCGAGGACCTCGACAACAAGTGGGTGGATTTCGACCTGAAAGGGTTCGCCGACAAGCCGGAGCGCGGGCTCCTGCAGGACAAGAAACGGGACCCGCAGGATTTCGGGACCCCGTTCACCGTGGCGGGCGGCATGATATTCAAGCGGTCGAAACTGTGTCTCGTGAACATCGACCGCCCCGGCGCGTCGCTCCCCAAGGGGATGGACCTGACGGTGGTGTTCTCGGCCGACCCCGAGAAGATGAAGAAGGTACTGGGACTGTGATACGGAAAACGAACCGATATTCCGCCCTGTCAAGGGAGGGCAGGGAGGGTTTTCCCGCACCGGGAAACGCAAAACCCCCTCAATCCCCCTTGACAAGGGGACGCAGATCATACGGAGGTGTTTCGATGAACCGATCGCTGGTGTTCCTGACCGCCATCCTGTGCGCCGCTCTACTCGCCGCCGCCGATAAGAAACCGGCGCCCGGCCCCACCGTCATCACGGCGCAGGAGGCGAAGGAGAAATATCACGGCAAGGCCGATGTGGTGTTCATAGACAACCGGCCCGACCCGAAGTTCTGCGCCGGCCGCATTCCGGGCGCGGTGAACCTGACCTACCTCGCCCCCGGCGCCCCCGATAACCGGCTGACCAAGGAGTCGCTCGCGCCCTACGCCGGGAAAAAACTGGTGTTCTACTGCGGCGGTCACGACCGCGCGAAGAACGCGGTGGAGGCGGCCCGGTCGTGGGGCATCGACCCCAAACTGCTGTTCTGGTTCAAGGAGGGGTTCCCCGCGTGGGAGAAACTGGGCTACCCGGTCGAGAAGCTGGACGACGCCTGCCCGATATAATAAGTCATAACCTTATACTTCCTCGCCCTGTGGAGGGAGAGGATCCGAGGTGAGGGTGTCATGAAAACCCTCATCCCGACCTTCTCCCTCGATAGGGAGAAGGAGTATCACGAGGGGGGACGCTCTTTTTCTCAAAAAAAAGTTTGCCTTGCCCGCCCGAAAGAGCGATAATGCCCAAGTCTGTACGCGTTCGAGGGCGCGGCACCGATCCGATGACCTGACCATGAGGAGGCGGACGGATGAAACGAGCCAAGTTACTGACAATCCTAATCATTTTATCCACTACGATCGGATGTTCATCCATCCCCGGGAAGGACATTGTCGTCGCCCGGCAGGTGGAAATGCAGGGGCGCGACATCCTGACCGTGGTGATGACGCACCTCGAAAAGAAAAAGGAGATAGCCGCGTTCAACGCCGGCATCGTGAGCGAGGTCGGGTCGCCCAAGATCGTCCCGAAGGTTCCCGAGGGGGTCGATGCCTATGTCGAGGAGGCCCTCAGGGAGGCGATGGCTAACCGCGCCGCGCCGGTACTCAAGGACCTGCTCGATGTATTCACCGAGACGCTCGCCTTCGACACGCTCCTGCTCGTCAAGACCGAGGCGGCCGATGTGACCGACCTGTTCATCGGCATCGGGATCCACACCTACCCCGACAGCATGAAGGTCACCGCAACGCTCTTCGACGCCAAGGAGGGGGGGCTCATCGGCGCGATAACCTCGCCGGTGCGGGTCATGGACGAAAGTTCGCGCCTCGCCGACATCGGCGC
>JAKLFG010000048.1 GCA_022711315.1 bacterium | reverse complement strand
CCGCGGGACGGTGCGGGAGGGGCGGATCCGCGTCGGCGACGAGGTCGAGGCGGCGGTCGACGCCGCGCGCCGCCTGGCGACGAGCCGCCACCACACGGCGACCCACCTGCTGCACCTGGCGCTGCGGACCCTGCTCGGGCCGCACGCGACGCAGAAGGGGTCGCGGGTCGCGCCGGAGATGCTGCGCTTCGACTTCTCGCACTTCGCGGCGCTCGACGAAGAGCAGATCGCCGCGATCGAGCGGTTCGTGACCGAGCGGATCGTCGCCAACGCGCCGGTGACCGTCGCCGAGACGGGCTACGCCGCGGCGTGCGCCTCCGGGGCGATGGCGATCTTCGAGGAGAACTACGGGGAGGTCGTGCGCCTCGTCTCCGCCGGCGCCGAGAGCCGCGAGCTGTGCGGCGGCATCCATGTCGGCGCGACCGGCGAGATCGGCCCGTTCCTGATCACCGCCGAGTCCGGCGTCGCCGCCGGGGTCCGCCGCATCGAGGCGGTGACCGGCATGGCGGCGGTGAAACTGGCGCAGGAGATGGAAACGCTCATCGCGCAGGCGTCCGAGGCGGCCGGCGGCGACCGGGCGAACCTCGTCGCGACGCTAGAGAAACAGCGCGACGAACGCAGAGCGCTCCAGAAACGCATCGAGGAACTCGAGGGGAAACTCTCGGCGCTCGAGGCGAAGGATATGCGACCGGCGCTCGAAAAGGAGGGCGTCGCGGTCTACCTCATCGACACCGGCAAAGGGCGCGCCGAGGTCATCCAACTTTCCGACAGCCTCAAGGGGTCGGTCGCCGACGGCCTGTTCATCCTGACGGGCGTCGAGGCGGGCGCGGCGGTCGCCGTGATATCTGCGTCGGGCAAGGGAAAGGAGCGCTACGACGCCGGAAAACTCCTCAAGGAACTGCTGGCCCTCTTCGGCGGTCGCGGCGGCGGCAAGAAGGACATGGCGCAGGGTGGCGCCCCGTCGATAGACCTCGCCGCGTGGCGGAAAAAGACATTAGAACTCATCGGATGATATAAGCGGGTCCCCGCTATTTCCTGACCGGTATCTTCAGTGTGATGACGACCATCTCTTTTTCCTGGGACAACTGGCGCGTGATGCCGATCTGCGCGATCGTCTGGTTGAGCGTCGGGATGTTGACCCGCGCGATGTGCTGGCGGTCGGCGCCGGCGAATATCTTCTGGAGCGTCTCGACCGTCACGCCGCCCGACATGCCGATGGAGAAGAGGACGCCGTCCGCGGTGGGGCGGGTGCGGAACAGCATGCGCCGCGTCTCCTCGTTCTTGAGGAAATGCATCGCCAGATAGGCATGGGCGTCGATGAGGTAACTGAAATCGCGGTACAGCCCGAAGATGAGCGGCAGATTCTCGGCCAGATCGGTCGATCTTTCATAGCCGCTCTGGAATTCGATGTCGGCCTCGAGGAAGGTCAGTTCGGCGCGGACGAGTTCGTTGAGGTCGAGATGGTCGGCCCGTTCGACCTTGTCCTGCGCCGCCTTGCGGGCGATGCTGGCGACGATGTGATCGGCGGCGTCGGCCGACTGGAACGACCGCTCGGTCATCTTGCGCAGGCGGGAGACGAGCACCTCGTCGGGATATTTGGCGGCGAGCGAGTTGATGGTGGTCTCGGTCGCCTCGCGGCTCAGTCGCACGGCGTTGAGCGGGGTGCTGACATTGCGCGCGATGCCCTCGATAAGATGGGTGAGGGAGGACATCTTCTCCTGTTCAGACAGGATGTCGTTGATGTCGTGCTCGCGGCCGATGAGTTCGTTGCGTTCGAGGTAGACCGACACGATGGAGAAGAACATCTCGAGGAGCGTGAGATTCCTGACGATGAGCCCCGAATCGCGGCGGGTCGCGATGAAGGCGGCGCCGCGCAGTTCCTTGTGGAACCGTATCGCGAAGCCGAAGCAGTCGGCCCCTGCGCCGCAGGCGAGGAAGGCCGCTATCGGGTGCGGCACCGAGCTGCGCTCCAGCCGCACGAGCCGGTCGGACTCGAGGAGCGTCATGAGCGGGCGGTTGAACGCCGTCTGACCGAGAAGGGGGTTGAGCGGCTCGCGCTGCTGCTCGGTGACGACGGAGGTGCCGACGAACGACACAGCTCCCTTCTCGTCGTTGATGACGATGACGGCGCGGTCGGCCTCGACCGCCTTTATCGCCTCGTCGGCGATGAGTTCGAGCACGCCGAGCGGGCTGTCCATGAACCAGACCGTCTTGTTGAGTTCGATGATGTTCTCGTAGGCGTGCTGGAGCCGCTCGAGGTCGTCGTTGACCCGCTTCTGGGCGGCGAAGGCCTCCTCTATCTTCTTGTGCTTCTTGAGCAGGATCTCCTTCTCGCGGGCGAGCAGGGTGTCCTTGGTGAGGATCTCGGCCTGCAGGCGCTGGATGATCGGCGGCAGTTCCGTCGCCTGTTTCCGGTATTCCTGCCACTCGAAATATATCTCGCGCGACGAGATGAGGACGAGCAGTGATATGAGCGAGAGTATCACCCCGACGACGACCACGGCGACCTTGTGGATGTCGGCGGCCGTTATCGCGGCGTAATCGATGAAGACGAGATTGGTTATCGCGAGGACGAAGAAGGCGATGAAGGTCGGCCAGAAGACCGAAACAAGGATTTTTCTGTACTTCATCGCGCCCACCACTTAGTATAGCGATCGTCCCGGAAGAGGAGTCTATGCAAACGGCGTATCAAAAGCAAATAAAACCCTTTGTCCTCTGGGGGGTGATGACCGGCGCCGCGTTCGCGATGAACCTCGCCGTTCTCCCGTACCGTCAGGCGCTGTTCCCGCTCCTGCTTTTCCTTCTGCCGTTCTTCGGCGCTCCCGTCGCGATCCTCGTGGGGCGCCTTGCGTGGCCGGCGTCCGGCCTGCGCGAGTTCGCATGGCTTTCGGCGGCCATCGTCGTGCTGTTCCCGCCCGCCTTTTTCCTCTATCACTTCGTCGTCGGTGGTATCGTGCCGGCGGCGCCGGAGGCGTCCGGCCTGCTCGCGGCGCTTCGCAAGAGCGCCATCCTCGCGATCGTCGCCGCTCTGCCCGAGGAGTTCTTCTTCCGCGGTTGGCTCCAACAGACCGCCTTCGCCCATCTGACGCGGCGTTTGTTCCTCTTCATCACGGCGCGGAATCTTCTGACGAGCGCGCTCTTTGGCGTCGCCCACGCCGTCGCCTTCCTGAACCCGCTCTCGGCGGCGACCTTCTTCCCCTCGCTTCTGTTCGGGTGGCTCACCGAGCGGAGCGGCGGGTCGGTCGTTCCCTCGGTGCTCCTGCATACCGTCGCCAATCTCGTGCTGTTCCTCCTGCTCGCCTGTCTCCGCACAAATTAGTTGCCAAACCGTCACCTTTCTGATAAGGTCGGCTCCGTTATCAACTGTCCTTAGGGAAGGATATCATGAAGAAGATCATCATGCTGGGGATCATGATCGCCCTGCTCGCGATGGGGTGCGACAAGATGAAGGGCGAGGCCCCCAAGAAAGAATTGAGCAAAGAAGATCTCAAAACGCAGATGGACAAGATCTCCTACGGCATCGGGCTCGACATGGGCAAGAATTTCAAGAAGAACGAGATGGCTATCAACACCGACCTGTTCCTCAAGGGGACCAACGACGGGCTCGCGGGCAAGGACTTCCTGATGAGCGACGAGGAGTTCCGCACGGTGATGCAGGAGTTCCAACAGGACATGATGAAGAAGATGCAGGAAGGGAACGCGAAGAAGGCGGCGGGCAACCGCGAGAAGGGCAAGAAGTTCCTCGATGACAACAAGGCCCGTCCGGGCGTCAAGGTGACCGAGAGCGGTCTCCAGTACGAGGTCATCAAAGAGGGCAAGGGTGCCCAGCCGAAACCCGAGGATACCGTGACGGTCCACTATGTCGGCACCCTGACCGACGGCACCGAGTTCGATAGTTCGATAGCGCGCGGCGAGCCGGCGAAGTTCCAGTTGAACCGCGTCATCCCCGGCTGGACCGAGGGCGTCGGCCTCATGAATGTCGGCGCGAAGTACCGCTTCGTGATACCCGACAATCTGGCCTATGGCGAGCGGCAGATGGGCGACAAGATCATGCCCGGCTCGGTCCTCGTGTTCGAGGTCGAACTGCTTGGCATCGAAAAAGGCGCCGCCGCCCCCGCTCCGAAACCGGTCAAGAAGTAATCTCCGTACCTTTCCGTAAACGCATTCCCAAAAATAATTCCCGCTTGACAATCCTTTCGAACGGCGATACCTTTCCCTTACAAAAGACGATGAACTACGCGGGAGGGGCCCATGGGACGGATGGTGTTGTTGTTGGGGTTGCTCCTCCTGTTCTTGGTGCTGGTCGGGGCGACCGACGAGGATTTGCTCCTGAACGACAAGGATGCGGTAGTCGACTCCGGCGTGAACTTCGACATTCCGCCGGGGGCGCAAGTGAATTTCCCGTATAACCGCGAAAAACATTCCTGCTCCTGCCGCAAGGCGGATGACCCGGAGGATGCCTACTGCGTCACCGAATCGGGCGGCTATCCGATGTACTTTCTCATCAGGATCCAGAACTGGGGCTCCAAAGGGGCAAACAAGGTTACGGTCATAGACGATCTTGATAGTCGACTGGAATATGTTCCCTTGTCGACCGAGATGGCGACGAGATTTGAGGATCCCTATTACCCCGGCAATGGCACCGATTGGACATTGATCCCCGATCTGCCTATCGATGGTAGCGACCCGAATACCAGATTTCCCTTATCAGGTGCTGGGTACAAGGTCGCCGACATGATGGCGCCGTGTGACCGCGTGACCTATACCTGCACCGATACGCGGCTTTTGCGCTTCAAGGTAAGACCGAAAAAATTCCCGACGAACGAGGTTATCCCGAACATTGCCATCATCAAGGAGGAGGGGAGCGATATTGATTATCGAACCAACAGCAATAACGAACTCAAACTTTACAGAGGTGTTTGTCTGCCCCTCGAAATCTGTCCCGAACCGCCCAAAGAAAGTTGCGGCGGTATCGCCTGTCTTTTTTGTGGAGAATGCGACGAGAACCATCCTTGTTATGACCCTGATGAAACCTGCGATTTTGATACCCAGACATGTCGACCGGATCCCGAGAAATTCTGCTCCGATGCGAAAGTCTCCTACGCGCTCGGCATCAACTCTCCCGATAGTGGCGACAGTCCCATCATCGTGCCCAAGGGGACGACCGGTCTGACGCTGGGCCAGTTCAAACTGCAGGCCGAGAACTGCTACTCGACAAAGTATTACAATTTTGTTTCGGTACGCATGGATATCAAAAAGGACGATCCGCAGGTGGCGGTGACCAATCTCTCGCTGATATACGACAAGAATGGCAACGGTACGGTCGATCCCGATGAACCGCTGCTCGTCACGGTCCTGACCCCCGAACCGTCCAGCGTCCTGTTCGCCATCCCCGAGGGGGCGTTCCGTCTGTTCACCGGCACCGAGATACATTACTTCATCGTGACGGGCGATCTCGGCTATAACAATACCGAGATACCGGCTGCCGCCTCGATGCATCTCAGCATACCGAACAAGGATAGTTTCCTGTTCGAGGACGCCGGAGATGCGAAACCCGATGGCGGCACGATAGATTTCGCATCGTTCCAGGTCGAGCCGACCGGTAACTACTTTATCGTCACCAAGGGGTTGAACGATCCGCCGGTCCCGGCGATGGGCGAGTTGCGCAAAGATGCCCCAATGTTACAGTTGCGTACTAAGGCGATCGATGCGCCGAATAAAATAAAGCGGATAACGGTGAATATCCCCGTTTCCGCGACCGAATACGACACCTTTGGCCACGGTATCCGGTCGCTCTCTTTATACGCAGATACCAATGGTGACGGTCAATCCGACGGAGAACCGCTTGTTAAAATATCCAAGTTCAGTGACGAGGAAACGGCGGTTTTTGAGGGAGAGCAGATGGAGTCCTACCTTACCTTCAATGCGGGGGATGAGAAGTTCCTTATCATCAACGGTGATCTGAGCGAATTGAGGTGTGAAGAAAAGGTACGACTCGAGATCAAGCGAGGTGCGGTCACTCTCTTGGACACAAGCGATGCGTTGGAAGGGCTTCCGGTCCGATCCAAAGAGATCCCCAACCTCGAGGATTGTGGGTATCGGCCTGATAACGATCCGCCATCGCCGTGCTGTTGCGCTTGTTCGGTGGTGTGGTAGGGGAGAAAACGATGGGGAAAAGAGTTCTTGTGTTCTTGGCGGTGCTTCTCCTGTTCTTGGTGCTGGTCGGGGCGACCGACGAGGATTCGCTCCTGAACGACGCGGATGCGGTAGTCGACTCCGGCGTGAACTTTGACATCCCCGCCGAAGCGACCGATTGGCCCGACGGCCGCGAGAAACATTTCTGTGGCTGCCCGTTCGATGAGGACACTTACTGTAGCGAACAACCGATCACCTATCTTATCAAGGTCCAAAATTGGGGTTCCGATCTCCCGGAGCCTATCAAAGATATCGTTGTTGTCGATGATCTGCCTGCGGAGGTCGACTATATTCCCGGAACGACAGAAATGGCGTCTCAGTTCGACGAAAATGGGGCTCCTATTAGTTGGACAACGATACCGGACAGTCCGGGCGGTGTTTTTCCGTTATCTGGTGAGGGATACAAGGTGGCCGATACGCTGGCGGAGTGTGACCAGGCGACATGGATCTGCACCGATACGAGGGCCCTCCGTTTCAAAGTGATGCCAAAGACAGAACTGAGAAAAGACACAATCATTGAAAATACGGCGATCATCAAAGATACGCAGGGCGTCTATTACACTAATTATAATGTGCCGCTGTCTTTAGCAGGCGGCAATTGTCTGCCGAGTTCCGAATGCGAGCAGGATGCGACGCTTGTGAAATGGTGCGGTGGCAGTTGCCTAGGGTGTACCGACGACGACACGATAGCGGGCACCGACGAGGATTCGCTCCTGAACGACGCGGATGCGGTAGTCGACTCCGGCGTGAACTTCGATATCCCGCCCGAGGCGACCGATTGGATAGAGGCGCGGGAGAAGGAAGGTTGTACCTGCAGATCAGAATGGGCCGACCACGATACTTGGTGCGATGAACGGCCCATGTATTATCTCATAAAGGTGCAGAACTGGGGTAACGAGACGGCACATGAGGTCATGGTCATCGATGATCTTGAGGCCTATGTGACTTATAGTCCTAGTACGACCGAAATGGCAACGCAGTTCGATGAGAACGGTGACGGGATCGATTGGGCCGCGATACCCGATGGGCCGAACGGCGAATTTCCGTTGGGCGGAGCGGGATACAAAGTGGCCGACACTCTGGTGCCTTGCAATATCGAAACCTTGACCTGCGCCGATACGCGGCTCATCCGTTTTAAGGTCGTGCCGAAGTCCGGGCTCGCTGTTTATACGGTAATACCTAATCAGGCGACCATCAAAGAGGCGACAGTAGGGTATCTGACCAACAGCGGAACCCCGCTCAAATTGAAGAACAGTTGGAATTCTTCAGATTGCCGGTATCCCGCAGAATGTCCCGAACCTTCCAAGTCGGAATGCGGCGGCGGCGGGCCCGATGTTGATAGCATGTCGGATGCCGATGTCGCCGTTGCGGATACCGAAGTTCCGACTGATGCCGATACCGTGGCGATCCCGACGAAAGGGCCGAGCGACGACGGTTGCGGCTGTTCGGTGGTGTGGTAGCGGTCCCTTTTACCAGTAATAATGGAATACCGGTTGGACCTCCGCGCAGGGGCGGCACATCGATGAGGGGAGCCCGGTGTTGCGCCGGTTGCGTCCCGCCACCGCCTTGAAGACGGGCCCCGAATTCACCTCGTCGCAGATCAGGCAGTCGTTGAGCGTCCCGTCGGGGTTATGGTAGTCAGCATCAAGAAGCGTTGTGCAAGTAAGCGTACACTTCGATTGAGTATGTTGAGTATTGTAATACCATATCTGGGCGCACGGCAGATCGAATCCGAGGTCCTGCAGACACTCGATGTTGCCGCTCTTGTTAAATATGTTGTTGATGCCGCACTGCCGCACCGGGTCGGTGAGGTCGGGCTGGCGCATGTAGACGACGAGGTTGACAAGCGTCGAGCAGACCCCGCAGGCGTCCCAGTGGGTGATGTAGGCGCCCGCGGCAAGCGCCGCGACATCGCTTTCAAAGGTCTCAAGCCGGTAGCCGTCCGGCACCGTCCCGTCGAGAAAGAGCCCGCAGACGGTCCCCGGCACCGGCTGGTGCTCCTCGGGTTTGTCGTAGGGGTCTTCGGTCACCTCGGCGGGCGGGTTCACCGGCACCATCGCGAGCAGTTTCGCGATGTCCTCCTCGGTATAGAGCGGCGGCTGGAAGAACTTCCCTTCACAGTTGCAAAGCGGCTGACATTGTTCGGCGCTCAGCCCGGTCTTCTCGTTGGGAACGCCGAACTGCACCGTACAGGGTCCGGTCGATACGGTGTCGGCATCTTCGTCGGGAACGAATATATCGTCGAGGTCGGTCACCTCGTCGGTCGTGTCATCCGGTCCCGTGACCGCGTCGTCGTCGGTCGCTTCGTCGTTCGGGTCGTCGCTCGCGAGCGCCTCGTCGTTCATGTCCGTTATCGTCATGTCACCATCGGTCGCCGCTATCTCGTCGGTCCCCGCCGTTTCATCATGATCCTGAGCGATGTCGGTGTCGGCGGTCGTGCCGGAGGTATTCGAACATGCGATGCACATCAACAGGGCTAGGATGGCGAGGATAATGATCGGGATCCGATGCATGCAGTGTCCTCCGCGAGATCGCCTAGAACAGGTACTTTATCGCGACGAAGCCCAGTATCAACAGCACCACGAAGGCCGACGCCAGCAGGTTGAAATAGCGGTCGATGAACTTCTTTATCGGCTCGCCGAACAGATAGATGAGCGTGCTGACGATGAAAAAACGGGCCGAACGCGAGATCGTCGAGGCAAGGACGAACAACGGGAAATTGAGCCCGAACACGCCGCTCGCTATCGTGAAGACCTTGTAGGGGATCGGCGTGAACCCGGCGATGAGGACCGCCGCGAAGCCGTATTCGTTGTACATCGTCTGCACCTTGGCGAACACCTCGGGGGTGAAGCCGGGGATGTAGGAGAAAAAGAAGCCCGACAGCGCGTGCCAGAGTGCCGTGCCGATGAAATAGCCGAGCATCCCGCCGAGCACCGAGGCGATCGAACAGACAAGGGCGAAGTAAAAGGACTTTTTCGGCTTGCCCATGTTGAGCGCGATGAGCAACACATCGGGCGGCACCGGGAAGAAACTCGATTCGGCGAACGAGAGGGTGAAGAGCGCCGGCGTGCCGTACGGGGTCTCGGCCCAGTGGAGCACCCAGTCATAGAGGCGGCGGACAAGGTTCTTTTTCTGGGGGGCGTTCTGTTCGGTCATTGTTTTTCCCTCAGTCGGTTGAGTGTCTGTTCGTCGGTGAAAGAGACGGAAAGGGGCGTTATCGAGACGGCGCCGTCGCGCATCGCGTTGCAGTCGCTTCCCGGCAGGTCGGCAAAGGCGGACTGGTCGCCGCCGATCCAGTAGTAGGGCTTGCCGCGCGGGTCGGTGCCCGCGATGATCTGACCGCCGTAGTCGCGTTCGCCGAGGTGGGTCCAGCGCAGGTCGGGTCTTCCGCCGTCGAGCGCGGTGACCGGTATGTTCACATTGAGGATGCGGGGCGTCGCGTAGAGCATTTCGCCGCCGAAGCCGCGTTCGATGAGCGGCAGTATCTCGTCGATGAACAGGGAGGCCGCGGTGTCGAAATGAGCGGGAGCATATGCCGCCGGGCCGCCGAAGTAGAGCGAAACGGCGATGCTCGTGACACCGTGGTAGAAGCCCTCGATGGCCGCCGCGACGGTGCCGCTATACAGCAGGTCGCGCGCGAGGTTGCCGCCGAGATTTATGCCCGATACCACGAGTTTCGGGCGCGGTCCGAGCGGCGCGTCGAGATAGAGCGTCACCGCGTCGGCGGGAGTGCCGTTCACCGCGAATCGACCGTCGCCGTGCCGTTTGACGCGGAGCGGCTCGTGGAGCGTTATCGCGTGACCGCAGCCGCTTTTTTCATGGAGCGGCGCCGAGACGGCGAAGGGCATGGATGCCGCAGTGAGCCGTCGTTCCAGCGCGGCGATACCCGGCGCGCCGATGCCGTCATCATTGGTGAGGAGTATCAGGTCGGTCATGGCCATGTAAAAAAAATGGTCGGGATGACTGGATTCGAACCAGCGACCACTTGAACCCCATTCAAGTGCGCTACCCAGGCTGCGCTACATCCCGACCCGGTCAAAAGAAAGCGGAGTTTCAGGCCTTTTTGCTGTTCAGGCGCTCCTTGAGGACCTGACTGTGGTGGAACGACACCACCTTCCGTTCGCCGATCATCATCGTGTCGCCGGTCTGCGGGTTGCGTCCCTTGCGCTGGCGCTTCTGCTTGATGGTGAACTTGCCGAAGCCCGATATCTGGATGTCGCCGTCGGCGACCAGCCCATTCTTCAGTTCCTCGAAGAAAAGATCGACCATCTCGGCCGCCTTCTTCTTGTCCACCTTCAGGTGCTCGTACGCCATCTCTGAAAGTTCTACCTTCGTCACGCTCATCGTATTCCCCCTATGCGGTGATAAGTGCCTTCGCCGTGTCCACGATCTTGTCGAACGCCTTGGGATCCTCCATCGCGAGGTGGGCGAGGAGTTTGCGGTCCATCGTCACCTTGGCCTTCGACAGCAGGTTCATGAGAACGCTGTACGACAGCCCCCGTTCGCGGGCGGCGGCGTTGATGCGCATGATCCACAGCGCGCGGAAATCGCGCTTCTTGAGTTTGCGGCTCACATAACTGAACGCCCAGCCGCGCTCGACCGTTTCCCGGGCGACCTTGAAGGTCCGTGCGCGCCGCGAGTAATTGCCCCGCGCCGCCTTCAGGATCTCTTTTCTCCGTCTCCGGGCCTTGAAACCTTTCTTTACCCGCATGATGCCTTCTCCTTTTCGTTATGCCCCGTAGGGGAGCAGCCGTTTCATCTGTTTCATGATGTCGGCGGGGACCGCCGCGTCCTGACGCAGATGCCGTTTCCGTTTTTTTGATTTCTTGGTCAGGATGTGGCTTTTGAACGCGTGCCACCGCCTGATCTTGCCGGTCCCGGTCGATTTGAACCGTTTCGCCGCCGCCTTGTTGGTCTTGATCTTCGCCATGGTCTTCTCCTTAGTTCTTCGCAGACAGCATGACCGTCATGCGCCTATTCCTGATTATCGTGTCCCGTTCCACCGCGAGAGCCTCTTCGCCGCCCAGTTCGGTGATGATGAAGTTGATGTTCGCGAGCGCGTTGTCGACGAACATCGCCTCGCGGCCCCGGAAGAAGACGGTGAGTTTTATCTTGCATCCGTCCTTGAGGAAATCTTTCCCCTGCCGCACCTTGACCATGAGATCATGGGTGTCGGTGTTGGGGCGTATCTTGAGTTCCTTTATCTCGACGACCGTCTGTTTCTTCTTTACCTCTTTGGCCTTCTTCTTCATGATGTAGAGGTACTTGCCGTAGTCCATGATCTTGCAGACGACCGGCGTCGTGTTGGGGGATACGCAGACGAGATCGAGATTGAGCCCGCGGGCCCTCTCGATGGCGTCGCGCTTCGCCATGATGCCGAGCATCTCGCCTTCAGGCGATATCACCCGCATCTCGCGGTGCGGGATACTCTCGTTGACCAGTTGATCTGCGCCCTTGTCCTTTTCCTTGTCCAGCGGGCCTGTCGTCGTCAAAAATAGGCTCCTCCGCGGTTCTCGCGGTCCAATTGTTCCTCGAACGCGGCGAGCGTCATGTCGACCTGCTCACCGCTCCTTAACCGCACCGACACCGTGTCCAGCGACGATTCCTTGTCGCCGACGACGATGATGTACGGCGTCTTGGCGACCACCCACTCGCGGACCTTGTAGCCCGTTTTCTCGTTGCGGCGGTCGACAAGAACGCGAATGTTATGCGTTTTCAGCCGATTTTCAAGTTTTTCCGCGATATCCAGATGTTTCTCGCTCACCGGGACCACCGCCACCTGCACCGGAGAGAGCCAGACCGGGAAGGCCCCTTTGTAGTGCTCGATGAGCACCCCGAAGAACCGTTCGAGGGACCCCATGAGGGCGCGGTGTATCATGATGGGGCGGTGCTCGGCGTTGTCGCTCCCGACATAGGTGAGATCGAAGCGCTCCGGCAGGTTGAAGTCGACCTGTATCGTCGACAGTTGCCATTCGCGACCGATGGCGTCGGCGACCGCGATATCTATCTTGGGACCGTAGAAGGCGCCGTCACCCGGGTTGATCTGGTAGGGGAGTCCCGATGCCTTGAGCGCCGAATCGAGCGCCGCTTCGGCCTTATCCCACACCGCGACATCGCCGACGAAATCCTTCGCCGGACGGGTGCTCAGGTAGACCTTGAACTGTTCGAAATCATAGGCGCGCAGGATGAACAGCGAGAAATCGATGACCCGCGCGATCTCGTCGTGCAACTGGTCGAGCCGGCAGAATATGTGGGCATCGTCCTGCGTGAAGCCGCGGACCCGCTTGAGCCCGTTGAGCACACCCGAAAGTTCGTAGCGGTACACGGTGCCGAGTTCGGCCCAACGGATCGGGAACTCGCGGTAACTCCACTTGCGCCGACGGTACACCTCGATGTGGAACGGGCAGTTCATCGGCTTGACATAGTAGTCCTCGCCGTCGATGTCCATCGGGCTGTACATGTTGCCCTTGTAGAAGCCAAGATGGCCGCTCGTCTCCCAGAGGCGGCTGCGACCGATATGCGGCGTGTAGACGATCTCGTAGCCGTGGCGGTAATGTTCGCGACGCCAGAAGTTCTCTATCACGGTGCGGATGACGCCTCCCTTGGGGGTCCAGAGCGCGAGTCCCATGCCGATGTCTTCGGTCATGGTGAACAGATCGAGTTCCGGCCCGAGTTTGCGGTGGTCGCGTTCGCGCGCCTCCTCAAGGAGGTGGAGATGATCGTCGAGCGACTTTTTGTCGGCGAAGGCGGTGCCGTAGATGCGCTGGAGCATCTTGTTCTTGGAATCGCCCCGCCAGTAGGCGCCGGCGACCGACAGGATCTTGTGCGCCTTGACGAACCCGGTATCGGGCAGGTGCGGTCCGCGGCAGAGATCGGTGAAATGCCCGTGGGTGTAGAGCGATACGACCGGGGCGCCGAGGTCCTGTATGATCTCGACCTTGTAGGTCTCGCCGAGTTCCGCGAATCTCCTTTTCGCCTCGTCCGCCGAAAGTTCGGCCCGCGCGAAGGGCTGCTTCGCCTTGATTATCTCGGCCATCTTCGCCTCGATCCGCTCGAGGTCCTCGGCGGTGAAGCGGTGGTCGGAATCGAAGTCGTAGTAGAACCCGTTCTCTATCGCGGGGCCGATGGTGACCTTGGTGCCGGGGAAGAGTTGCGTCACCGCGTCGGCCATGATGTGCGACGCGGAGTGGCGGATGATGTCGAGCCCGTCGGGCGACGAGGCGGTGACGACCACGAGCGAGCCCTCTTCGACCGGGGAGGAAACATCCTTCATCGCGTCGTTGATCTTGACGGCGAGCGCGCTCTTGGCGAGCCCCTGACCGATCTCTCGGACGATGAAGTCGCGCCAGTGTTCTCCGGCCTTCGCCTCTTTGCGTGATCCGTCGGGAAGTGTTACTATCATGCCCAAAACTCTAAGGACAAAAAAAAGACATGGTAGGCCCGAGAGGGTTCGAACCTCTGACCCCTGCTACGTCAAAGCAGTGCTCTCCCAATTGAGCTACGAGCCCGCATGTCGAAACAAGCAGGCGAATGTATAGCCGATTTTCCCCGCTTGTCAAACAAAATCTTTTCAGGGGTGCCCTCACACCCCTCCGGCGGCGGCGGAAACTTGATTTTGGCGCGCGTGAGAATAGTCTTACGAAGGATGAAAGATAACGGAGAGAGGCCTGTTCCATGGAAGGATGGGATCTGCAGCGGGCGGTCGCGCTCATCACGGCTCACCTGCACACGGCGAACATGGTGAAACACAGTTGGGCGGTCGAGGCGGGGATGCGCCGGATGGCGATACCTCTCGGCGAGGATGCCGACCGCTGGGCGATGACCGGGCTTTTGCACGATCTCGATTACGAGATGACCAAGGATGATTTCCCGCGCCACGGCATCGTGTCGGGAGAGATATTGAGAAAAGAGGGCTTTGCCGACGAAGCGGTGCTTGCCGCCATCATCGAGCACACCGGCAACACGCCGGTCGAGAGCCGGATGGGGAAGGCGCTCTACGCGGTCGACCCGGCCACCGGTTTCATCGTCGCGTGCGCGCTCATGCACCCCGATAAGAAGGTTGCCGTGGTGCCGCCCGATTTCATGGTCAAGCGGTTCGCCGAGAAACGGTTCGCGCAGGGCGCCAGTCGCGACCAGATGCGAAAGGCCGAGGAGTGGTTCGGGCTCCCGGTCGCCGAATTCCTGACGCTCGTCCGGGACGGGATGGCCGTCCGGGCCGCCGAGATAGGTCTGTAAAAAGAGGTGCCGGAGATGAGGATCATCGGGTTGTCTCTGCTTTTTGTCGCGTTCTCGCTGCCGCTCGCGGCCGATCCGCTTCTGGTCCGCGGCGCCGACGGGACCTATCTGCCGATACTCGCCGAGGGCTGGACCGCCCGCTCCGGCGGCGGAGTGCAGGTGCGGCTGAGGAAAGGGGTGAATCCGGCGACCGTCAAGGAACGGCTGGCGGAACGGTTCACCGACCAGACGGTGGAGGTGCGGAGCGGCGGCATCTTCATCTCCGCGGTCGATCTCGACGCCTTCCAGAGCGCCGCCGCCGGGTTCGATGTCGGCGTCTCGTTGCCGCAGGACCCGATCCTGAAACTGCGCGAGAAGCAGGGAACGGCTGAGGATATCCGCGTGCATCGGGACCAGCGGGTGCTGGCCGACGCGAGCGATTTCGCCGAGGTGTCGGTCACCTCGGTGTCGTTCTCCGCGGTCGACGGGCTCGTCAAACTGGAGGGGACCGTGGCGGTCGCGCCGGCCGGCGAGTTCGCGAAGATGGCGGGCGCCGTCAAACTGCACGCCTTTTTCCGCATGAAGAAACGGGCGGTCGATGATGGCAGCGAGGAGAACCGCCGCAAGGCCGATCTGCTCGTCGTCCGACAGGGGTCGCTCCTCTATCTGCGCATCGAGGGTCGCGACGAGAGCGGCGCCTATCTCGTGTCCGAGGCGCGGCTCAAGAAATACTGATCCCGTGAAGAACAACCGCCTCTACCTCGAATCGCTCGGCTGTCCCAAGAATCGTGTCGACAGCGAGGTGATGCTCGCGGCGCTCATCGCCGACGGCTGGGAGGTCGTCGACGACCCGGCGCGCGCCGATCTCATCCTGCTCAACACCTGCGCTTTTGTCGAGGACGCGCGGCGCGAGACCATAGAGCGGTTCTTCGACCTGCACCGGCGGCGCAGAAAAGGTGCGCGGCTTGCCGTGGCCGGTTGCCTGCCGCAACGGTTCCCCGCCATCTCGAAAGCGCTCGTCGAGGCCGATATCGTGCTCGGACTGAACGACATACCGCGTATCGCAGAACTGGTCGGGGAAAAGCGTGGCGTGCCCCGGCGCATAGCCGCGCCCGACTTCCTCATGACGGCGCGACAGGGGCGGGTCGCCACGCTGTCGCCGCACACCGCCTACCTCAAGATAGCCGACGGGTGCGATAACCGGTGCGCCTACTGCGCCATCCCGCTCATCCGCGGCGTCTACCGTGAACGGTCGCCGCGCGACATCCTCGAGGAGGCGCGCCGACTCATCGACGGCGGCGTCCGCGAGATCGTCCTCATCGCGCAGGACACCACCGCTTACGGCCGCGACCACGATACGGACCTCGCCACGCTTCTGAGAACATTGAACCGTCTGCCGGGAGAGTTCCTCATCCGGTCGCTCTACCTCTACCCGTCCGGCATCGACGGGCGGCTTCTTGACGCGTTCGGCGGGGAGAAGGTGATCCCGTATTTCGAGATACCGCTCCAGCATGTCGCCGACCGTGTGCTCGCGGCGATGGGGCGCCGCTACCGGCGCGCCGACATCGAACGGGTGACGGACTCTGTCCTCGCGCGGTTCGGCGAGCGGGCCACCCTGCGGACCACGCTCATCGCCGGCTTCCCGGGCGAGACGGCGCGGGAGTTCGACGAGATGACCCGGTTCACGGCTGATGCGCCGTTCGACTATGTCGGTGTGTTCGGCTATTCGAAGGAGCAGGGGACACCGGCGGGTCGCCTGCGGTCGCTTCCGCGGCGCGTCATCGAGGAGCGGACCGCGCTTCTGCGCAAAGCGGCGGAGACGGCGATGGAGCGGCGGATCGACCGGTTCGTCGGCATGGAGACGACGGTGCTGTACGAGGGGTTCGACGCGGACAGTTGCCTTGCGACGGGGCGATCGCTTCAGCAGGCGCCCGAGATAGACGGAGTCACGATACTCACCAACATCGACCGTGAACGGCCGGGTGATCTCCTTCCGGTCCGCATCGTCGCCCGCGACGGCGTGGACCTCATTGCCGAGGTCGGTCAGAACTCGCAAACATAATAATAAGCGGAAGCGCCCGAGGCATCGGCCCATTTGTAGTCGGTGTAGAGCGAACTGACGGGGCCGGCGATGAGACCGTAGTAGTTACTGGTCACCGGTCGGGCGGCCGGATAGGTGATCCAGTTGGTGTAGCCGTAGGGGATGGTGGCGGTGCCGAGACCGCGCGAAGCGAGCGTGCCGTCGGACCAGTACCAGTAGTTGCTTCCCGTGTCGCGGAGCCCGATCCAGTAATTCTGATAGCGACTGATGCGTTGCTCGATGGTCTTCTGTTCGAGTCCGCTGTTGATGGATACCAGTTTTCCTCCCGCATTGGTACAAATGGTGTTGGCGTTCGTCCAATTGGCGGTGCTGGTTGAGGCATAGTAGCGTTTTTCCCCCGGATGCCGTTCACAGACGTATAAGAAGGTCGAGGTGCAGGGACTCGACAGCCAATTGCCGCTGTTGTTGGTCTTGTGGAAACTGGCGCAGTTGTCGGTGCCGCTACTCGTCGGGTAGCCGGTGAGCCACTGGTTGTATGCATTGCCGACCCAATAACCGCTCGCATCGCCCCTCCATCCGACATCGCCGCCGACCCAGCGCCATTCGCCGTCACGGTAGATGTCGTGGTAGCCGAGCCAGTAGGAGTTCGTCGTGCCGACGAGTCCCTTTATGCTGTTGTATTCACTCCATGAGTCCACGGTGACAAGGTCCATCCCGCGTGACCGGCAATCGAGGCGGGCGTTTTCCCATGTTTGCGTCGTCGTGCCGACGAAGTATTCGCTGACGGGCGCCGGAGGGCTGGCGTATAGATCGTACTTCACCCGTACCTCGGCATAATCGACCGCCAATTCGCCGGTCGATCCGGTACCCTGCGGTCCCTTGGCCCGTATGGCGAACTGCAGGGTGTCGGTCTCGCCCACCGGCATGCGCGAGAGGAGGTTCTGGTCGGTGACCGAGAAACTCAGAGAGCCGTAGGTCTCGAAATCGGCGGTGTTCGATGCGACATTCAGCCACCTGCCGCCGTACCAGGCATCGAGCATAGCGCCGTGCTTGATCTCGCCACCGGTCCCCGAGTTCACCGAAGCTCCGGCGTAGACATCGACGCGCAGGTCGTAGAGGGACACATAATAACTCCCGTACGCATAACGGAGGGGCACTTTGAGAAGGTGCGCCGGTGTCTCCATAACAACGGTGTAAAGGGCGTAGGTATGGTTCGTCAGGTTGTCGTAGATGAGAACCCGGCCCGCCGAGGGATCGATCGCCATGGCGTAGTCATCCAGCGTACCGGGGCCCCGTCCGGTGGCAAAGTATATCTGGTACCAGCGGTTGCCGGCGATGTCGTATTCCCATAGATCCTCAAGCACGGACGAATCGGAACTGGAGGTTCGGCCGCCGTAGAGGATGATCTTCTTGCGGGAGGCGTCATAGACCATGCTGTGATTGTAACGGGCGGGCGGCGGAGAGCCGATCGGCGTCACCGTCGTCCATTGATAGGTGCCCAGATTGAATTGCCACAGCTCGTTCAGCGCGCTTCCGCCGCTGGCGCGGCCGCCGAACAGGAGCATGCGGGTGTTGTCGGGGTCGTACACCATGGCGGCGGCTATGCGTGCAGTAGGTGGCGAGGGATCGGAAGAGGTCATGTCGAACCACTGGGCATCTGAGACGCGGTAGATGAAGGTGCCGTTGTAATAGGTACCTCCCACCCGGCCACCGAAAAGTAGCGCCCAGTTGTGCCCGCTGTCGTATGCCATCGCCACCTCGTAATAGGCGGTCGGAAGCGTCCCTATCTGTGCCACATCGGTCCAGGTGCCGGTGTCGCCGGCGCCCGGTGTCCAGTAATACATCTTCTTGCTCGACGAGCCGCCCCACACCATGGTACGGTAGGAACCGGTCGGTTCATGTACCATGCCGTAGGAAGAGATGTATTTGTTCGTCGGTCCGGAGTTGACCGTCATCTGCGTCCATCGCCGTTCGTTCGGGTCGAACTCCCACACCGAGTCGTTTCCCGAGGTGTTCCCCATGTAGAGCAGGTAGCGTCCCCGGTTCGCGTTGAATATCATCCGGTCGGAACTCCATGCGTTCGCCGTGGGAACGCGCGTGGTCAACTCGGTCCAGCGGGAGTTCGGTCCGTCGAATTCGTACACCTTGTTCGTCGAGTTGCCCGAGATGTCCACCCCGCCCCAGATGAGCGTCCTGTCGCGTATCGTGTCGTATGCGATGCCAAAGGCACCGCTGGTGATCGGTGTTGCGCCGTTGGTCGTTACGGAGACCCAGGTATTGAGGCGCCGGTCGTACTGGTACAGGGAACTGTAGTAGGTGCCGGAATCATCATCATAGCCGCCGTAGAGGAGTATCTTCTCCCGTACCGGGTCGTACGACATACCGTGCCAGCCGCGTATCCCCATGGCGGGGGCGGTCGGATACAGACGGGTCCAGCGCAGCGTGTTGGGGTTGAGTTCCCATGTGTCGTTGTTGCAGTCGATATCCATGTCGTAATAACAGCCGCCGAAGAGGATCACGGTGTCGTTCTCCGGATCGTAGGCCATGGCGGTGGCGCTTCGGGCGCTCGGGTTGTTGGCCGGCTCGTATTCGTCGGTGGCGTTCTCCCACCCGTACCCGTCGATGTAGTATATCCAGGTCTCGTTCGAGTCGCCGCTCCCCCAGCCGTCGCTACCGCCGAAGAGTATGAGGCGGTGCCGTTTAGGGTCGTATATCATGCTGGCGAATTCACGAGGAGAGCCGAGTCGCGGGTCGGGGTCATCCAGCCAGGTCCATCGGCGTTGTTCGGTGTCGAACTCCCAGAGTTCATCACCGGTGCCGGCGCCGGTGCCGGTGCCGCCGCCGAACAGGAAGAGTTTGTTGCGGGTGGTGTCGTAGGCGATCGGTGCGCCGTCGTAGGGGGAAGGCTTGACCCCGTCGACATTGATCGTGCGCCAGGTGTTGGTCGCCGGGTCGAATTCGTAGACCGTACCGGCATCGGTATAGGTGGTGCCGATGGAGAGGAAGGTGCCGCGCGCCGGATCGAACACCATCGAGCGGCGATCGGTCGTCGGGGGGGTATAGGTGCCGTTGCCGAGATATTCGTACCACTCTGGCTGGACCACCGTGTTCGACACGGAGTCATCGAACTGATCAATTCGTGCGGCGGCGAAGATATCCTCGATCTGATAGTCGGGATCGACATAGGTGCGGAATGAGAAATTGTTCATCTTATAATAGGAAAGAGGATTTTCAAAGGAGCTACCCGCGACCTTGTCGCCCATGGTCGCGATCCACTCGATGAAGCGCACCGTCGAGAGCGAGGATATGTTCCCGGCGCGGTCGAGGAACCCCGCCTTGATAAACAGCGTGTTGCCTGCCGGCATGTTCTGGATGTCTATAGGCTGGCTCACGAGTCCGGCGACATCGTAGATCACATCGCCCTGCGCGACATACTGATTGTTGTCGTTGTAGAGGAACACCTTTTTGATGTCGCCCTTAAAACTGTCGCCCGAAAGGTAGGTGACCGCCCCTTCCACGGCGGATGCATTGTATCGCGGTGTGCCCGCTGTCGCATTGCTGCCGTAAGGTATTCGCGTGTAGAGGAACTTGTCCATCGAGACCCGCGTGGTGAGCGGTGCGGTCTTGTCTATCGCCATCTGCCACGGGATACCCAGCGTCGTGCTGTTGCCGAGCCGGTCAGACCACGAGATGGTGAGCGGATAGGTCCCGGCGGCGTCGGTATCGGCGAGCGTCCTGCTGAAATAGACCGTGTCGGTCGAGACCGCTGCGGTGCCGAGGTTGAAACCGGTCAGCGTTGGCCCGGTGGCGATCTCTTCGTCGGCGTAGAGCGTGAGCGATGCGGTGACGAGTTCGTTGGTGTAGGGGTCGCGGATGCTGTAATACTGTATCTGGTTGGCGGCATCGCGGGCCGGGGCGAAGTTCGGTGTCCGTTCGAACAGCGCGCTCACGATGCGTGGCGCCGCGAAATCGTAGACCACCTGCCAACTCGCTCCGGTGGTCGTGGTGATATTCCCCGCGCGATCCTCGGTGATCAGGGCGAGCGGCTTGAGCCCCGCCCCTTCGGTGTTCGAAACAAGACGCTGGAAGCAGTATTTGTTGGTCGCGGGAACGGCGCAAGCGACCGAGGTCATGTCGGTGCCGCCGATCTGGACTATCGGCGCGACGCCGAGCGTTTCGGCGACGGTGAACACCGTGGTGACCGATACGGTGTGTCCGTGGGCGACCGCGTGGGTTCCGTTGGGCAACTGGAAGCCGCTGTTGGTGGAGATGACGAAGGAGGTCACGGTCGGCGTCGGCAGGGTCTTGTCGATGACAGTACTGCCGAGCGTCAGCGTGGCGCTCGTGTTGCCGGTCGGGTCGGTCGCGGTCGCGGTGAAATTCTTGGTCCCTTCGGTGTCGCCCGTCGCCACGGTATGCGCGC
>JAKLFG010000047.1 GCA_022711315.1 bacterium | reverse complement strand
ACGGACAATCGGCAACATCAGTATCAGAGATCAGCGTGTCATCGATAGTGTCGCTCTCTCCTTCGATGAATACGGTATCGTCCACCACTACTATCGTTTCGGTGTCCGGGTTCACGGTATCGCTGTCGTTCTTCACGGTATGTGAGGAGCAGGCGAGGAGAAGCGTAACCCCGACAATCGAGAAACACCGTATATGCAAGAAGGCGCTCCCGGCAACTCGGTGATCAAGCCGCCTTAGAATATATGAGCTCTCCGGTCCGCACGACCTCTTCGAGGAAACCGCTCCGGTCGTTGCCCTCTTCAAGCAGAACCGGCTCTATATTGACATCTATCGAGTTGCGCAGAATGTAGAGTTGTGATTCCAGCGCAAGAAAATCGCCGTCGATGCGCTCGAAGATGACCGCCACATCGATATCGCTATCGGTATGCGGCGAGCCTTTGGCGTAAGAACCGAACAGAATGATCCTGCTCGGATGATAGCGAAGAGCGACCGCTTGCGCGAACCGCCTTACTTTTTCGACGACTTTTCTTTTATCCACGCCAACAACTCCTCGGTTCCCCGCACTAAATGGCCTGTGCCGTTTCAAGATCGTATTCGGCGATCTCGAACCAATAGGCCGTTTTCTCTGCCTGTTCCACCGACACCTCCGGTAAACGGATTCATACTATAGGAGACAGGAAGTTTTGTCAATGGATAAATATTTTCCCTCGTGTGTCTAACACCCATTAAATAAAAAGGCGGTTCGCTTGACTTTCTCCCCCCCGTCTTTATATAGGTAGGGCATTTTCACGGTGATAAGAATGCAACTGGTTGAAAAGACGGATGCCGCACGGCTTAACCCCCGCGAAGAGGAGATACTGCGCTCCATCGTCAATCTCTACGCCGAGCGGGGCGAGGCGATCGGGTCGCAACTGCTGAGCGACCGGGTCGGCGACCTGTCGTCGGCCACCGTCCGCAATATCTTCGCCCGCATCGAGGAACGGGGACTCATCCGCAAGGCGCACTGTTCGGCGGGGCGCATCCCGACCGACGCGGGACTCCGGTATTTCGTCGACCACATCCTCAAGGTGCGCCGGATAACCGAGAGCGACCGGCGGCTCATAGACGAGCGGACCGAGCCGGTGCGGGGCGATGTGCCCTCGCTGCTGGCCGCCATCCCCGACGCGCTGTCGGAGGTGTCGCGCTACACCGGGTTCGTCCTCTCGAAACGGACCCGCCCCGCCGCCATCCGCCACATCGATCTCGTCCCGGTCGCGCCGCGCCGGGTGCTCGTCATTCTCGTGGACGCCATCGGCGGCATCACCAACCGGGTGATAGAACTGCCCGAGGAGGTCCCGGCAACCGAACTGGAACGCCTGCGCAACTTCATCAATGCCCATCTCGCCGACCGGACGCTCCTCGAGATACGGGGCCATTTCCTCGGCGAACTGCGGTCGCTGCAGGAGCGGTACGAGCAGTTGCTCGATCGCATCATCGCCGCGTCGCCCGAATCGGTGCGGACCCACACGAGCGGCGAGACCAACGCCTTCGACTACATCGGATCGGCCGATATGCGACAGTTAAAGAGGATCCTCGACGATTTCAAGCACACGCGCTTTTATCTCGATCTGTTCAACCGCATAGCGAGTTCGCGCGATGTCCATATCTTCATCGGCGCCGAATCCGACCTCTTTTGTATCCCTGAATGCACCGCTATATTGAGCAGTTACGATCTTCAGGGCGGCGATGTCGTCGGGGTCGTCGGGGTCATTGGCCCGCGGCGGATGAATTACGGCAAGATGATATCGATCGTCGACTATACCCGTCACCTGTTGACCGCCCGCGGGGCGGATGAGGAGGAGCGATGAGCAAGAAGAAGAAACCGGTCGCGCCGCCGCCCGCCGGGAACGAATCGGTCATCGAACTTGACGAGAATGCGGCCTCGGCGGGGATGTCCCTGCAGGAGATAGCCGACGCGCTCGGCAAACAGATGATGCAGGGCAAAGAGGAGGAACAGGAGGCACCGGAGCCGGAGAAAGGACCGGGAACGCCGACCGTTGCCCCCGCGAAAGAGGCGCCCGTGGCGCCGCAGAACGAGGAAACATCCAAAAAAATAAAGGAGTTGGAGGCCGAGGTGATCCGGCTCGTTGCCGAGAACCGCAATCAGAAGGGGCGGCTCGAGAACGAGTTCCGTACCCGGCTCAAATTCGCGACCGAGGATTTCTTCCGCGACTTCATCGTCGTCAAGGACGACATGGAAAAGGCGCTTACCTTCGTTCCGGATACGGGCGACGAGAAGGTCGCCGCCTTCGCCGACGGCATCCGTCACCTGAACGCCAACATCGAGGCGCTGCTCCGCCGGTTCGGCGTCGAGTCGTTCGACGCGATCGGGACGCCGTTCGACCCGCATCTGCATCAGGCGATGCGGATGGTCGATGTCGCCGGCAGACCGGCGCAGGAGGTGGTGGCCCAGCACCTCAAGGGGTACCGTTATTGCGAGCGGGTGCTCCGCCCGGCGATGGTCGATGTCGCATCGGGCAACGCCCCCGCCGAAGAGAAGCCGGTCGAAGCACCGCAGGATATACCGACACCAAACAACGATACGGAGGAATCTCATGGGTAAGGTCATCGGCATCGATCTGGGCACGACCAATTCGTGCGTCGCCATCATGGAAGGGGGCGATCCGAAGGTCATCGAGAACAGCGAGGGGGCGCGGACCACTCCGTCGGTCGTCTCCTTCACCGACAAGGGAGAACGGGTCGTCGGCCAGAGCGCGAAGCGGCAGGCGGTCACTAACCCCAAGCGGACGCTCTACTCCATCAAACGGCTCATCGGCCGTCGCTATGAGGACGCCGAGGTCGAGAAGATGAAAAAGGTCGCCCCGTTCGAGATCGTGAAGGTCGACAACGGCGACGCGTGGGTCCGCGTGGAGGGGACCGAGTATTCGCCGCCGCAGATATCGGCGATGACCCTGCAGAAGATGAAGGAGACCGCCGAATCGTACCTCGGCGAAACGGTCAGCGACGCGGTCATCACGGTGCCCGCCTATTTCAACGACTCTCAGCGGCAGGCGACCAAGGACGCCGGCGCCATCGCGGGGCTCAATGTCCTGCGCATCATCAACGAGCCGACCGCCGCGGCGCTCGCCTACGGCATCGACAAGAAAGGCAAGAACATGAAGATAGCCGTCTACGACCTCGGCGGCGGCACCTTCGATATCTCGATACTCGAACTGGGCGACGGCGTGTTCGAGGTGCTCGCCACCAACGGCGACACCTTCCTCGGCGGCGACGATTTCGACCAGCGCATCATCGAATGGCTCGTGGACCAGTTCCGCAAGGAGTCGGGCATCGACCTGTCCAAGGATGCCATGGCGCTCCAGCGGCTCAAGGACGCGGCCGAGCGGGCGAAGCACGAACTGTCGAGCGCGATGGAGACGACCATCAACTTGCCCTTCATCACCGCCGACGCGACCGGCCCGAAGCATCTCAACATCACGATGAGCCGCGCGAAACTCGAGAACATCGTCGAGGATCTCGCGAAAGGGACGCTCGGCCCCTGCGAGAAGGTGCTCAAGGACGCCAAGGTATCGGCCTCCGACATCAACGAGGTCATCCTCGTCGGCGGCATGACCCGCATGCCGATGATACAGCGGCTCGTCAAGGAATTCTTCGGTCGTGAACCGCACAAGGGGGTCAACCCCGACGAGGTCGTCGCGATCGGCGCGGCGATACAGGGCGGCGTCCTGAAGGGCGATGTGAAGGATGTGCTCCTGCTCGATGTCACCCCGCTCTCGCTCGGCATCGAGACGCTCGGCGGCGTCTTCACGCGGCTCATCCCGCGCAACACCACCATCCCGACCAAGAAGACCGAAGTGTTCTCCACCGCGGTGGACAACCAGCCGGCGGTCACGGTCCGCGTCTTTCAGGGCGAACGCGAGATAGCGGTCGAGAACAAACTGCTCGGCGAATTCGACCTGCAGGACATCCCCCCGGCGCCGCGCGGCATGCCGAAGATAGAGGTGTCGTTCGACATCGACGCGAACGGCATACTCAATGTCAGCGCCCGCGACATCGGCACCGGCAAGCAGAAGAACATCGTCATCAAGGCGGGCTCCGGCCTTTCGGACGACGAGATCAAGCGGATGGTCAGCGAGGCGGAGAAATTCAAGGCGGAGGACGAGAAGCGCAAGACGCTCGTCGAGGCGCGCAACAACGCCGAACAACTCATCTACTCGACCGAGAAGTCGTTCAAGGAGTACGGCGACAAACTCTCCGACGAGGAGAAACGCGATGTCGAAGAGAAAATAGCCGATCTGCGCGGCGTGCTCGACAAGGACGATCTCGATGTGATCAAGGGCAAGACGCAGGCGCTCGGCCAGAGCGCCTACAAGATCGCCGAAAAGGTCTACCGCGGCGCCGGCACCGAACAGGGGAAAGACCCGGGCGCCGAGCCGTCGGGCGATGACAAGGGCGACGACAAGGTGGTCGACGCCGATTACGAACCGAAGAAATAGGCGGGAACACTGACCCATGGCCGACCTGTACGGCATACTCGGGGTGCGGCGCGACGCGTCGCTCGACGAGATAAAAAAGGCCTACCGGCAACTGGCCATCAAATACCATCCCGACCGCAACAAGGGCGACAAGGCGGCCGAGGAGAAGTTCAAGGAGATAAATCAGGCCTACGAAGTGCTCTCCGACACCGAAAAACGCAAGATGTACGACCAGTTCGGCGATGACGGGATAAAGGGGTCACCCTTCTCGGCCGGCGCCGGCGGGTTCGACTTCAGCGACCTGTTCAGCGGCAACTTCGGCGGCGGCAATGCGGGCGGCGGGCTCGGCGACATATTCGACGAGTTCTTCGGCGGCGCCGCCCGACGGCGCGGCGGTCGCTCGGCGGCGCGGCAGGGAAGCGATCTGCTCGTCACGGTGACGCTCTCATTTGACGAGGCGTACCTCGGGACGCGGCGTGATGTCAAGGTCGCCCGGAGCGGTCGGTGCGCGAAATGCGCCGGTTCCGGCGCCGAACCGGGCGCGAGCCGCAAGACCTGCCCAACCTGTCAGGGCCGCGGCGAAGTGCGCGTGTCGCACGGCTTTTTCCAGATGGCGCAGACCTGCCCGAGTTGTCAGGGGCAGGGGAACATCATCGAGAAACCATGCAAGGCGTGTCAGGGGACCGGGTATGTCCGCGAGGAGCGCGAACTGTCGGTGAGCATCCCCGCCGGCATCGACACCGGCCAGAAGATCCGCATGGCGGGCGAGGGGAATGCCGGCGCGAACGGCGGGCCGCGCGGCGATGTCTATCTGAATGTGCAGGTGAAGGATCATCCGCTCTTTCACCGCGACGGCAACGACATCTACCTCGAACTGCCGGTGTCCTACGCGCAACTGACGCTCGGCGACACGGTCGAGGTCCCGACGATGGAGGGGAAGGTCGATCTCAAGGTGCCGCCCGGCACCCAGCCCGACACCAAGATGCGACTCCGAGAGAAAGGCTTTCCGGCGGTGCAGGGGCGCGGTCGTGGCGACCAGTTCGTCATCCTCCGGCTCGAGGTGCCGCGCAATATCTCGTCGAAACACCGGAAGATCATCGAAGAACTGAAAGGATTCGACGGCGAACTCAAGGAGCGGCCGTTCCTCAAGGATTTCGCCGACAAGGTGAAGAAACTATTCTCCTGATCTTTTCCGCGCGATGGCCGCGCCGAGACTCCGCGACAGCAGACGCGCCGACCGTTCGTCGAGGTGCGAACCGTCATACGAGTGCAGTCCCGGCGGGACCGCGTCGTCCAGCGACACCGCGCCCGCCGATTCGAGCGCTCGCCGCACCATCGCATAGTCGAACCCGGGCCATTCCCGTTCCAGTTCACGCATCCGGTCGCTCGACGGCAGGTAAAGAAAATAGACCGTCACGCCCCGATCCCGAAGCGCGGCGACCCGATCCCGAAGCGCGGCGACCCGATCCGGCGACACGGGGAACTTCGCGCGCATCTCGCGATAAGACCTGAGCGTCCCCTCCTCGCCCTTCTCCACAAGATATGACGAGGCGACCCAGCCGGTCCGTGCGTCGTAGGCCTCGCGATAATTGGAGGTGTCGTTCAGGATATCCTTTCCCGCGAGCAGATCAATGAACCGCTGCGGCGAAAGACGGTGGAAGAAGAGCGGGAGCGAAGGGATGCCCCGTTTCAAAAGCCGCTCCTCGCGCGGTGTCCGCAAGAGTTCGGCGAGATGTTCGTTCCTCTTCGCGGTGAGCGCGTGGGGAGAGATGGCGATCAGCAGTTCCCGGGTCCCGGCGGGGGCCAGCCGCGCCTCGGCGCGCGCAAGCAGTTCCTCGTCGAAAATGCCGCTCGAGAAGCCGTAGTTGAAAACGCTTCGCCCCGGCGCTGTGGCGGCGATGTCGTCCGGCGACAGGCCGCGATAGACGCGCGAATCGCCCGTCACGACGAGATCATGCCGGTCGTCACCGAACACCTTGATGAGCCAGAACCGCTCCCGCTCGAGTTCGCGCCGGTATTCGATGTCGGGAGGGACGAGCGCGCCCCACAGAACGATGAGCATCATGCCCGCGAGAAGAAGGTGTAGCGATCGTTCGTGTCTCATGTCAGAATTGGAAGTAGATGAACTGTTCGCCGTGCCCACGGAGAAAGAGGACCGCCCAGAAGGTGAGCGCAAGCATCGCCGTACGCACGATGGGCCGCGCGAACAACGGGTGTCCGCCGAGATACAGATACCATTCGCGCATCGCCATGCCGGCCATGAGCACGATCGCGCCGGCGCCGAAGGATGACGGTGAGGGGCCGGAAAAGGAGAACATGATCCGCACGATGCCTATCGCCTGATCGAGAGAAGAGGCCCGGAAGAAGACCCAGGCGACGAGCACCTGCACGGCCACGATGAGGAACGCCAGCAGGCGTCCCGGAGCGCTTCGGGCGAGAAGAGCCGGGTACCCGATCAGTTTCTCCGCCGACAGGAACGCGGCGTGCAGGGCGCCCCATATCACGAAATGCCACGCGGCGCCGTGCCACAACCCTGAAACGAGCATCGTGACCCACAGGTTGGCCGCCTCGCGGACCCGGCCGCAGCGACTGCCGCCGAGCGGGATATAGACATAGTCGCGGAACCATGACGAAAGCGATATGTGCCAGCGGGTCCAGAACTCGCGGATGGAGAGCGAGGTGTACGGGTGATCGAAGTTGCGCTGGAAATCGTAGCCCATCCACTTGGCCAGTCCGCGCGCGATGTCGCTGTAGCCGCTGAAGTCGCAGTATATCTGGAAGGCGAAGGCGACCATGACGAGCCACCAATGCCCGGCGGAGGCCTCCGGGGTCGCCGCGCCGAAGGCGGCGTTGACGACCGGCGCGAGATTGTCGGCGATGACGACCTTCTTGAAGTAGCCGTGCAGGATAAGTTCAAGTCCGCGGAAGCGGGTCGGTTCGTCGGTGTCTCGGGGCGCGTCGAGTTGATGCAGGAAATCGCTGGCCCGGACGATGGGGCCAGCCACCAATTGGGGGAAAAGCGACAGATAGGCGAAGAACTTGAGCGGGTCGCGGGTCGGCGCCAGACGACCGCGATACACATCTATGGTGTAACTCATCGACTGGAAGGTGTAGAAACTGATGCCGACCGGAAGAATGAGAAAAAGGTCGCTTACCGGCGGATCGACCGGGAGCGCCGGCAGGAACGCGCGCAGGTTCTCCCAGATGAATCGCCCGTACTTGAAAAGGCCGAGGCTTCCGATGTTGCCCGCGAGCGAGAAGAGGAGCCACGGCGTCCGGCGGCGCGGGCGGGCCGCCATGCCGATCGCGGCGATGAAATCTATGATTCCGCTGAAGAGAATGAGAGAAAGAAAACGCCAGTCCCACCAGCCGTAGAAGAAAAAAGAGAAAGCGACCAGATAGACCCACGAAGCGCGCGGGCGCCGCTTGACGAGAGGCCAGAACAGGAAAAATAGCGCGGCGAACGCGATGAACACAAGCGAGTTGAACAGCATCCTGCGCCAAGACCTCCGTGGTGCCGGGGCATGATACCGTTTTGATGATACAAAGCAAATTCATGAGCGGCGACAAAGACTTTTTTGCGTTATTTGTTGACATTCAATCAATAATTGGTAAATACTATGTTTTGTATTAAGTAGCATATTGCTACAGTCTTTGACAGATCTTTTTTCAGGAGGTGAGAGGTGAAAAAGGGGACGATCCTGTTGGCGCTCATGGCTCTCCTTGCGTGGGGATGCGCCGGGGAAAAACCGGCGGTCGATGTGAACTCGTTCGCGACCGATTGTCTCAAGAACTGCGCGATGGCCTTCAACGGGTGCATGAAACTCTCCAAGTCGCCCGAGGCGAGCAAGCAGTGCGAGACCTTCTTCGACAAATGCAAGAACGACTGCTCGGCTAAAGAGAAGCCGGCCGCCGCGCCAGCGCCTGCTCCGGCCACTGAACCGGCCGCCGCGCCTGCGCCTGCTCCGGCCGCTGAACCGGCCGCCGCGCCTGCGCCTGCTCCGGCGCCCGCTCCGGAAGCGAAACAGTAGTCGCGACGCGCGACCCGCTCTAAAATTTTGCTTTTTACTCCGGCGACGGGTATAGTCCGCCCGTTCGTTATCCATGCTCGTCTTCGGAGGACCTCATGAGCGTCACCATCGAGAAACTGAGCGACATCGAGATCCAGAAACGGGGCATCCGCCAGTGGCCCGTCTGGGAAAAAGAGATATCGACATTCCCGTGGTTCTATGACTCGCAGGAACAGTGCCTGTTCCTCGACGGCGAGGTTGTCGTGACCGACAGCGAGAACGGCAAGAAATACCATATCCGGCGCGGCGATTTCGTGACCTTCCCCGCCGAGATGTCCTGTACCTGGGAGGTCAGGCAACCGATAAAGAAACACTACCGTTTCGAGTAGAAAGTCGATGGCCAAGGACCGCCTCATGATCGCGGCGCTCGATGAAGGGCGCGTCATCATCCCCGATCACCGGTGTTTCTTTCTCGTCCGCCGCTCCGCAGTGCGGACCGGCAAGAACAGTTCGCGCTACATCGACCTCGAACTGACCGACGGCGTATCGACCGTCAACGGCAAGGTCTGGGAGGTCAACGACGATATCGAGCGGGCGACCGAGACGGGAAGCATCATCAAGGTGACGAACGGTCGCGTCGCGAAATACCAGAATTCCCTGCAGGTGATCATCGAGGACGCCCTGCCGGTGTCCCCCGAGGAACTTGACGCCCTGCCGGGCATCATACCCGAATCGAAACTGGGCGCGTCGGAACTCATGGCGCGGTGGCGCGCGCTTGTCGACGGGCTCGATGCGGGACGGCGCGCCGTCATCACCGAGTTCGAGGCGTCGGGCAGGGTGTGGGACCTTTTCCGTTCGATACCGGCGGGCAAGAGCATGCACCACAACTATCGCCGCGGCCTGTGGGAACATTCGCTGCAGGTGACCGAATTGGCCCGCGACATCGCGGCCCGCTACGAGAAGCGCTACCCGGTGAGCGTCCCGAACATCATCCTCGGCGGCCTGCTCCACGATGTCGGCAAGGTGTTCGAGTTCCAGGTGAACGCCTCGACCTCCATCGTCGAGAAATACAGCGACCGCGGTCGGCTCCTCGGCCATGTCTACATGGGCGCCTCGTTCATCGAGAAGATACTCAAAAAAGCACTGCCCGACGACGCCGACCTGCAGATGGAACTCCTGCACATCATGCTCTCGCACCACGGCGAATACGAGTTCGGGTCGCCCAAGAAGCCGAAGACCATGGACGCGCTCATCATCGCGCTCGCCGACAATCTCGACGCGAACCTCGACGCGGTGAACATCGGCTTCAACGGCGACATGGAGGACCGGTGGACCAAACAGATATTCTCGCTCCAGCGCCCGTTCTACCGGACGGCGACGACGGTACCGGAGGATAAGGAATAGTCTTTTTTTAGCAAAAGGAGGCATCGCAATGGCTCAGAAGATCAGAGTGGCTATCAACGGGTTCGGCCGCATCGGTCGCATGGTGTTCCGCATCGGGTTCGGCCGCGCCGACATGGAGTTCGTCACGATCAACGACCTCACCGACGCGAAGACGCTCGCCCATCTGCTCAAGTACGATTCGGTCGCGGGCATCTGGCCGCACGAGGTGAAGGCGACCGAGACCGCCATCGTCATCGACGGCAAGGAGATACCGGTCACCGCGATAAAGGACGGCGCGCAACTCAACTACAAGAATATCGATGTGGTCGTCGAATCGACCGGCAAGTACGCCAAAAAGGAAAAGGCCGAGATACTCCGCGCGGCGGGCGCCAAGAAGGTGCTCATCAGCGCGCCGGCCAATGATTCCGACATCACGCTGGTGCTCGGCGTCAACGACAAGGTCTATGACCCGGCGAAACATCATGTCATATCGAACGCCTCCTGCACCACCAACTGCTACGCGCCGGTCACCTACATCATCCACAAATACTGGAAGATAAAGAAAGGGTTCATGACCACCATCCACTCCTACACCAACGACCAGCGCATACTCGACCTCGAGCACAAGGACCTGCGCAGAGCCCGCGCCGGCGCCCTGTCGATGATACCGACGACGACCGGCGCCGCCAAGGCGGTCGGGCTCGTCATCCCCGAACTCAAGGGAAAATTCGACGGCATCTCTATTCGTGTCCCGACGCCCAATGTGTCGCTGGTCGACGCGGTCTACGAACTCGAGTCGGAAGCGACCAAAGAAGAGGTCAACGCGAAGTTCCGCGAGTATGCGAACGGCCCGCTGAAAGGCATTCTCGCCGTTTCCGACGAGGAACTGGTATCGAAGGACTTCAACGGCAACCCGCACAGCGGCATCGTCGATGCCCCCTACACGCAGGTCATGGGCGGTAACCTGCTCAAGGTCCTCGCGTGGTACGACAACGAGTGGGGCTACAGCAACCGCATGATCGATGTCATCACCAAAGTGCTTATGAAGTAAGTTCGGGACGGAGAGAACACCATGGTCATCAAATCTATCAGGGACCTTGCGATCCGCGAGAAACGGGTCTTCATCCGCACCGATTTCAATGTGCCGATGGACAAACAGGGGAACATCACCGACACCACCCGCATCGAAGCGGCGATCCCGACGATCCGTTACGCCGTCGAACACAACGCGCGGGTCATCGTCGCGTCGCACTTCGGCCGCCCCGACGGCCAGCGCAAGCCGGAATACACCATGGAGCCGGTCGCGGCGAAACTCGCCGAACTGATGGGTATCGAGGTGACCTTCTTCGAGGACTGCATCGGCATGGGCCCCCAACAGATGGTCCGCGAGATAAAGCCGGGACAGGTGCTCGTGCTCGAGAACCTGCGCTTCTACCCCGGCGAGGGCGACAATGACGGCGCCTTCGCGAAGGATCTCGCGAAACTGTGCGATGTCTACATCAACGACGCCTTCGGGGTGTCGCACCGCAAGAACGCGTCGGTCCACGCCCTGCCGCTCCTCATGGAGACCAAGGGGATGGGCTTCCTGATGGAGAAGGAGATAACGGAACTCGGGAAACTGGTCAACTTCAAGCACGGCGACGGCTTTACGGCGATACTCGGCGGCGCGAAGGTGAGCGATAAGATCGGTATCATCCGGTCGCTTCTCGATTCGGTCGACGCGCTCCTCATCGGCGGCGCGATGGCCTACACCTTCCTCGCCGCGAAAGGCATCACGCTCGGGAGGTCGCTTGTCGAGAAGGACAAGGTCACTGTCGCGGCCGAGATACTCAAGGGGGCCGAGGCGCGCAAGGTCCGGCTGCTCCTGCCGGAAGACCACATCGCCGCCCTCTCCATGGACGACACCGAGACGCAGGTGTTCGGCAACAAGGATTTCCCGGCCGACATGATCGGGTTCGACATCGGCCCGAAGACGGTGAAAAAGTATGCCGCCGAGATCGGAAAGGCGAAGACGATATTCTGGAACGGCCCGATGGGCGTGTTCGAGAAGGCGCCGTTCGCGAAGGGGAGCGTCGCGCTCGCCGAGGCGGTCGGCAATTCGGAGGCCCACACCGTCACGGGCGGCGGCGACTCGGTCTCGATGATGAACAAGGCGGGCGTCGCGTCGAAGATCGGCCACATATCGACCGGCGGCGGCGCGAGTCTGGAGTTCATTCAGGACAAGACCCTGCCCGGCGTGGAGGCGCTCAAGGAATAACCCCATGAAACAGACCAAGTACATCTTCTTCACCGGCGGCGTCATCAGTTCGCTCGGGAAAGGGATCGCTTCGACCACCATCGGGGCGCTCCTCGAGGCGCGCGGCATCACGGTGAACCTGCTCAAGTTCGACCCGTACATCAATGTGGACCCCGGCACGATGAGCCCGTTCCAGCACGGCGAGGTGTTCGTGACCGATGACGGCGCCGAGACCGATCTCGACCTCGGCCACTACGAGCGGTTCTGCAACATCACCGTCGGCCGCAACAACAACTTCACGACCGGCCAGATATACGACACGGTCATCACCAAGGAACGCAAGGGCGAATACCTCGGCAAGACGGTGCAGGTCATCCCGCACATCACCGACGAGATAAAGAGCAAGATACGGCAACTCGCCCCGACCGCCGACATCATTCAGGTCGAGATCGGCGGCACGGTCGGCGACATCGAGAGTCTGCCGTTCCTCGAGGCGATACGCCAGTTCGCCTACGATGTGGGCCGCGAGAATGTGCTGTATGTCCACCTGACGCTCGTCCCGCACATCCGCGCCGCGGGCGAGTTCAAGACCAAGCCGACCCAGCACAGCGTCAAGGAACTGCGCGCCATCGGCATCCAGCCCGACATCCTGCTGTGTCGCTGCGAGGCCGAACTGACGAACGATCTGAGAGAGAAGATAGCGCTGTTCACCAATGTCAAAAAGGAGGCCGTCTTCTCGGCCACCGATGTCAAGAACATCTACGAACTGCCGCTCGTCTACGCGCGGCAGGGGGTGGACGACATCATCGCGAAGTACCTCAACATCTGGTCGCGCTCGGCCGGTCTCAAGAAATGGGAGACCATCTGCGAACGGATCAGCAGCCCGAAGGGAACGGTGCGCATCGCGGTCGTCGGCAAATATGTGGATCTCAAGGAGTCGTACAAGTCGCTCAACGAGGCGCTCCACCACGGCGGCATCGAGCACCACCACAAGGTCGAACTGTGCTACATAGATTCGGAAAAACTGGAAAAGGGCGAGATCGGGATCGAGGCGCTTGAGAACTGCGACGGCATCCTCGTCCCCGGCGGGTTCGGCAATCGCGGCATCGAAGGGAAGATCAAGGCGGCCCGCTATGCCCGCGAGAAGGGGATACCCTACTTCGGCATCTGCCTCGGCATGCAGATAGCGGTGATAGAGTTCGCGCGCCATGTCTGCGGCATGGAGAAGGCCCATTCGACCGAGTTCGACGCGGGGACAAAGTACCCGGTCATCGACCTCATGGAAGAACAGAAACAACTGAAGAAACTCGGCGGCACGATGCGCCTCGGCGCCTACACCTGCCGCGTCGAGCCCGATTCGCACGCCCACCGCGCCTATAAGAACGACCTGATAAGCGAACGGCACCGTCACCGGCTCGAGTTCAACTCCCGTTTCGAGAAAGAACTGACCGAAAAGGGTCTGCGCATCACGGGCCGCGACCGGGAGACGGGGCTCGTCGAGATCGTCGAACTGCCGGGACATCCCTATTTCCTCGGCTGTCAGTTCCACCCGGAGTTCAAATCGAAGCCGTTCGCGCCGCATCCGCTGTTCGCCGCCTTCGTCGGCGCGGCGATAGCCTATCGGGGACGCCATGGGTGACAAGATAGAGATGGGCGCCCCGGGGGCGTCGGCCGCTCCGGCGCCGCTCAAGGGCTCGCCGCACCTGCGCATCGGCTCGCTCGAGCCGAGCCGTCACCATCAACTCACCGCGCGCAACGAGATGCGGATGTTCCTGCTCCTGTTCATGCTGGCGCTCGCTCTGCTCGTCGCCGCCCTTTCGCGCATGAACGATCCGGTGGGGGCGGTGCTGAACTTCGTCCAGCCGCTCATAGGATACTGACCGCTTTTTCCCGAAAAGACCGTTTTGATCCGAGGCGTTACTTTCCGCCGCGCAGGGTCTTCACTATCGCGGGCCGTTCGGCGGCGGGACGCGAGAAGAAGGCGTTCCCCGCGACGAGGATATCGGCACCCAAGGATATGACCTCGGGAGCGGTCTTTTCGTTGATGCCGCCGTCGACCGATATGTCCAAAGAGAGTTTATGCTTCGCGCGGAACGCGGCGATGTCGCGTATCTTCGCCGCCGCCGCCGGGATGTACTTCTGCGCCCCGAAGCCGGGGTTGACCGTCATCACGAGCACCAGATCCATGAGGTCGGCGACCGACGGTAGCCAGTCGAGTCCGGTGTGCGGGTTAAGCGATACCCCCGCCTTACAGCCGATGGCCCGTATCTGCTGGAGCGTCCGGTGGAGGTGTCGTTCGGTCTCGACATGGACCGTTATCCAGTCGCTTCCGGCGTCCTTGAACGCCTGCAGGTACTGGCCGGGGTTCTCGATCATGAGATGGGCGTCCAGCGGCAGTTTGGTGAGCGCCCGTATCTGCTTGACGACGAACGGGCCGAAGGTGATGTTCGGGACGAAGTGGCCGTCCATGATGTCGAGATGAACGCTGTCGGCGCCGCTCTCCTCGATGGAGCGGATCTCCTCGGCGAGTTTCGTGAAATCGGCCGAAAGTATCGACGGTGCTATCTTCACCATGGGCAACTCCTTATCAAAGTCGGCTGATTATAGCGTATGGGCCGGACAAGGCAATAAAAGCGGTTTTAATATCGCATCAAGGACCATGAGTGTCGTGTGGTTCATTTTTCGGTTTCGGCGAAAAGATACAACACATAGAGCGGCATTCGCCGTATCTTTCCCGATATCCCGGTCGGTGCCACCGATACCTGAAGATTTGGCGTGATTATCATGAATGAAATGATATGGTTGATCTTATCTTTGGCTAAAAAGATAGGGATTCCCGAGGAAAAATCTAGGGGGGCACCCGACAATCACGGCTCTCTTACCGGTTGCGGTGTTCTCTCCCACTCGCTCCCATCGCCGAGTTGACCATGACTGTTACTCCCCCAACAGTAGAGTTCGCCGCTTTCTTTTAAGGCGCAGGTATGAACCTCGCCGGCAGAAACGCTAAGCCAATCGCTCTCGGTCCCCACGCAGGTCGGATTGGTCTTGCTGTCAGAAGTCCCATCGCCGAGTTGACAGAACATGTTCTCTCCCCAACAGTAAAGTTCGCCGCTCTGTTTCACCCCGCAGGTGTGGAAGTCACCGACCGAGACATTTTGCCAGTCGCTCTCAATCCCCACGCGGGTCGGTGAGTTTTTGTCGTTAATAGTCCCATCTCCGATCTGACCGAATCGGTTATCTCCCCAACAGTAGAGTTCGCTGCTTTCTTTTGTGGCGCAGGTATGAAACTCGCCGGCAAAAACGCTAAGCCAATCGCTCTCGGTCCCCACGCGGGTCGGAGTGGTCTTGTCGTCAATAGTCCCATCTCCGATCTGACCATGACTGTTTTCTCCCCAACAGTAAAGTTCGCCGCTCTGTTTCACCCCGCAGGTGTGGAATCCACCGACCGAGACATTCTGCCAGTCACTGTCTGTGCCGATGCGGGTCGGGGTCTTCCTGGTGGCAGTCGTTCCATCACCGAGACGACCGAACCAGTTATTTCCCCAACAGTAGAGTTCTCCACTTTTCTTCACGCCGCAGGTGGAGAAATCACCAGCCTCGACGCTTGCCCAGTCGCTCTCGGTGCCGATGCGGGTCGGAGTGGCTCTGTCGTTCTCGGTTCCATCGCCAAGTTCACTCCATTGGTTATCTCCCCAACAGTACAGTGAGCCGCTTACCTTAACCCCACAGGTGTGGTCCTCTCTTCTAGCCGAAACGCTCCCCCAGTCGCTCTCAATCCCCACGCGGGTCGGTGAGTTTTTGTCGTCAATAGTCCCATCTCCGATCTGGCCGTGATGGTTATCCCCCCAACAGTAGAGTTCGCCGCTTGGTTTTAATCCACAGGTGTGACTTCCGCCGACAGAGACACTTACCAATTTGATAATCTTTTTCTCGTTATTACTACAGGCAACCATTACCAGTGTTACAAGAATTGCGAGGTACTTGGTCATGGCCTCCCCTTAATTATCCCACCAACTTCTTGATGCCTTCGATGAGGCGCGGTTCGTCGGCCTCGGGCGCCGACAGCGTATCGAGTTTGATGAGTTTCGGCTTCTGTTTGAGGAGTCCCGACCGCTCGATGGTCCGCTCCACCACCGTGTCGCTCTCGGAACTTTTCGCCACCGTGATGCCGACGCGGTTGACCGCCGCGGTCATCTTTTCCATCTCTTCGATCAGTTCGCGGCCGTCGTTGTCCCAGTCGTCGCCGTCGGTCCCGTAGAAGACATAGATGTTGTAGTCCACCGCGAGCCGTTCGACCTCGATGATGCGGTTGATCAGATGGAACGCCGGGGCACACCGGGTGCCGCCCGAGACGCTCGACTTGTAATAGGTATAGAAATCGGGGACCTCCTTCGCCTCGGTATCGTGGAGTATGAAGCGGGTCAGCACATTGTTCTGGTATTGGTACATGAGCCACGAATAGATGAGGAGATGCTGGAGACTCACCAGTTCGGTCGGTCGGCCCTCCATCGAGCCAGAGTAGTCGCGGACGAAGAATACCACCGCCTGCGTCTCGAAATCCTTTTCGGGTGACAGGATGCGGTACACCTGATCGCGCGGCCCGACGACAAGGTCTTCGGGGCGTATCGGCTCGACGGGGTCGAGGTTCCCCAGTTGGATGTTGGTCTCGACGATGCGGCGCATCGTCGCTTTTTTGTCGAGCAGTTGCCCGAAGCCGCGGTTGCGGTCGGTGAGGTCGTAGGTGTACTTGTTGAATGACCGTTTTTTCCCCTTGTCCTTGATGTTGGGCAGATGGAACTTCTCGGTGAGCACCTTGCCGATGTCGTAGGCCTCGTTCGTCAGGTCGTGCTCGCCTCCTTCGCCCTGCCCTGCCCCCTGTCCCTCACCCTCCTGCGGCTCGGCGGGCGTCTCGCCGAGGACCTCGCCTTCCTGTCCTTCGCCCGATCCGCCCGTCTCGCCCCCCTCGCCGTCCTCGGTCACCGAGTCGTCGTGGTAGAACTTCGGTTCGGTCGTCGTCGGGACCACCACCACCTGCGCCTTTTTCCCCGGCAGCGGCTTGGTGAGCCGGCCGAGGCGGATGCGGCGCGGGAAGCCGTCGGCCTCGCGCTGTTTGTCATGCTCGAGCAGTTCGTCAAGCGTCTTCAGGAAGAGCGGGTCCATCACTTGCCTCCCATCACGATGTCTTGCCCGTCGCGCGGCACGAGGATCCAGGTCGAGGGGCGGGAACTCGTATGCTGTTTAAGAAGGCCGGTCAGCGAGGCGATCGGTACCCCCTTCATCGCGACCGGGTCGAACGACGGAGCGGTGTAGACGGTCTGCGCCATGATGACGCCGCCCGCCGCGGTCCGGAGCGGGAACTGGCTGTAGAGCGTCCAGGCCTCGTCCTGCTCGTCGAAGTCATCCACCGCGATGCCGGTCACCGTGACGAGCATCGCTTCGTGGCCTTCGAGACAGAGATCGTCGGCCGCCTCCACGCAGGCGGTGATGTCGTGCGGCGCCGGTATCGCTGTCGGATCGCGCAGGATGCGTCCATCGGCGTCGCGTCGCGGGGTAAAGGTGGGAAAGGAAAGTTCGGTGAAGCCGAAATACTCGAACACCGAGCCGTTCACCTCGGCGATGAGCATGCCGGGGGCCACCACCGCGCGGTCGTCGCCGTCCTCGACATAGGGGGTCGAGTGGGTGTAGAGGTATATCGCGCAGAACTCCTCGCACCCGGTCTCCGAGAGGTAGAAGCCCCCCTCGATCGCCGCGATGACCACGAGGTCGCGGTGCCGCCCCGCCGCCGCGTCGTAGGGGCCGCGGATCGTCAGGTTGCGCTTCTCGAGTCGCGACGGGCCGCCGTCAGAGACGCTCGCGAGGCTCCCCTGTACCGCCGGGATGCGGGGAGAAACGAGATATATCGGATCGGAAACGCCGACCGGGCCGGTCGGGAGCCGCAGTTCGCGCGCATCGACGATCGTCTTTTCGGGGGAAATGGCCGTGACCGCGATACGCTCGACACGGTATCCGTCGCCGAACCGGACCGTCACCGGACCGACGATACCGTTGACGACCCTCAGCCGCTTGGCCGAACGCAATTCGGCGCCGAGCAGGCCCAATTCGACCTCGCCGTTGTGGTCCGTCACCCGATCGCCCCACAGATCGCGCGCCATGATCACGACGGAGAACTTATACTCGTCGGCCGACGGCAGCGGCGCCTCGGGCGTTCCGGTATCGGTGCCGGGCGCGAAAGAGACCGAAAAATAACGCACGCCGTCGGCGGTCGCCGGGGCACCCTGTGGCGTACAGGCGGCGACAAATAACAGCAACGCGATGATCGGCAGGCGCCTTTTCATCAGTTCCTCATCGTGATGCGGCGGACCCCCGTCTTTTCGGACGAGAAGTCGGCCGGGTCTATCTCACCCCGTTCCCGCATGAAGTCAACGAGCGCGTCGCGGATCGGTATCGAGGTGTCGGTACGCGTGGTGTTTCGCAGGAGCATGTCGAAGCCCGAGCCGCCGCGCGCCATGTAGTCGTTGGTCGCCATCTTGAACAGCGTGTGAGGCATCTTCAGCGCGTAGTCCTCGACCACCACCGCGTCGCCGATGCGCAGTTCCTTGGTCAGCGCGTAGGAATTATACCGCTCCTGCAGTTCGGCGTCGGCCGAACAGTCCATCTCGACCGAGAGCCCGGCCACCTGCACCTGCGTCACGCAGCCGCGCGACGCCGAGCGGCGGGCGATGTAGTCGAACATGTCCTTGAGTTCTCGGCCCGAGAGATACATGGTCGTCACGGTGTTCTCGAACGGAAAGACCTCGTACAGTTTCTCGCGCCGGATGTCGCCGGCCGGTATGTCGGCGCGGATGCCGAGACTATTGGTGACCGCTATCTCGGCGCGCACCAGTTCGTGCCGCATCATCGCGTCGGTCACCAGGTTGCCGAGCGGCGAGTCGCCGCCGTTCGGATCGGTGCGCCGTATCATGTTCTTCGCGTAGCCGACCACCGTCGTGAGATCCTGCGTGAGTCTGAGCGATTCCTGGTAGGGTTGGAGAGCGTGGGCCAGCGCCGGATCCTCGGTGATCGCGTCGGTGTTGGGATGCACGGTGTAGGCGTGCCACGCGACGCGGCCGTCCTTCACGATGACCCGCAGTTCGCCGACGATCTTGAGATCGACGCCGCTGTGGACGATGAGCACCTCGCGGCCGTCGGGTCCCGTGAGCACCTTGGGCGGGTCGAGCACGACATGGTGGTGGCCGCCGAGGATGATGTCGACCCCGGGCACCTGCGCGGCCAGTTCGTAGTCGCCCTCAAGCCCCTGATGGCTCGCGATGACGACAAGGTCGCACTGTGCGCGGAGAAGACCGACATAGATTTTCGCCGTTTCGATCGGATCGAGCCCGTAAAAGCCGAGTTTATTGCCGATGTCGCTCATCGAGGTCATCGAGGATTCGTTCCCGATGCCGACCACTCCGATGCGCAGGGAGCCGCGATGCAGGATGATGAACGGCTGGAGTATCTCGGCGAGCCCGGTGGGTACGCGGCCGTCGAACAGGTAGTTCGAGGCGAGCAAAGGGAATCCGCCCGATCGCTCGTAGGCCTCGACGAGGAAGCGGGTGCCGTTGTCGAATTCATGGTTGCCTATCACCATCGCGTCGACGCCGAGTTCGGCGAGCGCGCGCATCTCGACCTCTCCGCGGAACAGGTTGAACTGGGGCGCACCCTGAAAGGCGTCGCCGGTGTCGATGTGGATGACGGGGAAGGCGGCGCGTTCCTCGCGGATACTCTTGAGGATGGATGCCATGCGGGCGACCCCGCCGGTCGAGGCGAGTTCGGGACGGTAATCGAGATCGTCGCACCGGCCGTCGCGGTTCACATCCTCGCTCGCCGTCCTCGCCGCGGTGAATGCGATACGGTCGGTCGGGTCTACCACCGTCCCGTCGGCGGCGCGGTAACTGCCGCTCGCGGCGTCGTAGGGGAACGAGCAGTCACCGTCGCGGTCGCGGTCCCAGACGATGCCGCAGTCATGTATGTCGCACAGGCCGTCGCGGTTCACATCCTCCGATACGAGTTTGCGGGCGGTCATCTCCTCTTCGGTCAGATAGACATAATCGCCGTCCTCCCAGAATTTGAACCGCTCCTTCTCGGCGATCCATGCGCCGTCGCACCACGCGGCGCCGCCCGCCCAATCGAGGTCCCAGCAGTGCGGATTGCGCGAAGAGATGCCCATCGCGCGGTCGAACATGTTGGGCTGTATCCAGAACGGGAAGTACTTGGAATGCGAATCGGTGGTATGCAGGATGACCAGTTCGCGCGGCGTCGCCGGGTCCTCGGGCGCCGTGCCGTACGACTCGCCGAGACAGCCGGTGGCGAGGAGCGCGGCCAGCAGGGAGATGGTACGGATACTCCTCATCCCCGCGACCCTCCTCACCGGGTGGCCGGCGCGAGATCGTCCGCGTCGCGGGGGGCGATCTTGAAGGCGTCGAAGGTGTAGACGAGAATGCCGGTTATCCGGGAGAACTGCGTGCCGGTGGAGCGTTCCCCGGGGTAATAGAAGAGTTTCTTGTCCACCACGAGCCCGCCGGTCACCTCCCACTGGCCGTGGCCGAGATCCTCGTTGGTGACCGCGACATCGTGCACCTCGATGAGCACGCTCTCCCACTGCTCGGCCGCCGCGCCGTGGGCGGTCGTCGGGAGCCATTCGTCGTTGCTCAGTTCGAACGGGGTCGCGACGCTCGACGGGTCGGCGATGAGCGCGGGCGCCGGGAGGTCGGCGGCACTGAGTTTGCCGATGGTCGCGTTCTCGACCTGCGAAGCACCGTAGTACTCCTTGTAGGTGCCGCTTATCTCCAACAGATCGCCACGGGCGTAGGCGTCGACCGCGGCGGGCGTTTTGATGAAGACATAGATGCCGCTCCACGGCAGGGCGGTGTCGAGGCCGGCCTGACTAACGAACAGTCCCTTGATGCCGGTCGGGGCGTATTCGGTGTCGAGTACATATTCCACCGCCGTCACCACCGCCTCGAACGACACCGGCGAATCGACCGCGACCGTCCCCTGCTGTATCTGCGCGATGGTCCCCTCGACGACCTGATCGCTGTCGGTCACGCCCCCGTCATCGGTCGTGGCCGTATCGTCGTCGGTCTTGGTCCCATCGTCGATCTCCAGATCGTCCGCGTCGCGCGGGGCGATCTTGAAGGCGTCGAAGGTGTAGACGAGAATGCCGGTTATCCGGGAGAACTGCGTGCCGGTGGAGCGTTCCCCGGGGTAATAGAAGAGTTTCTTGTCCACCACGAGCCCGCCGGTCACCT
>JAKLFG010000046.1 GCA_022711315.1 bacterium | reverse complement strand
GTTGCTCCTTCCGCAGGAAATGTATCAGCGTGGGGGACGGGGCTCGCTCAGACGATGCCGGTGCTCAAAGGTATCCGTCAGCGAAATCACGAGGTCGTGGAGGTGGCGGTCGGATACCTTTGAGCACCGACGGTGTCTGGGCAAGCCCCTTCCCCAACCCTATGACATTGCACGCGGCGCATTTCGCGTACCGATCATCGAGCAGAATGGTGTCGCCGGTCGGCAGGTTACGGCAGTACAGAAACGATTCCCCGCTATTGGAGCACTCGTTAAGACCGGTCTGCGTGGCATAGGTGGTGGCGAACAGCGCGTGCGTGTCTTCATCCCAGTTGTAATACACGAGCGGCGCCGCCATATTCTTTTCTCCCTCTAGACTCGCCGAGACGCCGGTGTCGGGATCCGGCGGACCGGAAAACACATTCGGCCGCAGATCGATGCGGTACCCGTTATGAAGAGTGTCATAGGTGTTCCCTCCGTCCCTGAACGGCAGGTCATTGGTGGTCTCCCGATCGGTCATATCTTTGAAGTCGGCGGACGAATAGAGAGCCGTCAGCGCGACATCGCCCCCCGGAAGCGTCCCGCCCGGCGGGTTGGGCAACCGGTCATACAGCACCAATATCTCATAGGGCACCCCCGCCTCACGGGGATAAACGATGTTGCCGGTAACGAGCGGCACCGGCACGATGAACACATCGTTGGCGGTACCCATGTCCCCGTCGCCGCCATGGTCTATCTGCATTTTTGTGAACTGCTCGAACTTGGGCGAAGGCATGAACGAATAGTAAGAGCGAACGCCCTGACCGAAATTGAAGAATTCCGGAGCCGGCTGGGCACGCATCGTCATGACCGTCCTGAGTTGCCAATCGGTGCCGTTATGATACACGCGGAATATCGTGCCGGTCACATCCACGAAATAGAGCATTTCGACATTGCCGGAATAGATGCCGCTTATTTTCGTGAACAGCGGACCGTTCGTGTTCACCGCGACGCCTTCGGCCGCCACGGGCGCGACGAGCCATTTCAAATGGTCGTCGGCCGGATCGTGAGCAAAGGTCTTTACGAGAGAAAAATCGGGAGAGGAAGGGTTACCGTTGTATTCGTAGATGTGTATCTGGTTCCCCTTTATCTGGTGCCGGCACTTACCGAGGCCGATGTCGCACTTATACCCCGGGTCACACTGCGCATCGTTCACGCAATCGGCATCGTTGTCCGGCAGACCGCACAAGGGACTATCGGCGTCGACACAAGGATCATACCCTCCGCCGAACGCGAGATAGTACGGACCGGTGCCCCCCATCCGGAACAACGCCGGAGCCGACCACGATTGCCCCGAGATGCTCAGGTGTTTGACCAGTTCCGGATTGGCGGGGTCGGATATGTCGAGGATGGTGTAGGCCGAATTTACCCCGACGCCCCGGCGGTAGGCAATGATGAGGAACGCGGCTTCACCGGGGTAGTCGATAAAACCGTCCACATCGGAATCCACATGGAAAAGCGTCATCGGGCCATCGATGATCGAATTGAAGGAAACGGCGTCGAGGCCTGAAAGGATGAACGGCATCTCGTTCCTGACGACCGCGGGCATGTAGGCCCACCGCTCGTTGGGATGCCCCGCCGTCTCCACACCGTCGAAACAATGCAGAAGCCCGTCGTTGGCGCCATAGAATATCCGCAGATCCGCCTCGGTCGGGGTAGCGCCGCTCGGGGAGTAATAGACCGCAAGCGGCTTGCTGTGGACCGCCGCGCCGAGAATGCTGTAGGAGAGATCGATCGTCGCTCCGCTGACGAAGGGATCGCTCAGTTTTTCCAGGGCCGGGAGTTCGGTGGCGCGGTTCTGCGTGAGATCTCCGTCGCCATTGTGGTCGACCGAATCGTAGCCATAGACATAATCGAGGATGGTAACCGCGTTCGCGGTGCTGATACCGTCGAAATATCCTATGTACGGTTCAGCGGGGCGGGAAACCAGATCCCCGGGCGGGATGGAGGCGAAATTCACCAGAGGACCCGCGCCATTATCGGTATAGATGATGCGGCATTGCGCGGCACTCGACCATACACAGGCCGCATGCTCTCTGTAGCAGGGAGGCGTTCCGCAGGTCCCCGCCTGTACCGCAAGATTCGCCGCGACACCGCCCTGCAGGACCTTGTTGTAATCGGTCATGCCCGGGTCGGTACCATTGGTCGCGGCGGCCGGGGCATCGAAATTGAAGCAGTCCTGAAGCAGGTCGTCGCTACTGAAGGTGAGCCATTCGCACTCATCGTCTCCCGGTATGGTCATATCATGCTTGCCGAGGAGACATTCGTCCCCGCTGGTCGGGCGGCTCCATGCATAGTATTTCTTGAGATTGCCGAACCAGAAGCGGCTGAGCCGCTGAGATATCGGCACCACCCCGGGCATGAAGGCGACGCTGTTGGCCGCCTCCTGATATTTGCCCATCGGCTGGATGGGCGACGAGGTCCAGTGCGGCTTGCCGACGCCGAAGGTACCGGGATACTGCGCCGACAGGGCATTGAATATCTGTGAAAGGTTCAGGAAGGTCTCCTGCTGACTGTTCGAAACGGTGGCGCCGGCCGTGAGCCCGTAGAATTTACCGCCGCCCTGCGCCGCGCTCACCATGATGTCGTCGGCGTCGAGATAGCCGGTGTCGTTCCCGGCGATGGCGTAGATGGGCGCCAGCGCCCAACTGCCGATACCCACGGTGTCGAGCCGCTCGATGAAATTGTCGCCGGAAGTGTCCGCGATCGCGCAGGCGGGGGAAAGTTTCGCCCCGTCACAGGCGATGTTCCTCTTGTCGACACCGAAACGATAGTTACACGGATCGGCCACCGTACGGCAATCCTTCTCGGAATGGTAGGCGTCCACTGTATGCACGAAGTTGGCGACCTCGGGCAGTGAGGTCTTGTACCAGTTCTCGACATAGTAGGGCTTGTTCTCATTGACCACATAGGGGGTCTGGGTCGAAAGATAATCGTCCGGGTTTGGCGTTTCCTCCACGAAAGGCGCCGGGGTGACCGCGGGCAGGGTGCCGCCGAAATTGGCCGTGCCGCCGTATTCGTCCATGGTGGTATTGGAATCGAAGTTGGGCTGACCGCCCGAGATGAGGATGGCGTTGTTAATAAAGCAATGCGGATTTCCCTGAATAGGCGACTGATAGGTGGTGAAGGATCCGCCCTTGGTCTTCGAATCGGTGTAGGCCGGCTTGAGTCCTCCCAGATACCGCCAGACATCGTAGAGCGTTTCGCCGAGCGTCGCCCCGCCGACGCCGCGAAGGTTGCGTACCCTCTCTTGGAACTTGAGAAGCGCCGAACCGACCAGCGGCGATGGCGCCTCGTCCTTATCTTTCGTCAAGGGCGACTCTTTGCTTCGGAGTGGATGCCCCGCCGGAAGCGGCAGGACAAGATTGCCGCCGTCGGTCTTGGCGACCTTTATCCAGAAACTCGGGAAACTGCAGTAATCTATGTCCCCCATATCCACCATGCAACACCCCATGCCGCAGGTATCGCAGTCCTCGCCGTAGAGATCCTGCACGATGTTGTAGATACAGGCGGTGTCGCGGGTGCCGTTCTCTCCGGTGTGAAAAACGGAGATATTCGAAGCGGAGATGGCCGAAGAACCGGCGCGTGGAAGAGTATAGGCGCTGTACCAGCCATCGGCGTCTTCCGAGGTCTTGTACGGACTCGGCGCCTTGGGTCCGGATGCCCCCCACCACTCGAAAGAATCAAGAATGGGGCTCAATAGATAGGCGCCGCCTTCCGGCAATTCGTTGATGTGGCCTCTCGTTATCTGCACGCTGATGCCGCCGGTCTTGCGGCGCTCGTTGTTCGCTATGCCCTCTTGGAAATGGGCCATACCGCATTTCCAATTGCCGGAAGTTCCGAAGGTCGGCGAACCGGTCTCTATGTCTTTGTAGGTGTTGGTGTCGAAGGTCTCGAGTATCTCATAGTAACTGGAAAAACTCGGCGCCCCGGCCCCCAGACCGCGACAACATTCGAACACCGTGTTCTCGAGCGGCCGGCACGGCACTCTATCCAGCGGGGGATAGGTGGTCGACTCCGTGTCGCCTTGCGGCCCGGAACCGCCATTCGGATAGGGGCTGGTGTCGTTCGCCTCAAAATATCCCATGCACTTCCAAACATCCTCATACTCGGGCGCATCGGGGCACAGCCAAGTGCAGAGTGATTTGGTGACACTCCCCCACTGGTCCTTGCCTATCGCGATGATCTCCTTGCGGGTACAGCCGGGGTACGGCAAGGTACAGTTGCCTTTCGCGACACAACTGGGATAAGAGGAACAGCCGCCCACGACATCGCACTGCGGCGTATCGCAACTCCCGCCGCCGCCGCTCACAACCTTCGATCGCATGCGGTAAAAGGTCGTCTCGCACTCATATTCCTTGACCTTGCTGGTTGGAGCCGAGAGTTCCTGTTCCCAAGAATCACCTTCAAAATAATCGATAACGGTGGGCTTGAAAACATCAAGGACCGAAGGATCCGCCTTGATGTAGGATATCTTCATTTGGGCATCTAACTGTGCCGAAGCCAAGCCATCGCTCGTACCCTTATGAACGACCCACAACCGAAGGCGCACCTTGTACCCCTTGGTGTCGCATCCGGAAACGGGTATCGCATTAGGAAGCAACACTACGAGTGTGGGGGAAGGCGTATAGATGTCCTCATAGAACTTGGTGTTCGCCATGGCGCCGATGCACCCGTAGAACATCTCGACCTTGACACTTTCCAAAAGGTTTTCCGAGGGGAGAAGATCCGTGACGCGCCAAGCGGAACCACCGACACAGGTAGCGGTAGCGGCATCGCACAGGGTGAACACACAGTCGTCGTTGGTATCGCAAGCGACCGAAGTACCGGTACAAAGGTTCGTACCCGTATTGCAGACGCGCGCAACGGTACAATCAGCGTCGCTGACACAGGCAACAGTCGTGGAAAAGCCTCCTTCCAGTTCGGCGAGAGAGAAGAACTGGTCGTCCGTAAGCACCCCTTCCATATTGGCAAAATCGGCTTCCCGGTCCACATAGGTCGTTTTGTGGGGACCGGGCATGTAGGAGCCGCCGCCGCCCCCTCCCTCTTCAACACAGTCAAATCCACTGCCGACCGGGTCACAGCAGTGCTCCGGATCCTGATCCCATTCGCTGTAAAAACCTAACGGGCAGTTGACGGGGTCAGGGTCAAGACCGGCATAGCAATTCGTCTCGACATCATCGCGACATCGGGGCGTCCGGCAATGGAAGACTCGACAATCGCTCCGCAGATTCGACGCGATCGCGGTCACGATGGGGGGATCGGTCGGTTGATTATTGAAGGGATAGGTCTTTTCCTCATCGCATCCGGTCGCGGCACCGAAACGGTCGAAACACTGTTGACACCCCGCGTTCGGAACGGTCGGAGGTTGGGATACCATGCTTCCTTCGGTGGAAACCGGGGCGAACCCGACGCACGCCGCATAGTCTTTCCCGTTATCCTCGAATCCGGGTTTTATGGTCGATACCCACTGCGTTCTCACCATGGACTGGAAGGTCTTTTTGTCCTCAGTGCTCAAGGTCGCATAATTGACATACTCCCAACATTGACCACCTTCTCCGGTCGGCTGCCACTGCCGGGTCCGGCAGACGCCGGTCACCTGGCCGCGACGATGCGGCGTGTAAGAGAAACGATGATCATCGGCGAGCAGTATCTTTATCGCATCGAGCGAAGTGGCGAAGCGCCAGTTGAGCCAAAGTCCCGAAGCAAGCACCGAGGACCCGTCATCGGAAAGGCAAAGCCAGTCGCGCCGATCGGGAAGATCTTTCATGTCTTTGCACCCGCTTGCGGGATCGCTGGGATCCACGAGAATGCAATTGCCGTATTGGGAGTAGGAGTAGTCATCGGTGTTGGGAATGTCGGCGCCGCTGTCCGCGGTCCAATCGTAGAAACAGAGGTCGTGATCATACATCTCATTAGGGGTCCACGGGCCGATGAAGCGACACGCTTTGCTGGCGGGGTCAACATTCGGATCGCAGACTGCATTGTCCGTGACCCCCTCGTCCACGGCGGGTTCCCCGTAACGATCCTCATGTTTGACCATCGCACAGAAATTATCGAGTTTTATCTTGTTCGCCTCAAGCGTATTGCATTTCTGCAGGGTCGAAGAACAATCGAGCGATGCGCCGCACATCAGGTTGGCGTTGGTCTCGGCGCAATCGTTGTATGCCTGCCAGCACATACTGATCGACTTACTGAGTTTCGATTGAGCATCATTGCAGGTGTCTATGTATCCACTGTAGGCGAAGGCGTTGGTCTGCTCCGAAGTATCGATGACGATCATGGTGTTCAGTATCTCGGAGGTGGCGATCATCGCGAAGACATCGTCCTTCAAACTCTCGCCCTGTGCCGCGCCGCGCGAGGCGAGCGGAGTGAGGACCGCGACGAGCGCCATGACAATGAGTAAGATCTTCGGCCTCATGTATCTCTCCTTCATCCTCAATTATTCCGTTTTCTGAAGCAGGTGGTCACTCCGAGCCCTTTTTTCTGACCATAGTAATACCCGGTGGGCAGGGTGCCGGTGGTCGGCTGAGCGATGTTCGTCTGGACCGAGGTTCCCGGGATGTTCACTATCTCGACGGTGTCTAGTTCGACATCGTAGCAGGAATTACGGTTGGAGACCGGGAATTCCATGCCGGGCAGGGTGACATTGCCGTCACCAATGAGCAGGAGCCGCGCGATGGCGCGATAAGCGAACAGCGGTTTGTTGCCACCGTCGCGCCTATCGGCAACGATACGGAACAGTGCCGGATTATTGTTGTTCACATCTCCGTTCACCATCATGGTGTCGGGCGAACCGCTTGCGGCGATGAACTGTCCGGTGAGTTCGCCGAGCGCGACCCGCAGGGCGGTGTCGGCAAGCAGGTCGAGTTTCTTCTTGGCAAGCGTATGGCCCGCGAGATTGCTGGTGGCCGAAATGCGGGTCATCGTGGACATCGCGAGGACGGCGACGGCGAGAAGGACGAGTGACGCGATAAAGACCGCCATGCCGCGGCGGCGGGAGAACAGCGAAACGATGGTCGTTCTTTCTTTTTTCATATCGTCACTCGTTCAGATGTCTTTTCAAAGAGTCGATATTGCGGAGGTATACCACCCGCGAGAAGGCGGTGTAGCGCTTGTGCTGGATGTCGGGGCTGCTCGGCGGCGTGAAACAAACACCGAACATGCAGTACTGGATACCGGTAAGCAACGCGGCATTCATGTCCTGAGGGAGTCGCGAGGCCATGACGAAACCGAACCGGACCGCCTTGATCGTGGAGAGATCGTCCGGTTCGACGGTCCACAGGCGGGCGGTGTAGAGTTCGCCCTCTCCGCCGGTCGCTTCGGCTTCGGTAAGGAACTGCAGGACCATGAACGGTATCTCCTCGCGCGGCATCGAGATGATGTCCGCGGTGGTGCCGGCCTCGAAGAATCGGAATTTCTGAGTGGTCACATCGTAGGTGAGCGTATAGGTGCGGTTGGGACCGGTCAGGATGGTGGCGTGTGGCGGGAACATCTCCGCGCAGGCAAGTCCGGCATCGACATTCAACAGATTGGGATAATTGCTCAGATCAGGATAGGTGAACGGTGTTTGCGTGACGATCGTGGTGGCGCTCTCGCGCAGGTATCCGGTGGTGAATATGTTCGCCTTGTTTATGAGAAGAATGGTGCCGACGGCATTGAGATCGCCGGTAAAGGCGTTGTTGTTCTGTGGATAGATGCGACAGGCGGGCGTTTCCCCTTCGATCACGGCGACCTTGGTGACCGGGCCACCCCACGGGGAAACGAAGGTGAAGGAGGCGGGTGAGTTAAGGGGGCCGCCGTCGTCGACATCCGTTGCAACGCCGGAAGCATCGGTGATGACCGCGCCGTTCTTGAACTCCAGCGATGAATTGCCGAGCCCCGCGAGCCGTATAGCCGACTCAACGGTGTCGAGGATATGATTGCCCTTGAGCGTGATGTCGCTCTTCACGGTGCTCCGTCCCTCCACCCTTACCGCATGGGAGAAAAAACGGAGGAAGGTGCCGATGACAAAAAGCGACACGACGATCGCTATCATGAGTTCGATGAGCGTGAAACCGTGTCGCCGTACCATTATCGCCTCTGCACTAGTAGTAGTAAATGGGCTTCATGACCGGGACGATGAGATGGTTGCACTCCGCATCGCCGGGACCCGAATCGCACACCTTGGTCACTATGCCGCGATTGGGCCAGCCGACATATATCTCGATCACGCGGAGAACCTCCATGGGCGAATTCTCCTCGTAGGCGGTATTGGTCAAATTGCTGAAGGTGGTGACGCGGAACAGGCGGGTGAACATGCCGTTGCCGCTCCCGTTGAGTGCCCGTCCGAAGGCGTCGAAAGGGCCTATGGAGAAGCGGAGTGCAACCATCTCATCGTTATTGAAGTAGGCCTTGAACTCGGTGTCGGTCAGCCAGCCGGTCGTCGGTTGAGGGTTGATCGTCTCGATGAGGATGCGAAAATCATCCTCGGTCATGCTCGTCAGTTCCTCGGCCGCCTCCACGGCGATCGCGGTCGATATCGCGGTCGATTCGGTCTCGAAAAGCATCGCCGAGGCGCGCGCCTGATACGAAACATAGGCCAGCATGCCCGCGCTGAAGATGAGCAGAGAGAACATGACCTCGAGTAGCGTGAAACCGCCGCGACCGTTCATATGTTCAACACCTCCACTCCGTTGCCGGCGAAATTCTCAGAATTGATGGCCTGACAGATGCGATGCTGACCAAGGTCATCGATGTGTAGTTCATAGTTGATGACATTGGTCGAGTTAACGGCCACGCGCAACTGGAACATGGTCCCTCTCGCCGCGTACACGATGGTTTCGTTATCCGCTTTTCGGCAGTTGAATGTAGGGATATTTGTCGGCGTAAGCGCGCCGCTGTTGGGCACCAATGCCTGTCCCGTGGAAGTAAAGGCAATGGAGACCGGATTGTTGATATCGCTCAGGACACCTTGGTTATTGCTGACCTTGGCAATGGTCACGCGGGGCGGCAGATCGAACTTCTTGAGGACCGTGTCGGTCGCCGGATTCCACCCGAACCAAGAATCGCTGAGTCCTCGCGTCAGGACGAGAAACCCGTCGGTCTTGACATAGAGCGCTGTCCGGTTGATGATGGCGCCGCTCGTGCCGAGCGTATTCGTGGATAGTCGTGCAAGGGTCGCGGCCTTCTGATAGTCGGCAAGAAGATTGGCGACGGCGCTCCGTGCCTGCTGGCGAGCCACCCACTCTTCGATCCGGGGCACCGAGAGGTATGCCACGATGGCGATGAGAACGAGCACCACGACCATCTCTATCAGCGTGAAGCCCTTGCGAGTTTTCTGACACATGAGCACACCTCGCCCGTTCATGGGTCCATTACAACTCTAAAAAAAATAAAAATCGTGCCGCCTTATAATACTAAACCACATAAATGAGGGGGCGGCGTTCGGGATTATAAAACTGAACTTGTAACTATTTGATCACTCTGGCATATCATCGCTATCGACTATTTCTCCCCCATCGAGCGAGCGACGGTATTCCGAGGGGGTTTTTCCGGTGGATCTTTTGAACATGGTATTGAAGGTGGTCTTCGAGCGGAACCCGGCGTCGTAGGCGATGGCGAGCAGTTTATCGCGGTTTGACGGCGTATCGAGGAGTTTTTTGACCTCGTCGATGCGGTAGTCATTGATGAAGTGGTTGAAATTCTTATTTAAACGGTCATTCAGGAGTTGCGAGAGCATATGCGGCGTAAGCCCGATGCGGTCGGCGAGCCGCGCCAAGGTAATATCCGGATCTTTATAGGGTTTCTCCTTGTCGAGATGGTCGAGTATCATCGCGACGAGTCGCCCCGCCGTATCGTCGTCGAGCCGGCTCCGCTCGTACCGTTGCCGCGGACGGTCGCCCGGATCGACAACGGGCGGCGGATCCGGTATCTCCTCTTCATGGGTGAGGAAGATGTCTTCCCCTGCCGTCGTGTCCACTCCCTCTTGCTCGACAGGATCCATTTCGACCCTCTTCTCCGGCCCGGGGCCCGGCGTCGGCCCCGCGGGGGGCGGCGGGACATCTCTCTTCTTTCTTCTCTTCCGGATGATCATCGCAACCACACCGATGAAGAAAGATGCCAAGATCGTCACTATCATGACCGCGACGAAGGGGAATGGTCGTTCTCCCGCTATGGTGAAAGCGACGCGACCGGCCGGGCCCCACGCATCCCCTTTCAGCCGCGCACGCACCTCGAATTCGTAGGTGCCCGGCGCAAGTTCGGTGTATCGGACCGTCGTGTCGGACCCTTCGCGCCACCGTCCATCGCCGCCGTTCAGGCGGTAGCGGAACTGCGCCGTACCGGTGCGCGACGCCGCGATCGTGCCGACATCGATGGAAACGGCGGTCGTGCCGAGCGGCAGGACGATATCGCCTCCGGGCAACACCGTCCGTTCACCGGCGGTCAGCCCGGCCACATAGGCGCGCGGCATCTCATCGGGCCGCGGGACCTTGCGCGGGTCTATCGCCACGAGCCCCTTGAGCGTCGGGAAGTAGAACAGGCCGCTCCGCGAACGGATAGCCGCCGGCTGGACCCCGCCGGTGCACTCGAGCGTCTTCATCCCGTCGGTAAGCCCCACCATGCCGAGAGGCGGTTTGGGGCCGCGTTTTTCAAGATATGCCATCAATGCAAGGCGCGGGGCATACCAGATGCCGGCGTCGGTCGAGAACCAGAGCCGGTCATCGTCGTCGATGAGCACCGCATAGACATCCTCCACCGGCAGGCCGTTCAGCGCCGTGAGTGCGGAGAAGCGGCCGTTACGATAGAGGTTGAGCCCACCGCGGTGGGTGCCGACCCAGAGGTTCATGTCACCGTCCTCGGCGATGGCGAGCGCCGCGCGGCCGACCAGCCCCTCGGCGGCGTCGAATATCTTGAGATACCCGTCGCTGAACAGCCCGAGCCCGAACTGCGAGGCGATCCACAGGCGGCCGGAGCGGTCCTCGTATATCTGGCTGACAAGCGTCGTGAGCGGTGGCCGCGGCGGCAGGTAGGACCTGAATTTTTTGTTGTTCTGCAGGCGATTCACCGCGCCGCCGACCGTACCGACCCACAGGCGGTCGTCCCGATCGCGCAGTATCGCGCCGACGAGGTTCTGCGCCAGCCCGTCGTCGGTCGTGTAGGGCTCGGTCACCCGTCCCCGTCGCACCGCCGACAGGCCGCCGGCGGTCCCGACCCAGACCGATCCGTCGCTATCGAGCGCAAGCGCGCCGATAAGATCGCTCGGCAACCCATCTTTCGTGGTGAGCGCGGTGAAGCGACCGTCGGCGAACCGGTTGAGCCCGCCGCCGCGCGTACCGACCCAGAGCGCGCCGTCGTTGTCCTCGAGTATCGCATAGACGAGATTGCTCGACAGCCCGTCCACCGTGGTGTAGGTCGTCGCGGCGCCGTCGCTGAAACGGGAGAGTCCCTCTTCGGTGCCCACCCAGAGCGCACCGTCGGCGTCGCGGTGGAGGGCGCGCACCATCTGGCCCCGGAGCCCGTGACGCTCGGCGAAGGACCCCACCACACCGTCGCGAACGCGCAGGAGCCCCGCCCCCTGCGTTCCGGCCCATACGACGGCGTCATCGAACGCAAATGCGGTTATCGCCATGCCGTCCGGCTTGCGCACCGGTCTGCCGGTGGTGTCGGTCGGTCCGTCGAACCGTATGATCTCGCCGGCGGCGGTGCCGACCCACAACGCGCCGTCGGGCGCGAACGCCAGCGCCGATAAGGCGGTGCCGACAAGCCGCGAGAATGTCAACCGTTCGCTCCGTTCGGCGCCGAGCGGCGCCATCTCGTTCCCCGCCGCCGCCACCACCGCGCCGCGAGCGTCGGCGGCAAGCAGGATGTCGGCCACATGTCCGAGCGGCGAACTCTGCGCGGGGGCGGCCCCTTCGGTCACCCGTATAGCCGCGCCACCGACGGATGCCCATGCCCCGTCGGAGAGCGCGACCAGCGAAAAGACCGGTCCGCGCGGGACGCCGACCGGCGGCGCGAAGCGGGTGAACACCCCCTTGCGGAGACGAACGATGTCGCCCCCCTCGGTGCCGGCCCAGAGAGCGCCGTCGCCGCCGACGGCGAGACGGGTGAAGCGGCTATCGTCAAGGCCGGGGATCCGGTCTTTACCGAACACGGTCGCGCGAGCGCCGTCGAACCGGACGAGTCCCGCGGGCGAGGCGAGCCACCAGAGCCCGTCGGGGGTCCGCGCGATGTCGGCGACGGTGTTGTGCGGCAGGCCTTCGCGCACGCTCCAATGCTGGGCGACATAGTGCTGAAGTTGTTTTTCGGGCGGCAAGGCCATGAGCGGGGACGCGACCAGCAGGAGCGCCGTCAGGGCCGTCAGACCGGTCAGACCGCGGGAGCGACGCCTGACGATCCACAGCACCGCGAGCAAGCCGATAGATATCCACTGCGCGGTGGACAGGAACAGGAACCCGCCGCGCAGGTCGGCGCGCAGGAACTCGATAAGGAACCGGAACACCGCATACAGGACGAGGAACCGCGTCAGGAAAAAGCCGGCGGGAAGTTTCGCGGCGTCGCGGAGCCGCCAGCACAGGTAGAAGAATATGCCGAACGCCGCGACCGATTCGATGAGTTGCGTGGGGATAAGCGGCGGGGTCTCCTCCATGAAGGAGTCGGTGATGCCCTGCGCGTACAGTTCCGCCGCGGCCGGCGTATAGGCGGGGAAGGAGGCGCCGAACGCCTTGGAGGGAAGCCCGAAACAGCAACCGGCGAAGAAACAGCCGATGCGGGCAAGAGCGATGCCGAGCGCGACCGGGAAGGCGGCGATGTCGCCGTAGCGGCCGGTCGGCTCGCGCCAGACGCGCCGGATGAACAGGTAACTGACGAGGTACGCGACTATGAAGCCGCCGTAGAACACCTGCCCGGCGCTGATAGGGTTCACGGCGACGGCAAGGAAGGGGACAAACCCCTGCTCGCGGTATATCGTCGCATACCGCGACCACTGCCCGTCGAACAGAAGATGGAACAGTTTCGAGCCCGCCAGGCTCGCGACGATGGCGACCGCCGTGAGCGTCAGCAGGCGCGCGCCTCTCAATGAAAAACGAGGCGCAAGGAAGGCGGTCAGCGGGAACGCGATGAAAAAGGAAAGGATCAGCATCGTGAAGTAGGGACCGACATACGGAAGGCCCAGAAAATCGTATAACGGCCTAAAGATGTTGATATTCATCGTGATTTCAAACGGTTCGCCCTTTCCTTGTCACGGCGGCCATATTAGCGGAACAGCGCGCACAAGTCAATTTAATGGAGAAAATCTTGCTTTTTTGCTCCCTGAGTGCTAGATATCGCCCGTGATTTCGTTCATTGCGCCTGATTCTCAGTGGTGATAGAGAGCGGGATGTCGAGTCCCGCTGTTTTTTTTATGTGGAGGTCGCCGTGTGGGGAACACGGGAAAAAATGCTGGTCGATCGGCTGGAACCGGTCGCCGCCTCGATGGGACTCACCATCATCGAACTGGAACTGCCGCACAACACCGGCGGCTTTTTACGCATATTCCTCGACAGCCGCGACGGTCAGGCGGTGACGGTGGACGACTGCGCGAAGTTCTCGCCGGTGGTATCGAGTTTTCTCGACACGCAGGAGGGCTTCGATTTCCGCTACCATCTCGAGGTGAGTTCGCCCGGGCTCGAACGGCCGATACGCCGCTGGGAAGAGGTGCCGAGATTCATCGGCACGCGGGTGACGGTCATGCTCACCGAGAAGGTGGAGGGACGCAAAAAGATCATCGGCACGCTGACCGCCTGCGACGCCGCGCGGGATTCCTTTACGATACGGGCCGAGGATGGCGCGACGGTCGTCGTGCCGCGCGGCATGGTGAAACGGATGCATGTCATTTGGGAAGGAGATAAGTAATGGATTTCAACATCAAGGAACTCATCGATCAACTGGTCAAGATCAAAGGCATCGAGCGATCGGTCATCATCGAGATCATCAAGGACGCGCTCTACAAGGCGGTGCAGAAGAAACTCGGCTCCGAGGCCGACATCGACATCATATACGACGACGCCACCGGCGAACTGCAGGCCTTCTACTTCCGCGAGGTCGTCGAAAAGGTCGAAGAGGAGGACATACATATCTCGCTCGATGACGCGCACGAACTGAACCCCGACGCGGTCGTCGGCGACACGCTCGGCATCAAGATGGAGGCGACCGAACTGGGTCGCATCGCGGCGCAGGTCGCCAAACAGGTCATCCTGCAGAAGATCAAGGCCATCGAAAGCGACAACACCTTCAACGAGTTCAAGGACCGCAAGAACGAGATAGTGACCGGCACTGTGCGCCGTTACGAGCGCGGCGGGCTCGTGGTGGACATCGGCAAGGCCGAGGCGTTCCTGCCCTTCAATCAGCAGATACCCTCCGACAAGTTCAAGGTCAACGAGCGCATCAAGGCGCTCATATTCGATGTCGTGAAGACCCTGCAGGGCTGCAACATCATCCTTTCCCGCGTCAACACGCTGTTCCTCGTGAAACTGTTCGAGATAGAGGTGCCCGAGATAGCCGACGGCATCGTCAAGATAGAGGGCGTCGCGCGCGATCCCGGTCACCGTTCCAAGATAGCGGTGCGCTCGATAGACCGCGATGTGGACCCGGTCGGCGCCTGCGTCGGCATGAAGGGCTCGCGCATCCAGAACATCGTCCACGAACTTTCGGGCGAGAAGATAGACATCGTGCCGTGGGACGAGGATCCGGTGCGCTACATCTGCAACACGCTCTCGCCGGTCGATGTGAGCCAGATCATCATCGACGAGGAGGAGCATTCGATGGATGTCATCGTGTCGGACGAACAGCTGTCGGTCGCCATCGGGCGCGGCGGGGAGAATGTCCGGCTCGCGAGCCAACTCACCGGCTGGAGCATCGATATCCAGAGCGAGAGTCAGATGCAGATGATGCTCGAAGAGGCGCGGCGTCGCCTGCTGTTCATCGACGGCGTGGACGAGTCGATGGCCGATTCGTTCATCAAACTGGGCTACACCACGCTTGAAGACATCACGACCTCGACCCCCGAGACGCTCTCCGAGATACCGAATGTCACCACCGAGCGGGCGCGTTCCATCATAGCGCAGGCCAAAGAGATGCTCGAAAAAGGTCTTGACGCCGTCGAGATGGACAAGGAACTGGAAGAGAAACTCAATGTGCCGGTCGCGACGCTCAAGGGGGTCAACGAGGAGTTGGCGGCCTATCTTTCCGACCGCGGCTACCACACGCTCGCCGATGTGCAGAGCGAGGCCGACACCGAATCGTTCGCGAAGAACGCCGAACTTTCGCTCCGCCGCGCACGGCAGATACGCTACAGCCTGCAGACCCATATCGATGAACTCAACGGGAAAACGGTGGAACGGCGCACCGGCGTGGTGGATGCCGACAGTTTCTTCGACTTCAGCAAGATAGAGCAGCCCGCGGAAGGGCAGGAAGAGAAAAAGGAAGAAAAGGATGAAAAAGAAGGCGGCGACGACAAATAAGGGACCGAGCGTTCGCTCCTGCGTCGCCTGCGGTGAAAAGAGCCGCAAGGAAACGCTGGTACGGTTCGTCCTTTTGAGCGGCGAGGTGGCGCCCGATTGGCGCGGCACCCTCGAGGGCCGTGCGGTATATGCCTGTCCGACGCCCGACTGCGTCCGCAAACTGTACGCGGTCAAAAGACTGCCCGACGCCTTCCTGCAGGGAGCGCCGCGGTTCGCCGTCCCGCGCGAGGAGATACTCGCATGGATACGCGATCAGGCCATAGCGTCCCTGACGCACTTCCTCTCTCTGGCACGCAAAAGCGGCGTGCTGACCACGGGTCAGAACACGATAGCGGACGCGATGGAACGCGACGGGAAAGCGCCCGCAGCGGTGCTGATGACCGCCGACACGGCCGACCGCACCGTGCGCGAGGTCACCCGCCTTCTGCCCGCCGGGACCCCGATACTCCGCTGGGGCGATCAGGCGTCGCTCGGCGCGGCGATCGGGACGCGACCGGTCGGCGTCGTCGCGCTGGCCGCATCTCCCATCACCGAACGAATCCGGCACTACGGTGCCATGATCAATCTTTTTAGTCTTAGTCAGGAGCATTGAATGCGCATCAGCGAGATCGCCACCGAACTGGGAAAGACCTCCAAGGAGATCATGGAGGCACTGAACAAGAACGGCGCCTCTTACAAGAACGCCGCAAACAGCATCTCCGACAAGGAGGTCGCCGCTCTCCGGAAGACCTTCGGCACCGCCGCCGCGAAAGGAAAAAAAGAGGCGGCTCCTGCGCCCGCCAAAAAGGAGAAGGAAAAGGAGAAGGATAGGAAAGCCCCCGCCGCCAAGAAGGAGGAGGTAAAACCGTCCGCTCCCAAAAAAGAGGAAAAGAAAAAGGAAGAGAAAAAGGATAAGGAAAAAGGACAGAAACCGGCACCGGCGGCCCCCGAGGAGCCCAAAAAGCCGTCCACGGTACTGCTCAAGAGATCCAAAACACCGGAACCGGAACCGGAGCAACCGAAGGCGCCGGTCGCCGTCATCCGGCGGGAACGCAGTTACATCCCCGAGGAAGAACGCGCGAAAATGGCGGAGCAGCAGGCGCAGGAGCCCCCGGCCGCGCCCGTCGCGCCTGCCGCGCCGACGACCGCGCCGCAACCGGAAGAAACGCCCGTGACCCCCTCGGGCGAGCCCGCGCCGACCGACGAAAGCCGCCCGGCGGAACCGGCGATATCCCCACTCGACGAGATGCTCCTGAAGCCCTCGTTCCGCATCGAGGCGATCGCGACCGACCGGCCGCTCACCCCCGCCCTGCGCCCGATGGGCGACCAGCCGCAACCGGAAGGCGAGGAAGATAAACCGGTCGACCACCGGCACCGGAAACGGAAGGTGGTGATATCGGAGACCGAGGACGACCGTCTCCCCGCGCAGAAAAAACCGGTCGCCGCGCGCTTCTTCGCCAAAAAGAAGGGGAAGGGCGACGAACAGGTCAAGGTGCAGGCCAAGATACGCGGCGTCGATGTCTCCGTGTTCAAGACCGAGGAGGACGAGGCCGAGGCGAAACGGCGCGCCGCCGGTAAACGGAGGGTCATCCCGCGCCAACGCCCGGCCCCCATGCCGAAACCGAACCCGACCAAGGCGATAAAGAAGATCATCCGCATCGAGAACGCCGTCGTCGTCTCCGAACTGGCGCGCCGCATGGGTATCAAGGCGGCCGATATCATCCGCAAACTCATGATGCTCGGCGAGACGCTCGGCATCAACGATCGCATCCCGTTCGAAACGGCCGGCATCGTCGCCGGCGAGTTCGGTTTTCAGGTCGAGAATGTGGCGATGGACGAAAACAGTTTCCTCGATACGCACGAGAACGCCCCCGAGACGCTGGCTCCCCGACCGCCGGTCGTCACCGTCATGGGCCATGTCGATCACGGCAAGACCAAACTGCTCGACGCCATACGCAACACCAATGTGGTGGATCGCGAGGCGGGCGGCATCACCCAGCACATCGGCGCCTACACGGTCGAACTCGACAAGGGCCGCATCACCTTCCTCGACACCCCGGGCCACGAGGCCTTCACGGCCATGCGCTCGCGCGGCGCACAGGCGACCGATGTCGTCATCCTCATCGTGGCGGCCGACGACGGCGTGATGCCGCAGACCATCGAGGCGATCAACCACGCGAAGGCGGCGAATGTCCCGATCATCGTCGCGATAAACAAGATAGACAAGCCCGAAGCGAACCCCGAGCGGGTCCGTCAGGAACTGCTCAAATACGAGATAGTCCCCGAAGAGTGGGGCGGCAACAACCTGTTCATCGAGATATCGGCCAAACAGCAGATAAACATCGACAAACTCCTCGAGGCGATCCTCCTGCAGGTCGAACTGATGGAACTCAAGGCCAATCCCGACAGACCGGCGCTCGGCGTCGTCATCGAGTCGCGCATGGACCCGGGCCGCGGGCCGGTCGCCACGGCGCTCGTGAAGGAGGGTACGCTCCGGATCGGCGACCTGTGCGCCACCGCCACCGCGCTCGGCTATGTCCGCTCCATGACCGACTGGCGCGGCACACGCGTACAGGAAGCGACCCCTTCGACCGCGGTCGAGATCACCGGGCTCGATTCGGTGCCGCCGGCGGGCGAGATGATCCATGTCTTCACCGACGAGAAGAAGGCGCGGGGCTTCGTGGAACTCCGTAAGAACAAGATCAAGGAGCAGAAATACGAGAAAGAAGAGCGGGTGTCACTCGATAACCTGTTCGCCAAGATAGAAAAGGACGATGTCAAGGACTTCAACCTCGTCGTGAAGGGCGATGTGGACGGATCGGTCGAGGCGATACTCGGATCGCTTCGCAAGATAGAGCACGAGAAACTCAAGATACGGGTCATCCACAGCGGCGTCGGCGGCATAACCGAGAACGATGTCCTGCTGGCGGCCGCGTCAAAAGCGGTCGTCTTCGGTTTCAATGTCCGCATCGACAACAAGGCGAAACAGACCGCGGCGGCCGAACATGTCGATATCCGCATCTATTCGATCATCTACGACCTCATCGACGCGATAAAGGCGGCCATGAGCGGCAAACTCGCGCCCATCATGCATGAGGAACATGTCGGCACCGCCGAGATACGGCAGGTCTTCCGCGTTTCCAAGGTCGGCAACATCGCCGGCTGCATGGTGACCGACGGTCGCATCGTCCGCAAGAGCCGCGTCAAACTCATCCGCGACAATGTGGTCATCTACGAGGGCCAGTTGAGTTCGCTCAAACACTTCAAGGATGACGCCAAGGAGATAAAGGCGGGCTTCGAGTGCGGGCTCTCGATAGAGAATTACAACGACCTGAAAGAGGGCGATGTCGTCGAGTGTTATGTGGACACCGAGGTCGCCGACGAGGTGCTCTAGGTGGCCGGGTCCGTCCGTCAACAACGCGTCGCTCAGGCGATATTCAAGAGTCTGTCGGTCATCATGATCCGCGAATACGGCGGATCCCCCCTCGGCAACATGGTGATACAGGAGGTCCGGGTGAGCCCCGATCTGCGGAGCGCGATGGTCCGTTACGCGCTGATGCCGGGCACCCCTCGGCGACTCACGCAGGACCGGCTCGAAGAGGAGATGAAGCATATACGCTATCTGCTGGCCCGCGAGATACGCCATATAAAGTTCATGCCGGAACTGGATTTCCGGTTCAATGATCGGGCGGAGGAAGAGGCGCGCCTGCAGGAACTGCTCGACGGCCTGAGCCGGGAACGGGAGGCGCGCGGTGACGACGGGGCACAGTGAACTCTCCGCTATCCTCCGGCGGGCACGGACCGCGCTGGTGTCCGGGCATGTCAACCCCGACGGCGACAGCGTCGGCTCGGCGCTCGCCTGCTACCATCTGCTGACCGGACAGGGCATCGCGACCACCCTCTATTCGATCGACCCTTTCCCCTATAACTTCCTCTTCCTGCCCGGCGCCGACCGGATGTCACACGAACTGCCCGCGGAGGAGCCGGACCTCTACCTCATCGTGGACGCCGGCGCCCCCCATCGGGTCGGCGAGCCGCTCCACCGCCGTCTACAGAACACGAAGAGTCCCAAGATACTGTTCGACCACCATGTGAACTACCACGATCAGGGGTCGTTCTTCGACCAGACATTCATCGACGAGCACGCGGCGGCCACGGCGATACTCCTGTACCGGTTCATCACCGATCAGGGGCTCCCGATGACCCGCGAGATCGCCGTCGCGCTCTACGCGGCGGTGATGGCCGACACCGGCAGCATGCGCTACGACTCGACCGATCGCGAGGCGTTCCTCGCACTCGGCGAACTCGTGGCGTGGGTCGACCCCTGGGCGGTCGCGGCGAAGATATGGGAGGAGACCCCGCTCGCCCAGTTGCGCCTGCTCGGAGAGGTCCTTTCCTCCATACGGCTCCTTGCCGGCGGCAAGGCGGCGGTGTTCGAGATAACGCAGGAACAGTTGCGGCGCTACCGGCTCGGCCCCGACCATGTGGACGGGTTCATCAACTACGCGCGCGGCATCGAGGGGGTCGAGGTCGCCATGCGGTTCCGCGAGATCGGACCCCGGCTCTACCGCGTCTCGATGCGCAGCAAGGGGTCGATAGACGCGGGACGGATATCGCACGAGTTCGGCGGCGGCGGCCACCGCAACGCCGCAGGGTTCGACTTCAGCGGATCGTTCGATGAGGCCTGTCAACTGGTGGAGGAGATCGTCGCCCGTGTCGCTCGATAACGGATCGTTCTTCCTTTCTTTCTACAAGGATCCCGGCATCACCTCGGCCGGCGCTCTCGACAAACTCAAGCGGGCGCTCAAACTGCCAAAGGCGGGACACTGCGGCACGCTCGACCCGATGGCCGAAGGCCTGCTTGTCGTCGCGGTGAACCGTGCCACCAAACTCATGCGGTTCATCACCGACGAGCCGAAACGGTATGTCGGCCGGTTCGAGATAGGCAAGAAAAGCCCCAGTTACGACAGCGAGACCCCGGTGGAGGTGACCGCTCCGGACGCCGACACTTCGCAGGTGGACTGGCAACGGATACTTTCCATATTCAGCGGCCGGATACGCCAGACGCCTCCCGCCTATTCGGCGGTCCGGGTGGATGGCGTCCGATCCTACCGGTTGGCGCGTAAGGGCCAGTTATCCGACCTGCCGCCCAAAGAGGTCGTCATACACTCGCTTGTCTTGAAGACCATCGACCGGACGACCGTCGGATTCACCGTCGAATGCTCCAAGGGCACCTACATCCGGTCGCTCGTCCACGATATCGGGCTGGTCGCCGGTACCGGCGCGGTGCTTGTACAACTCACCCGCGAGGCGGTCGGACGCTTCACCGTCGCCGAGGCGGTGCGGCTCGACGACCTCCGCACGGCGCCAGACAAGGTGGAACGGGCAAAACTGCCGCTCCCCGCCTTTCTCCGGCGGTTCCCCTCGATCACCGTCAACGAGACGCTCTTTTGGCAACTGCGCAACGGCGTCGATATCCGTTCACTCGGCCTGCCGCTCCTAGATGGACCGAACACCGTACTCTATAACGACGAGCCCTTGTTCCTCCTCGAAAAAGAGGGCAAGGAATGCCGCTACACGGCTTATTTCGGTTCCGACTGACCGGCCGACGAGATAGTGAACCGCATCCCGGGAGGCACCCATGGGTTACATCGGCTTGTTCCTCGTATCGGTCGCGGTACTGGCGCTCCAGATACTGCAGACGCGCATATTCTCCTTCACCCTCTGGCATCACTTCGCCTATCTGGTCATCACCATCGCCCTCATGGGCATGGGCGCGGCCGGTTCGTGGCTCGCCATTCGTAAAAAAGAGAGCGATCGCCCCTATCTGACCCTCGCCCGGCACGCGGCGCTTTTCGGGCTTTCCGCCGTCGTCTCGTTCATGATCGTCGTCCGTGTGCCGCTTGACACCTACATGAGCGACCGCCTGCTCCAGATGGGGTATGTGTTCCTGTACTATCTCGCGCTCATCTTCCCCTACTTCTTCGCCGGCGCGGTGATCGCGCTCATGTTCCGCGCTGATCGGACACGCATCAATCTGCTTTATCTCGTCAACCTCACCGGTTCGGCCATCGGCGGCTTCGCGGTCATCTTCATCATTGAACGCTGGGGCGGCGAAGGCGCCATACTCATCGTCGCCGCGCTCGGGCTTGCCGCCGCCTTCTGTTTCGGGGTCGCCGCCGGGAACCGCATCGCCCGTCTGCTCGCCGGGTGTCTCGCTCTTTCGCTCATCGTACTCTACCCGGCCCGCTTCGCCCTCTTTCCCATCGAACCGCC
>JAKLFG010000045.1 GCA_022711315.1 bacterium | reverse complement strand
CGCCGAGATATTCCCCAACATGTACTGGTTCTACGGTCAGCAGGACATGAAGGCGGTGCGCGCGGTGCGCGACATCCCCAACCTCTATCTCGCGTGGATATCGAACTTCTCGTGCGCTCCCGATTCCTTCATGCTCCACTATGTCCGCTGGATGATGGGACGAAAACCCTATCTGGTGCTGGAGATAGACTCGCATACCGCCGACGCAGGGCTCGACACACGCATCGAAGCGTTCCTCGACATCGTCGAGAGTTACCGCCGCCACGCCCTTCCGGTCGAACTTCCCGCCCATGAACGCCGTTATCGGCTTGAGAACCGATCGGGCGAATTGGTGATACACGACGCGCGGACCGCCGAACAGCTCGACATCCGCCACCCGCGCGTGACACTCGTCTGGCCTTCGCTCGGCGATCTCGCGACCGAGATAACGGCCGCCGCGTCGCGCAAACAGGGGATCTACGCCGAACATCTGCCGGCCGCCGACAGTCATTCGACGCAGGTGGCCCGCAATGTCGCGTCGGGGAAGGAGTGCATCCCCGCCCTGCTCGTGCTCGGCACCGTACTCCAATTCCTCGAAAAACGATCGCCGCGCCGCCCCGACGAGGTGCTTCTCGTCTATGTACCCAGCACCACCGGCCCCTGCCGCACCGGTCAGTACCATGTGTTCTATGAACGGTTGTTCGAGGAACTGGGGTTCGAGAATGTGCTCATCCTCGCCGCCAACAGCGACAACTCCTACCGTGAGATCGGCATCAGTTTCTCCCGCGACATGTGGCGTGGCGTGGTCATATCAGACCATTTCACCGATGTTCGCACCGGCATCCGGCTTCTCGCGCAGGACCCAGCAGAGGGACTCCGCCTGTTCGACAAGGCATGGCGTGAAGTGGTCGATGCGATGGCGCGGGACGACCGGGCGCTCGACGCGGCGATCGAACGGGCGTCCCGCGAACTGGCCACGATACCGAAACGACGGTCGCTCGACGACATCCGGCGGGTGCTCATCGTCGGCGAGATCTATGTGCGACGCGACGATTTCTCGGTGAAGGAACTATTCGATCTGCTCATCGCCAACGACATCTTCCCCAAGGCGACCGGCATCACCGAATGGGTCCACTACACCGACTGGTCGCAACGCTACCTGCTCGGACGGGAGGTACGGCGTCGTGGGCCGCTCACCGTCATGCGCCCCGACTGGATCCGGCGACGCGCCACGCTCGTGGTAGAAGGGTGGTGGATGCACCGCGTCGAGGAGAAGATAAAGAAAGCGCTCTTCTTCACCGGACTCGTACCGCCGGCCCCCGACGATGTCGACGCGGCGCTCGGGTCCGGCGGCACGGAATTCGTATCGCCCGAACTGGAGAGCGAGGCGACCGTGTCACCCGCCGTCGCCGCCGTCGGCATGCGGGAAGGTTACGCAGGCATCGCCATCATCGCTCCCTTCGGCTGTCTCCCCGGCCGGCTCATCGAGGGGGTGTTCAGCCCGTGGGCCAAGTCACGCGGATATCCGGTCATAGCGCTCGAGAACGACGGTCAACCCTACCCTCCCAATACCATCGCACGACTTGAAGTGTTCTCGGCGAATGTGAACCGGTTCCCGCTCGACCGGGACCGGGCCGTCAGTAGATCTTCGTGACCGTCGTCCCGGGATAGTATCTCGACAGTATCTCGCGGTATTTCTTTCCTTTCTGTCCCAGCCCCACCGCGCCCATCTGACACATGCCGACCCCATGCCCCCACCCGGCTCCCTTGAACCGCCAGACCCCCTTCTCGTGATCGATGACGAACAGCGAACTCGGCAGGTCCTCGAGCAGGCGGCGCATCACCAGTTCACCATATACCGATCGTTCGCCCTTCTCGCCACCGATGAGCAGTTTCCAGACGCGCCCCGAAGAACCGCGTTCGACCGGTGTCAGTTCGAGTATGCGGCCGACACCGTACGAGGCGAGCAGTTCGTCCATCCGCTGATCGGTGAAGGTCCGTTCCCACCGGAACCGTTTATTCAGGGCGATGCCGCAATCGCCATCCTTTCCTTCGAGGAATTTCCGCACATCGGTCGCCCGGGTCAGGTCGAGTTTGGGGTGCATATCGGTGTCCCATACCCCGGTAAGATATTCCTGCTCGGCAGAGAACCAGACGGCGCGGTTGCTTTCGGTATGACCGCCGCAGGAGGACGAATAAGGCGCACGGGCCACATACAGGTCGCGATGCAGCAGTATCTCACCGCGCGTGGCATTGACCGCGTCCACGAATTTCTGCGGTATCTTCTGGTCGCCCCACTGGAGTTTCTGGCAGTGGACCTCCGAACAGATGTGGAACGGGTCGGCGGCGTGGCGTTTGCCGAGTTGCATGAAGATGTCGCTGCGGGCCGCGACCGCCTGCGCCTTGAGCGTCTCCAGCGGCGCCGACGCGAACATCTCGCCCGGCAGGATGCGGTACAGGAGTTTCTCGACATCCTCCTCAGCCACGAGCCCGATCGCCCCCTCCGCGGAGGCATACAGGAACAGAACGCTTTTCGCCGGGAACGAGAACGATCCGACCTTCAACGGGGCCGACGCGGTCAACCGCACGAAGCGATCGCAGGAGATGCGGGACGCGGGGCCTGCGACCGAAAGCGTCGCCTTCGAGGGGGAGGCAAGGACGGGGATGACAAGTATCCGGCGCGCCGGGAGGTCCTCGCGGAGCCTCTCCTGCGCGGCGGTCGCCGCCGCAAGGTCGAATGCCCCCGTGAGCGCCACATAGTATTCGCGATTGTCGATACGGCGGTCGCTGATGGAGAACAGACCACCGACGCTGAACAGTTCGACCGTCTTCCCCAGTTCTGCGGAGGTCTTTTCGAGTATGTCGCGGTAGCGCGCCAACTGTCCCTTGGTCAATTCTTCGACCGCGACGCGATATCGTACCTGCGCCGGGCCGTACGCGGCCGCCGTGACCTCGACCGTATCGCCGGCCGACCGCTGGGAACCGCAGGCGGCGCTGAACGATCCGGTGATCCGCACCGGCGCCGGGAGATCGGCGACATGCACCCGCACGAAGGGGACGCCGTCATGGAAATCGAACGACGCCGTGTGCAGATAGAGGAACTCGTCGTTCCCCCCTTCGACCGCCCACAGGATCGACAGGAGACTAAAAATCGACCACGGCAGGATCTTCCTTGACACCGAACGGCACCCCCAGATCAAGGTGATAAAAACTCCCTTCGTACAGGTAGGAATATATCTCGTAGAAACGGATGACCCGCTTCACATAGTTCCGCGTCTCATAATACGGGATAAGTTCGATGAAGGACATCGCGGGAAGCGTGCCGAACTGTCGGTACCACTGCGAGACCCTCTTGGGCCCTGCGTTGTAGGATGCCACCGCGAGCGCGATGTTCCCGTCGAAGCGCCGGAGCAGTTTCGAGAGGTACCACGCCCCCGCTTTGAGCGACTCATACGGGTTATAGGGATCGTTCACCTTGATGCCACCCTGCAACGCTATCTTCTGGAAGGTGCTCGGCATGATCTGCATGAGCCCGATGGCCCCCGCCCCGGACACCACCCAATCGCGATAGAAACTCTCGGCCCGCATGATGGCGTAGATGAGCGCCGGAGAGAGCGAGAACTCCTCCGACAGGCGCAGGACCGCGTCGACATGAGGCACCGGGTAGAGTATCTTCCAGTTGTCGACATCGCCGTACTGGGGCGCGAACCGCAGGGAATCCTTTATCGCGTCGTAGATGTTGTCGATGATACGGGCGTGCTTTTCAGCCGCCCAGTAGATCGGGAGGGCGAGTTGGCGCATCACGAAATGGGCCGCCGGATCGCCCGCCGCCCCCTTCCGACCGCCCGGAGGCGACAGGATGGCGCGGGCATAGCGTTCATAGAACAGGAGCCCGTCAAGGATGCGATGGCGTCCGTAGAAGGATAGGTTGCCGACCAGTTCGCCCGACCGGATGTCGGTCGGCGCCTTCTCCGCCGCAGTGACAAGCCGTTCATAGGGGTCGTCGTCGAAACTCCGGATCGATTCGCGCCAGCGGGTCCGCCGCTGGTCATTAGAGAAGGCCGGCGTCTTTTCGCGGGTCAATTTTCCGGTATCGCCGAGATGATAATAGAGAAAATCGTAGTAGGATATGAACTCCTTGACCGAACAGTCGCCCTCCTCGGGAAGCGCGCATTCGTGGTCCTTCGCGCCACTGAAAAGATAATAGTTGTGCAGTCGGTCGTAAAAGAGCGTCAGCGACTCCATGGTGGCGATCGCGTCGCCGGCGTTGAACCCCTTTTTCGTGACCTTCTGCGGCGCGAACAGGTAGTTGCCCCACAGGAGATAGGCGAAGAACTCCTTGCCCTCCATGAGATAGATAAGTCCGAGCCGGTAGAGGGACTGGTGGAAAAAGGGGCTCTGCGGGTTCTTGAAGACCGTTTCCTCGAGTATGGGACGCGCCGCCCCCGTGTCGAACGCCTCAATAAGCGACACCGCGGCGTGGAACAGGGCTCGCTCGCGTCGTTGCCCTGAAAGAGTGTTGGCGAGCCATATCAGATAATTCCCCGCCTCGGCCGGCGCCCCTTTCCACGAAAGGATGCGAAATTTCTCCCATCCGTAGGCGAACCGGCATTCATCGGTCCCGCATTTGGCGATCTCGCGGTCCATCACCGTTATCGCATCGGCGTACCGTTTTTTATCCATCAGGTAGCGGGCCGCCTCAAGCGAAACGGGATAGCCCATACCGGTTATCTGTTCGCAGTAGAATTCGTCGGCAAGCCCCTCGCGCCGCAGTATCGAGAACCAGCGGGGGAAGAGCGGCGTTCCCTCCGCCGGGACACCGTTCACCCGACGCAACGCAAGAAGGCGGTCACGGACCTGTTGGCGCTGGGCGGTGTGCTCCTTCTCCTCAAGAAAGGCGAGATAGTCGGCCAGAAGCGCCTCATTGGCCCCCTTCCCCTTCTCCTTGGCTATCAGGCGACTGAAGGCGGCCGATTCGTTCTTTCCGTCGCGGAGACAGGCGTCGTACCGTGAGGCGGCGTCGTTCCATTTGCGCTGAGCGAGAAGCATGTCGCCCTCGAGGCACCGGAGACGCCGTTCCCGGTAGAAAGCGGGGTGTTCGGTCGCTATCTTCTGAAGCGTGGCCGTCGCATCCTTCCAGCGCTTGGTCGAAAAGGCAGCGCGGAACGAGAGATACTGCATCAGGAGCGTGCGCCGCCTCTTTTCGGGCACATCCTTGAGCGCCGCCGGTATGTCGGCCTCACGGCCGGTACGGTAGAGGGCGAGCACCCGCCGGGTGTTCGCCGCCTCCTTTTCGCGGAACGAGACCCGCGGGAAGAACTCGAGATACGACTCCTCCTCGCCCGCTTCGTATGCCTCGTTGAGGCACTGCTCGGTCACCGGTTCTTTGTTGAGACAATCGGGAACGGCGGCCGCCAACGGGCCGACCACCATCAGGATGAATATGAAAAAGGGTACTCGCATCGCTCCGCCTCGCTTACTCCGTCGAAGTATAGCGAACCGGCATTCGATGTAAAAGAAATTTTTGATTTCGAAGCGAATATCTTCTCTATTCGTCGGGGATGATGACGGGGGTGACCTTCCAGATCTCGTCGGCGTACTGACGGATAGTGCGGTCGGAAGAGAATTTGCCGGACCGGGCGGTATTGAGTATCGAGCGCCGTGTCCACTCATCCTGGTCGAGGAAGAGCGCCGCCGCCTTTTCCTGCGTTTCGACATAAGAACGGTAGTCGGCGAGCAGGCAGTAGTGGTCGCTGTACAGCACGAGGTTCTGGAACAGGAACTGGAACACGCCCGGTTCGCCGGGGGTGAACCGATCGCCGTTCAACATATCGAGCACCTGCCGCAGTTCCGGGTCCTTATCGTAGTATTCGCGCGGGTTGTAGCCCCGCTTTTTGAGGTCCTTCACCTCGTGGGCCCGGAGACCGAAGATGAAGATGTTCTCCATCCCCACCTCTTCGGCCATCTCGACATTTGCACCGTCGAGCGTCCCGATGGTCAGCGCGCCGTTCAGCATGAACTTCATGTTGCCGGTGCCCGACGCTTCATAACCGGCGGTCGATATCTGCTCGGAAAGGTCGGTCGCGGGGATGATCTTCTCGGCGAGCGACACCGAATAGTTCTTGAGGAAGACCACCTTCAGCCGGTCGCCGACCTCCGGATCGTTGTTGATCGTCCGGCCGACCGAATTGATGAGTTTGATTATCAGTTTCGAGACCTGATAACCGGGGGCCGCCTTGCCGCCGAACAGCACGACGCGCGGCACCATATCGCGACCGGGATCGGCTTTGATGCGGTTATAGAGCGTTATGACATGAAGCACATTGAGCAGTTGACGCTTGTACTCGTGGAGCCGCTTGACCTGCACATCGAACAGAGCGGCGGGGTTCACCTCGACCCCGTACTCCTCCTTGATATGCCGTGCAAGATGCCGTTTGGCGAGAAGTTTGGCCTCGCGCCAGAGTTCACGGAACTCGGCCTGTTGCGCGTGCGGCTCTATCCGCCGCAGGTCCTCGAGATCGGTCACCCAGCGGTCCCCTATCCGCGCGGTGATGATATCGGAGAGGAACGGGTTGGCCTTCTTGAGCCAGCGGCGCGGCGTGATGCCGTTGGTCTTGTTGTTGAACAGTTCCGGCTCCCAGCGGCAGAAATCGCGGAAGATGTCGTTGCGCAGTATGTCGGTATGCAATTGCGAGACGCCGTTGACCGAATGGGAGCCGACGATCGCCAGATTCGCCATCCGCACCATCTTGGGGTCGCGGTCCTCGACGATGGACATCTGCGTTATCGCGTTGTCATCGAACCGCCCCATGTCGCGGAGCCCGTTGACGAACCGGCGGTTTATCTCGTAGATGATCTGCAGTTGGCGCGGCAGGAGCGGGCCGATGATATCGACATCCCATTTTTCGAGCGCCTCGGGCAGGATGGTATGGTTGGTGTAGGCGAAGGTCCGCCTGACGATGCCCCACGCATCGTCCCACTCGAGCCCCTCCTGATCCATCAGGATGCGCATCAGTTCCGGTATCGCGATGACCGGATGGGTGTCGTTGAGGTGAATGGCTATGCGTTCGGGGAGCTCGTGCAGGTCGTTCTGCGTCCGTTTGAAGTGATAGAGTATGTCCTGCAGCGTAGCCGAGACGAAGAAGTACTGCTGACGAAGACGCAGGAGTTTGCCGGCGAGCACATTGTCGTTGGGATAGAGCACCTTGGAGATGTTCTCCGACCGGTTCTTGTTCTCGACCGCCGCCATGTAATCGCCGCTGTTGAACGAGGCGAGATCGAACTCGGTGGCGGCGCGCGCCTGCCACAGCCGCAGGTTGTTGACCGTATTGTTGCGGTACCCCGGCACCGGCACATCGAACGCGAGCGCAAGGACATCCTCGCTGTCGACCCATTTGAAGCGTAACCGGCCCGTCGCGTCCTGTTCGGTCACCACGCGGCCGCCGAACTGCACGCGATACTCGAGGTGCGGACGGGCGATCTCCCACGGGCAACCGTAGCGGAGCCAGTTGTCGGGCAGTTCCACTTGCCAGCCGTTCTTGACCTCCTGCTTGAATATGCCGTACTCGTAGCGGATGCCGTACCCGTACGCCGGCAGGCCGACGGTCGCCATCGAATCGAGGAAACAGGCGGCGAGCCGACCCAGACCGCCGTTCCCGAGTCCCATGTCGGGCTCGAGTTCGCGGATATCCTCAAGGTTGTACCCCAACTGCATGAGGATGTCGGAACATTCCTGATAGTAGGCCATGTTGTTGAGGATATTACCGAGCAGGCGCCCCATGAGGAACTCCATGGAAAGGTAATACACCCGCTTGGCGCCCTGTTTGTTGTACTCGTACTGCGTGCGGAGCCATTTACGAATAAGTCGGTGCCGTATGGCGAAGGCGAGCGCGAAATAGATGTCGCGAGAATTGACGGTGGTGCGGTCCTTGACGAGCAGGTACTCTATCGCCTTCTCGAAGTCGGGCTTGAGGTCGCGCCCCAGCAGTTTCCCGTCGGTGAAAAAGATATTCCCGTTCTTCGCCGTCCCGTTCTGGGCCATAGCATCCTCCGTCGCGTCACATGATGGAACGCCGCTATCATAGCCATCCCTTCCCCTTTTTCCATTTTTAATGAGCATCTCCTTCTCTTTTTTCACTATTTTTTTTGTAAATGTCCGGAAGTTTGCTATATGCTTGCATCATTGTGGGAGCAAGGAAACGATGGGACCCATCATGAACAGCCGGGTGCTTTTCGTCGAGGATGAGGAGAATCTGCTCAACAGTATCTCATTCATTCTTGAGAACGAGGGGTTCACGGTCCACCGGTGCCGTTCGGGAGAGGAGGCGCTCGAGTCGGTCGAGCGCATCGCGCCCGATCTGGTGCTTCTTGATATAGTGCTTCCCGGTATGGACGGCTTCGAGGTGGCCGAACGGTTGCGCACCAACAAGGCGACCGAGCGGATATGCATCATCATGCTGACCGGACGAGCGGTCGAGGAGGAGATAATATCGGCGCTCGAACGAGCGGCCGACGACTACATCGTCAAGCCGGTCCGTCCCCGGATGCTCATCGCGCGCATCAATGCCGTCCTCCGCCGCAAGACCGCGCAGGCCCCCGAGATGGCCATCCTCTCTTTCGATTCCCTCACCGTGAACACCACCTCCCGTCAGGCCGACATCACCGGAGAGCCGCTTGCCCTCACCAAGACCGAATTCGACATCCTCGCCCTGCTCGCCCGCGCACCGGACACCGTGTTCTCGCGCAAACAGATCATCGAGGCGATACGCGGCGAGGACTATTTCGTCACGGACCGCTCCATAGATTTCCAGATCTTCGGCCTGCGCAAGAAACTCGGCCCCCACGCTCATCGGCTCGTCACGATACGCGGGATCGGCTACCAGTTCCGTTCCACCTGATCCGGCGCCCATGTTCGCCGGTACTCGCCTGAAAACGGCCCTGATCGTCGGTTCGCTCCTCGCGGGCATCATCCCTCTCGCGACCCTGACCCTCGCGGGCACCCGCATATTCGGCGAGGAACTTCGGGAGCAGGCCTTCAGCCAACTTGAATCGGTGCGCGATCTCAAGAAAAGTCGTATCGAGGAGACCCTGCGCCTTCTTCCCGCTCTCTCCTCCGACGAGATACGCCGCATCATGGCTGAACGCTCAGGGATGGGAGAGACCGGCGAGACCTATCTGGTGGGGGCGGACCGTGTCCCGCTGAGCGAACCTTACCTGCACGGCGGCCCGGCCGCATCGAAAGGTCCGCTCAAGATAGAGACCGAACCGGTCCTGCGGGCTCTTTCAGGTGAGACCGGCATACTGACCGCGATCGATTACCGCGGCAAACGGGTCCTGTCGGCGTATACGCCGGTATCGACCGGCGCCGAACGGTGGGCGCTCGTCGCCGAGATAGACAAACAGGAGATAGACCGGCGCATCAACGCGGCTCTCTATCGTTCCTTCCTCTTCGCCGCGATCGTTTCGGGCGCTCTCTTCATCCTGTTCGCGATACTGCTCTCCTCATTCATCGCGCGCGGTATCGGCTCGGTGGTCAGGGAACTCGAAGGTTTCCTGCACCGCATTCTGCGCGGGAACCTTGAGGATCGCGTCGAGGTGGCAAAGGTCCCGGCCGACCTCCGGAGCGTCATGGTGCAGGTCAACGCGCTCGCCGACGCATTCGTCGCCCAGACCGAAGAACGCCGAAAACTCGAGGATACCGTCGCCTTCAATCAGCGCATGGAGGCCATCGGGATGCTCACCGGCGGCGTCACCCACGACCTTAAGAACATTCTCGGTTATATGCTCGCCTATGCCGACCTCGTCCAGTCGACCCTGCCGCCCGGATCTGCCGCGAATGCTCATCTCGATGAGATATTCCGGGCGATCGATCGCGCCGAACGACTGGTGTCGCAGATAACGACCTTCAGCCGGCGCATGAAACGGGAGAAACAACCGGTCCGCGTCGCGGCGCTCATCGGCGAACTGACGCAGTTCCTTCAGGCGACCCTGCCGAAATTCATAACGATAAAGAAGGACATCGCCGATCCTGATATCCACATCATGGCCGATCCGGTCCTCCTGCACCAGATACTCATGAACCTTTGCACGAATGCCTTTCACGCAATGCAGGACACCGGCGGAACGCTCACCATATCGCTCGCGGCGGAACCGCCCGCAGTGACGGAAACGGACGCCGTCCCGCGGTTCCGCCTCACCGTCAGCGACACCGGCTGCGGCATGGACGAACACACCCGCGCCCACGCCTTCGACCCCTATTTCACCACCAAACCGCCCGGACAGGGTACCGGCATGGGGCTCGCCATCGTCGCAACGGCGGTCCGCAACCTGAACGGCACCGTCGAGATAGAAAGCGCCGTCGGCGCAGGCACCCGGATATCGATACTGCTCCCGCTCCTGCCCGACCCGGAACACGCCGGCGCCGAAAGACCGCAGGAAACGGCCGTGCCCGGCTCGGGCACCGTCCTGTTCGTTGACGACGAACCGCATTTCTGCGTCGCGGTCCGGCTCATGCTCGAACAGATCGGCTACGATGTCCTGACCTTCACCGACAGCCATCAGGCGCTCGCCGCGTTCCGCGAGAATCCCCTGCTCTACGATGTTGTCGTGAGCGACTACAATATCCCCGACATGAACGGGCTCGAACTCGCCCGGCGCATCAAGATGGTCCGCCCCCTCGTCCCGGTCATCATCGTGACCGGCTACAGCGGGTGGGACGATATACGCGAACCGTCGCAACTCGGCATCGACGCGGTGCTCTCCAAACCCTTCTCCCGGGCACAACTGTCAAGAACGCTCGCTGAGACCCTCGGCGGGATCACTGAGGGGAAAAGACCGCCGGCGGCGCCGAACACCCCCTGAAAAAGAACGGGCCCCGACACGCGGGGCCCGCAAAGATACGGTGAACGGTAGCGGGATCAGTAGTCTTCCATGCCGCCCATACCGCCCATGCCGCCGGGCATCACCGGGGCTGCGGCCTTCTTTTCGGGCTTGTCGACCACGACCACCTCGGTGGTGAGGAGCGTGGAGGATATTGAAGCGGCGTTCAGGAGCGCCTGCTTGGCGACCTTGGTCGGGTCGATGATGCCGCTCTTTATCATGTCCTTGTACTCGTCGGCCGCGGCGTCGTAGCCCCAGTTAAAATCCTTGTTCTCAAGTATCAGTCGGGTGACGATGGAACCTTCCTGACCGGCATTGATAGCGATCTGGCGGGCGGGCACCTCAAGCACCTTGCGCACGATGTCGAACCCCGCCTGCTCGTCCTTATCCAGTCCTTCTTTATGCTTCTCAAGACCGGTCGCCAGCCGCAGAAGCGCCACGCCGCCGCCGGGGATGATCCCCTCTTCGACCGCCGCGCGGGTCGCATGGAGCGCGTCGTCCACGCGGTCCTTCTTTTCCTTCATCTCGACCTCGGTGGCCGCGCCTACCTTGATGACCGCGACGCCGCCCGCCAGTTTCGCGAGCCGTTCCTGCAGTTTCTCCTTGTCGTATGACGAGGTCGTTTCCTCTATCTGGGCCTTTATCTGTTTGATGCGCGCGTCGATGTCCTTTTTCTTGCCGGCACCGTCGACGATGGTGGTGTTCTCCTTGTCGATGATGACCCGTTTCGCCTTACCGAGTTTGTCTATGGTCACCCCTTCGAGTTTGTGACCAAGTTCCTCGCTGATGAACTGACCGCCGGTCACGACCGCGATATCCTCGAGCATCGCCTTGCGGCGGTCGCCGAACCCGGGCGCCTTGACCGCGGCGATCTTGAGGATGCCGCGCAGTTTATTGACGACGAGCGTCGCGAGCGCCTCGCCCTCGACATCTTCCGAGATGATGAGAAGCGGTTTACCGGCGCGGGCGACCCCTTCGAGCAGGGGCACGATATCCTTGAGGTTGGTCACCTTCTTGTCGAACACGAGGATGTAGGGATCCTCGAGTTCGGCCTTCATCTTTTCGGCGTCGGTGACAAAATAAGGGGAGATGTAACCTTTATCGAACTGGAGCCCCTCGACCGTCTCGAGCGTGGTCTCCATCCCCTTCGCCTCCTCGACCGTGATGACTCCCTCTTTGCCGACCTTTTCCATCGCCTCGGCGATGATCTTGCCTATCTCCTTGTCATTGTTCGCCGACACGGTGCCGACCGACATGATGTCTTCGAACCCATTGATCTTCTTGGTCTTCTTGTCGAGTTCGGCGACGATCTGGGTGACCGCCTTGTCGATGCCGCGCTTGATGCCCATGGGGCTATAGCCGGCGATGATGTACTTGTAGCCCTCGCGGATGATGGCCTGCGCGAGCACCGTCGCGGTGGTGGTGCCGTCACCGGCGGTCTCTGAGGTCTTGTTGGCGACCTCTTTCACCAACTGGGCGCCGAGGTTCTCGACCTTATCCTCCAGCGATATCTCCTTGGCGACGGTGACGCCGTCCTTGGTTATCTTGGGTGCGCCGTAACTCTTCTCGATCACCACATTGCGCCCCTTGGGGCCGAGCGTGATCTTGACCGCGTTGGCAAGGGTGTCCACGCCACGCAGAATGGCCGTTTTCGCGTTGTGTTCAAAAAAGATCTCTTTCGCCATGACCTATTCCTCCTTAGTTACTTTTCAACGACCGCAAGGATGTCCTCGCCCCGCAGGATGAGGTACTCCTCGCCGTCTATCTTGACCTCGGTGCCGCTGTACTTGCCGAACAGCACGGTGTCGCCCGCCTTCACGCCGACCGGCTCTTTCTTGCCGTTGTCAAGGACCTTGCCGTCGCCCACGGCGACCACTTCGGCCTCTATCGGCTTCTCTTTAGCGGTGTCGGGGATGATGATGCCCCCCTTGGTCTTCTCTTCGCCCAATTTTCTCTTCACGATCACCCGATCGTTCAACGGTCTCAGTTTCATGGACACCTCCTTTGTCAAAATGAAAGTCCAAAGACGGGAAGGAGAATAAGCACCGTTCGGGACAAGTCAAGGGAATGAAAGCATTTTAAGAGAAAGCGCCAGACACACGAAACAATATCATGTGGTTATGGCACCAGAAATATATTCAGGAAAGATAGTCTTGTCCGGAACCGGATATTTCCGTCCTATTCTCAACAAGTTCCGTCACTTTTTTTATTGCGGTCTTAACTGAGTCCAACAGACCTTTTTTCTGCGCCACCCCGCACGCGATGGCGGTCGAGAAACGGCATCCGGTGCCGTGAACGGGCCGCTTGGTCGGCACGAGCATGACCGGCACCTCGCTCGACATCCCTTTATCCACCACCAGCACCGCCGCTTTTTCTCCCTCGAAAGTGCTCACCACCGCCGCACCGGTCACGCGGCCGACATCCTGCGCAAGGAGGGCCGGATCCGTCTGTGAGACACCGAGCGCCGACGCAATGGCTTTGAGTTCTCTGAGATTCGGCGTGATGACGACGCCGGGGCGCGATATGAAGCGAAGGAAAGCCGGAGAAATGGCGCTTTCCGACCGGGCGGCGGTCGGTCGCAGTATCGGGTCTATCACCACACAACGGCACCGCAGGAAGAGGATGTCCCCCACCTCATCGATCCACGCCTCATCGTCGACCGGTACAAGACCGACCTTCGCGACATCGAACCGGAACTCCTCGGCGAGCGACCCCACGGCGGACCGGATATAGGCCGGTTCGACGGGGCGCATCCCCGAAAAACGGAGCGAGTTCTGGACCGTCAGTACGGTCGGGACGGGAAGCGGGTGGAGGCCGAGGGAACGGGCCATGGCAACATCGGCCGTCAGTCCGGCGCCCCCGGTCGGATCGAGTCCGGCGAGCACCAGCAACGGGACGGTCATGCGATGTCGATGAAGTTGTTGACCTTGAGTTTGGTGAGGAAGTCGCGGATCGTGACGGGGCACGATTCGAACACCACCTTCTGGTTGCGGCGTTGGAGTTGTTTGGCGAGGAAGATTATCTTTCCGAGCGCCGTCGAGTCTATCAGGGTCGCATCCGAGCAGTCGAAATAGATGTTGCCGGTCAGGTCGCGGGCCTGTTCCTCCACCCGCTGGAAATAATCGCGCGAGGACATCCCCCGCAGGAGCGGCGGGACCTTGACCTCAAGACCTCTTTCGGTGAGTAGCGGATCCATGTTAACACACCTCCCGGATATTTTTTTGTTCTTCAACGGGAGCGACTCTAGCCACCCACAGAGTGAAAAGCAAATTTTTTACGACAACTTTTCCATACCGGCGTCAAGGCGACGCAACGCCTCGTCTTTACCTAAGATATGGGCTATCTCGATGCCACCGCCGGGGGTGAATTCCTTGCCCGACAACGCGACGCGGACCGGCCACAGGACGATGGCGTTCTTGACCCCGAGTTTTTCAACGAGTCCCATGAGCGCCGCGTGGATCGTCGCGTGGTCCCACTGTTCCGCCGGTATCGCCGCGAGAGCATCACGGGCCGCGCGGAGACTGGCAAGCGAGTTCTCAAAAGTGGTCTTCGACTTCTTGTGCAGGAAGAGTTCTTTCGAATAGGCGGGCAGGGCGTCTATGAAGTCGAGTTGGGGCGGGATGTCCGAAAGTTTCTCGGTCCGCTGGTGGAGCACCGCGGCAATGGCCGGGAGCGGCACATCCTCGCGCTTCACCGTCTTCCGGATGAAGGGGGTCGCTTTGGCGGTGAACTCTTCGGGGGTCAGGGCGCGCAGATATTCGCCGTTGAGCCACGCCAGTTTCACCGGATCGAATATCGCGGGCGATCTGGATATGCCCTCAATGGAAAAGGCCTCGATAAGTTCGGTAAGAGTGAACTTCTCGCGGTCGTTCCCCGGATTCCAACCGAGGAGCGCGAGATAATTGATGAGCGCCTCGTTGAGATAGCCTTTGTCGATGAAGTCCTGATAACTCGCGTCGCCGTCGCGCTTCGACAGTTTCTTCTGGGCGTCGCGCATCACCGGCGGGCAGTGGACATACTTCGGTATCTCCCAGCCGAACGCGGTGTAGAGCAGGTTGTACTTCGGCGACGAGGAGAGATATTCGATGCCGCGGATGACATGGGTGATGCCCATCAGGTGATCGTCCACCACATTGGCGAAGTTATAGGTCGGCAGGCCGTCCGATTTGAGGAGTACATTGTCGTCGAGCGTGGCGTTCTCCACGGTGATCTCGCCGAAGACCTCGTCTTTGAAGGTCGTCATACCCTCGTCGGGGATCCGCTGGCGGATGACCCACGGTCTCCCTCCGGCGATGAATTCTTCGCGCTTTTCGCGCGACAGGGTGCGGCAGTGGCCGTCGTATTTCGGCTGTTTTCCTTCCGCCTCCTGCCGTTTCCTCATCATATCAAGTCGTTCCTTGTCGCAGAAGCAGTAGTAGGCGTGGCCGCTCTCGACCAGTTTGTCGGCATATTCCCGGTATATCGGCTTGCGCTCGCTCTGTATGTAGGGACCGCACGGGCCGCCCACATCGGGACCTTCGTCCCACAGGAGACCGACCTGCCGCAGGGTGTGATAGATGATGTCGACCGCTCCCGCGACCTCGCGTTCCTGATCGGTGTCCTCTACCCGGAGGATGAAGACGCCGTTATGTTTTTTCGCCAGCAGATAGGCGTACAGGGCGGTCCTCAGGTTGCCGACATGCATGTAGCCGGTCGGACTCGGGGCGAAACGGGTGCGTACGGTCATGTCTCATCTCCGTCGTCTTCGGGTCCATACTCTTCGCCGTTCCCCTCCCCGTCCTCCGATGCGTTCCGCCGCAAGGTCTTTACGGCAAGGGCGATGTTCGCCGCGAACAGCACCAGAAGCAACGCCCACATGAAGACAGGGAAGAGGTCGGTGCGCGGTTCGATGCCCGCCCGCAGGAGCCACCCCTTCTCCGCCATCGTTATCCCGTAGTTCTTCTCGAAGAATGTCGCGAAGCGTTTCGCCCCGCGGTCGGTCTGAAAGCCGTAGGCGCGCCCCCGGATGGTGACCACGGTCCCGCCGAGATTCTCCTCTTCGCCATCCTTTTCCTCCGGCATCGCCTCGACCGCCACGAAATACGGCGAACCCAGCAAATAGTAGATCATGAACTTTTTCTTCGAGAACCCCTCCTCAATGACGCCACCCTGCACCGAACGGATGCCCCGTATCGTGACATAGTCACCATCGGAAAGGGTCGCGAGCGCCGCCCCGTTCGGCTCAAGGGCGGTCCCCAACTCGATGGGGGCGGTATCGTGGAAATAAAAGAGCGCTTCGCCGAAATAGGTGTAGAGCCCGTACAAGAGGACCACCGAGGAAAGGACGAACAGGTAAAGGTTCTTCGCACCCAATACGAAACGGACCGGCAGTCTCATGCGATCACCTCCGCTCCAAAAGCACGGCCGCCTGCGCGGCGACACCCTCACCGCGTCCGGTGAAGCCGAGTTTCTCGCTCGTTTTTCCCTTGACCATGACCGCATCCTCCGGCACGCCGAGCAGGCCCGCGAGCGACGCCCGTATCGCCGCACGGTGCGGCAGTATCTTCGGTTCTTCACAGACGATGACCGCATCGCAGTTCACCACGCGCCAGCCGGCGTCACGCAGCCGACGCATCGCCTCATCGAACAGAAGGGTGCTTCGTACCCCCTTGTAGCGCGGGTCGCTGTCGGGGAACAGTTCACCTATGTCGCCGACGCCGGCGGCGCCGAGCGCCGCATCGATCACCGCGTGGAGGAGCACATCGGCGTCCGAATGGCCGAGCAGGCCGCGTTCGTGGGGGATCTCGACACCACCCAGATAGAGGGGGCGCCCCTCGACGAAACGGTGCACATCGAAACCGATGCCGATCCTGAACGACATGATCAACCTCCGAGCCCGGTGGGGATAAGCAGTATGAACGAAATGGCGAGGTACAGGATAAAAACGAGCGCCGCGCGGACCGGCGAAAGGTCGGTGAGTACCCGCACCCCTTTGACGAGCAGGGCCATGCGCCAGAGAAAGGCAACGATCCAGCCGATGACCGGGATGCCGTAAAGCAGGTCGACCACGGCGGTGAACCCGACGAGCCGGTAGAAATGGTGGAGCTGCGCCCGGGCGCCGAACAGTATCGAGAACCCGAAGAGTATGAAGGCGGCCACGATGATGTTGACGACCGGGGAAAGGAAAACCTGCGCCACGATGTCGGCGGTGCCCATGCCGCTCATCAGGTCAAGGAACTGCGCCGGCACGAAGGTCTCGACGATCGGACGGTGATGCCGGATGATCCAGAGCACCCAGAAAAGGTTCAACGCCGCACCACCGATACTGAAAAGGATCCCGTACAACGGGATGAATCGGGGCCCCGCCGCCTCTTTCATGTCGGTGAAAAATCGTTCGGGCGCCGTGATGATATCGCGGGTGGTCTGGTACAGCGCGTCGGCAAACCCGAGTTCCGCCATCCGGTCCCACGCCACGCCGGAGAGCGGCCGCGGCGGGGCAAGCATCTCCTCGAACGGCTCCTGATCGTCCCGTTCATCCTCGCTCTCCCCCTCACCTTCGCGCCACCGCCGCGTCAAGCCGCCGGGGGATACGGGCGTTTCGGCCGGCCCGCTGTTCTTCTCCTCCAGGAGAATGTCTTTTTCATCCTTCAACGGGTCACCGACCTTGATGATGACACCGCAGTGTTTGCACTGGTGAGGCCCCGGCATGGGGACCGATAGAAGCGAATCGCAACGGGGGCAGGTGGTTATCACGGCAGATCTCCGGGAAAGAGAGCGATCATAGATCCGATATGGGCAGAGTTCGTCGGCGGCATGAGGTCCTTATGGCTTGCAATACTTTTCTCCGTCAGTGTGGTAATAGCAATCGCCCGTGCACTCTATCACCGGATTGGAGTCGCAATCGGCGGGACAACCGTCGGGGTACGCCGCGGGCGGGTCCGACACCTTGCACTGACTGCATTCGGGTAGCATGGAGGAGGTCCCACAGAGCGGGTATGGGTCGTGCATCACGAAGGGCGGATCCTCCCAACCCTGCGTACAGACGCAGGTGGCGACGCCACCAGGATATTGGCAGGAGCCGTAACTCTTCGGGCAGATGAGCCCACCGGTCTGCCCACAGGTCGCGTAGCAGTCCTTTTCGCAGGTGCCGTTGCCGTCCTGATCCTGATAGCCGCTTGCGCACTGGAGACAGGTGGTGCCGGTATAGCCGGTGAAGCAGGTGCAGAGCGGCACGCCGGTCCCGTCGGAACAAGTACCGTGTCCGTTACAGTAATTGACGGGACAAGGCTGATTGGGGACACAGTCGTTCCCTATCTTCGTGAAGCCTGACAGACACTGGTCGCAATTGACGCCGGTATAGCCGTCGTCACAGACGCAGGTCGCGGTGCCGCCCGCATCGTCGCAGTGGGAGTGGAGCGCGCAGGAGGGATTCGCGAAGGCACAGGTCGGCTCGCAGGTGCCGTTGTTGTCGTTGTCCTGATAGTTCGTATCGGTGCAGGTGCATTTCGCGGTCCCGGTCGAATCGTCACAGGTGCCGCCGGTACAGGTGAGGTTCGCCTTCGTGCAGGTCGGCAGACAGGTCCCGTTCTCGTCGTTGTCCTGATAATCGGCGACCGGGTCGCAGATGCACTCAGGCATACCGGAGGAATCGTCGCATTTGTCGTGCGTCGCCGTACCGCAGTTGAGCCCCGAGTTCGCGCAATTCACCAGACAGATATTGTCGCCGTCCTTATCCTGATACCCCTCGTAACACTGGCAGACCGCCACACCGCCCTCGACCTTGCAGGAGCCATGGCCGCCGCAAGTGACCCCGGAACAGAGCGCGGCATCATCCGCATCGACATCGGCATCGGTCACGGTATCGGGTGTCTCATCACCCTCCCCCTCCGGTTGATCATCATCGACCGTCAAGCCGTCCACCTCCGGTCCCTCTTCCTCGGTGGTCTCGTCGGGCGTTTCGTCGGTGTTCTCGCCATCGTCACCGGCAGGAAGATCGGCATCGGTCATCTTATCGGTGTCGCCGCCGCCGCCGTTATTCACGCACTCACCGCCGATGCAGGAATAGCCGTCCTCGCAGTCGAACGCCGTGATACAGCCGCCCGAAACCGGGTCTTCCGTACTGCAGGAATATATGAGCGCCGCCATCACCATGACCGCGAGGGCCGTCAACAGGGTCGCCGTTGTCCGCATCATCCTTCCTCCACGCGCTGTCGTTTCAGTGCCGGGAACGATGGCTATGGTAACACGGCGTTTCGTTTTTGCAAGAGGTTTTTAGCGAAAAACGGCTTTTCTTGAATAATCGGCCCGATTACATAGAATGCCCTCCGTCCGTTCTTTCCGCAATGAGGAGTGTGTAATGGTATTCCGCATCGAAGTGGGCCTGCGCGGCGATCTCAAGGATCCCCACGGCAGGATGATACAGCGGCGGCTGAAGAGCGATCTCGGCATCAACTCGGTCACCGAGATCCGCGTGTTCAAGGTCTATCTCGTCGCCGTCGAGAAGGCCGACGAATCCAAGGTGCGCCGCTTCATGAACGAAGTGCTCACCGACCCCATCACCGAGGTGGCCCATCTCGACGAAGACCTCACCGAGGCGTTCGATTTCGATTGGCTCATCGAGGTCGGGTTCCTCCCCGGCGTGACCGACAACGAGGGACGGACCGCCCGCTGGGCCTTCAATGCGCTGTTCCCCGGGCTGGCGGGAGAAGGTGACGCCGTCTATGCCGGGCGCAAATACCTCGTGCGCGGAACGGCGAACGCGAAGGATATCGAACGGTGCGCCACCGGCCTGCTGTGCAACAAACTCATCCAACGCTACAAATTCATCGGACGGAGCGGCTGGGACAAGGGCGAACGGATGGGCGCGGCCATACCGGCCGTCACCGGGACCGACCGGCCCGAGGTGCGACTCCTGCCACTCGAGATCGCCGACGAGGCGCTCGAAAAACTTTCCAAAGAGCGGGTGCTCGCACTCTCGCTCGAAGAGATGAAAGCGGCGCAGGCCTACTATCGCCGCCCGCGCACCCAGAGCAAACGGAAGGAACTCGGATTCCCCGAACTGCCGACCGATTGCGAGATCGAGATCATCGCCCAGACATGGTCCGAACACTGCAAACACAAGATATTCAACGCCGAGATATTCTACACCGACGCGACCTCGAACACCGCGTTCAAGGTCGACTCGCTCTTCAAGAGTTACATCAAGAAGACCACCGAGGATCTCCGGCCCGCCCTCCCGTGGCTCCGGTCGGTCTTCGACGATAACGCGGGGGTCATCGAGATAGACGAAGGGACGCTGCTCGCCGTCAAGGTGGAGACCCACAACAGCCCCTCGGCGCTCGACCCGTACGGCGGGGCGCTGACCGGCATCGTCGGCGTCAACCGCGACATCATCGGGTGCGGCATGGGGGCCAAGCCGATATTCAACACCGATGTGTTCTGCTTCGCCTCCCCCTTCTACGGCGGCGAATTGCCGGGGCCGAACCTCCTGCACCCGGCGCGCATATTCCGCGGCGTCCATCAGGGGGTCCGCGACGGCGGCAACGAATCGGGCATCCCGGTGGTCAACGGCAGCATCTTCTTCGACAACCGCTTCATCGGCAAGCCGCTTGTGTTCTGCGGCACCGGCGGGCTCATGCCGGCCGAGGTCGCCGGCAAGCCGTCGTGGAAAAAAGAGTCGCGCCCGGGCGATCTCATCGTAATGACGGGCGGCCGCGTCGGCAAGGACGGCATCCACGGCGCGACCTTCAGTTCGGAGGAACTGCACCCCGGGAGCCCCGTCACCGCGGTCCAGATCGGCGACCCAATCGTGCAGAAACGGATGACCGACTTCATCATCGAGGCCCGCGACAGGGGACTCTACAGCGCGATAACCGACAACGGCGCCGGCGGGCTGTCCAGTTCGATAGGCGAGATGGCGACGGCGACCGGCGGCGCGCGGGTGTATCTCGACCGGGTGCCGCTCAAGTATCAGGGCCTCCAACCGTGGGAGATATTCCTTTCGGAGGCGCAGGAACGGATGACGCTCGCCATCCGGCCCGAAAAACTCGACGAGTTGCGCCGCCTCGCGGCGATACACGAGGTCGAGATAAGCGCCATAGGCGAATTCACCGATAGCGGCCTGCTGGAGGTCTATTACGAAAAGACACCCGTGGCGCTCCTCGACATGGATTTCCTTCACAACGGCGTGCCGAAGATGAAACTGGAAGCGCTCTGGACCCGTAAGGAAAGCAACCACTGGGAACTCCCCGTCTACGACGATCTCAACGCCATCATGATAGACATGATAGAGCGACTCAACATCGCCAGCAAAGAGGAGTGGGTCCGCCAGTACGACCACGAGGTGCAGGGCCGTTCCGCCGGGAAGCCGTTCGTGGGCGCCTTCAACGACGGTCCGGCCGACGCCGCGGTCATCCGGCTTTCCCCCTTCCGCCGCGCCGCCTGCGTCGTGTCGCACGGCATCAAACCCACCTTCAGCGACATAGACCCATACTGGATGGCCGCGTCGGTCGTCGACGAGGCGGTGCGCAACGCCGTCGCGGTCGGCGGCGATCCCGACCTGCTCGCGGGGCTCGACAACTTCTGCTGGCCCGACCCGGTATACCACGAGGAGAAGAACCCCGACGGCAAGGAAAAACTCGCGGCGCTCGTCCGCGCCAACATGGCGCTCCGCGACCTCTGTCTCCCCTACCGCATCCCGCTCATCTCCGGCAAGGACAGCATGAAGAACGACTACGGGAGCGGCAAGGATAAGATATCGGTCCCGCCGACGCTCCTGTTCACGCTCGTGTCCCGCATGGAGGATGTCGAGCGGATGGTGACTATGGACCTCAAGAACCCCGGCGACCTCATCTACCTCGTCGGCGCGACCGCCGACGAGATGGGCGCGTCCGAATATTTCGCCTACCACGGCATCCGCGCCTGCGGCTACGCTCCGAAGGTGCGTCCGGCCGAGTTCATGGACGCCTACCGGAAATTGCACGCCGCCATGAAGGAGGGTCTCGTCGCCTCAGCACACGACCTTTCTGACGGCGGGCTCGCGGTGGCGGTCGCCGAATCGGCCTTCGCCGGCGGACTCGGTGTCAAGATAGACCTGACCAAGGTGCCGCGCAAGGGCTTCATCGAACGCGACGACTTCGTGCTGTTCTCCGAATCGAACGGTCGCCTGCTCGTGTCGGTGTCTCCTGCCTACCGCGAGCAATTCGAA
>JAKLFG010000044.1 GCA_022711315.1 bacterium | reverse complement strand
CCGCAATGTCTCGCTCGACCAGCCGGGCACCGAGGACACCTTCCGGCGTATCGAAGCCGAACTCTCCAGCCGCATCGCATCGATGCATGTCTCGATGTACGACCCGATAGAGGATGAACTGCCCCCCATCATCGACAAGCCGCAGATGGCGCGGCAGGTGTACCGGAATCTCGTCACCGAATCCCCCCTGTTCCGCAAGAAGGCGCTCCAGAAACAGCCGCTCCCGCTCAAAAAGGCGACACGGAGCATCCAGAACCTCATCGACCTGCTCACCGACGACGAAGAGGACCGCCAGTGGTCGCACCTGCTGTTCCTCGCGTCGCTCGACAGTTACCAGAAGATGTACCTGCCGACCCACGCGGCGAACACCTGCATACTCACCCTCGCGACCGCCATTCATCTCGGCATACCGAAACGACGGCTGACCACGATCGGCATCGCCGCCTATCTCCACGACATCGGCATACCCGACGAGGACCAGCGCGACATGCGGAATGTCCACACCGAACTCGGCTTTGCCTATCTAAGCCGGCTCAATACGCTGAACTTCTCGATGATGGAATCGGCCATCACCGCCGCGATGCACCACGACACCTACGATTTCCGCGGGCTCATCGCGCCGCCCCCCGATAAACCGGCGCCGCCGACCCCCATCACCGAACTCATCAAGGTCTGCGACTACTACGACATCGCGACCCGCTGGTGGCCGTGGAGCCCCGGCAAACCGCTCTCCCGCGTCAATGCGATGGAGGCGATATTCAAGGCGACCGCCGACAAAAAGGCGTTCTCGGCGACCGCCGCGCGCGCGCTGTTCGCCGTGCTCGGCGTCTACCCCCCGGGCCAAGTGCTCCGCGTCAACAAAAAGCGGTCGCTCGCCTGCTCGCTCGGTGGTTTTTTCACCAGTTACGACGAGAACCGGCTGATACTGCTGTCGGACCAGATGGATTTCAAGGGCTACACGACGCTCAACGCCGCCGCGCTCTCCCATCTGCCGGCGGAACAGCACCACCGCATACCGCCGCGCACCTACAAGGAGATATTCCAGAGTTTCCAGGTGACCGTGACCTGATACCGGTCCCGGCTATTCGCCCCGCGCTATCTCGACGCCGTTAAGCATGACCCGCCATGAGAGCGGCGCTATCCTGCGGAACATCGCCGATATGCCGCAATACTTCTCCTGCGACAGTTTGACGGCGCGAACGATCTTTTCCGGGTCTGCTTCCCCCTCGAACAGATAGGTCAGCGAAAAGGAGGAGAACACCTTCGGGTGCTCCTCGGTGAGCGGCGCTTCGACCTCGATGCGGAACCCCTGCGGGACCGGCACCCGCATCTTGTCGAGCACCATGACCACATCGATGCCGGTGCATCCGGCGACCGACTGCAGGAACAGGTGCTTGGGCGTCTCGCCGCACGCCTCGCCCGCCGACAGCCCCGCGGGATCGCTCATACGGACCGTCACCGGCATGTCGCTCCCGGTCTCGAACCGCATCGCCTCTTTGTGCGTTATCCATACTTTCATCGGTCGCCTCCTTGTCATATCCACCATCTCATCGCGTTCATTATCCGGCCCGGACCGGATAAGTCAAGAGAGGGAGGGCGGTGGTCAAAAAATTGATTCGCCGCGCTTTGTATGCTAATGTCATGCGTCCGCTCCGGAGTTCCGCCGCGTCGGCGGGGTCCGCGCACCGGCAAAGGAGAAACGCCCGTGAGAACCAAGGCCATCTTCGGCAAATGCGACGCCTACGACCGCACCCTCATCGCCAAGCGCGAGGGCTACTACCCCTACTTCAAGACCATCACCTCCGAACAGGACACCGAGGTCTATCTCGCCAACGGCCAGAAGGTGCTCATGCTCGGCTCCAACTCCTACATGGGGCTGACCAACCATCCCGAGGTCAAGGCGGCGGCTAAGAAGGCGATAGAGAAGTACGGTTCTGGCTGCGCCGGATCGCCGTTCCTCAACGGGACGCTCGACATCCACGAGGAACTGGCGGCCGGACTGGCCGCTTTCGTCGGCAAGGAAACGGCGCTCCTCTATTCGACCGGTTTCGGCGTCAATCAGGGGGTCATCTCCACGCTCACCGGACGGCATGACATCATCTTCATGGACACGCTCAACCATGCCTCGATCATCGAAGGATCACGGCTGTCGTTCGCGACGGTCAAACGCTATGAACACAACGACATGGCCGACCTCGAAAAAACGCTCGCCTCGGTGCCCCGCGAAAAGGGGAAATTCATCGTCGCCGACGGTGTGTTCTCGATGGACGGCGACATACTGAAACTTCCGGCTTTGGTCGAACTCGCCGAGAGATACGACGCGGTCGTGATGGTCGATGATGCTCACGCACTCGGAGTGCTCGGGCCGAAAGGCGACGGCACCGCCGCTCATTTCGGGCTGACCGACAAGGTCGATCTCATCATGGGGACCTTCAGCAAATCGCTTGCCTCCATCGGCGGTTTCATCGCTGGTGACGCCCAGACGATAGAGTTCCTCAAGCACCACAGCCGCGCGCTTATGTTCAGCGCCTCGATGCCCCCCGCCTCGGCCGCCTCGGCGCTCGCGGCGCTCCGCGTGATGGAACGGGAACCGTGGCGCATCGAGAAACTGTGGCGCAACACGACCCTGTTGCGCGAAGGACTCCAGAAACTCGGTTTCAATACCGGCCTCTCCGAGACCCCCGTCATTCCCTTTTTCGTCGGCAGCGACATGAACGCCTTTTTCATGCGCAAGCGGCTCGAAGAGGAGGGGGTATTCGTCAATCCGGTCATCAGCCCCGCCGTCGCGAAGGATCAGGCGCTCATCCGCCTCAGTCTCATGTCGAACCATACCGAGGAACAGATCGCCTTCGCGCTTGAAAAGATCGCGCTGTGCGGTCGCGAGATAGGGCTGATCCCATGATCGAGGTACGCGCCGTCACCGATCGTCGCTCTCTCGGTCATTTTCTCGATCTCCCCTACCGGCTCTACCGCGACGACCCGAACTGGGTGCCGCCGCTCCGCTTCGAACGGAAGATGTTCTTCGACCGGAAGAAGAACCCCTTCTTCGAACACGGCGAGGCCGACTATTTTGTCGCCTACCGCGACGGCGTCCCGGTCGGACGCATCACCGCCCACATCGATCATAACTACGATGCCTACCACAAAACACGGCACGGTTTTTTCGGTTTTTTTGAATGCTCGAACGACCCCGAGGCGGCCCGCGCGCTCATCGAGACGGCCGAGAACTGGGTCAAGGCCCGCAGATACGAACGGATCATCGGCCCGATGAACTTCACCACCAACCACGATTCACCCGGGTTTTCCACCTTCGGCGCCGACCAGCCGCCGCTCCTGATGAACCCCCACACCATGCCCTACTATCCCGACCTGTTCCGCTCGGCCGGGTTTGCCGACGAACAGGTGCTCAACAGTTGGATCCTGGAGGAGCCGAAGGCCTTGCCGCAAGAATTCCGGAACCGCGACGAGAAACTGTGCACGAAATACGGCGACCGTCTGAAGGTGCGCCACATCGACCTCAAGCGCCTGCGGCAGGATGTCGATATCATCCTGAAGATATTCAACGAGGCCTGGTGCGACAACTGGGGCTATGTCCCGATGACCGACCGCGAGATCGCGGCGATGGCCGACGAACTCAAACTCATCGTGGACCTGCCGCTTACCTATCTCGTCTTCCTCGACGACGAAGCGGTCGCCTTCATGGTCGCGATGCCCGACATCAACCGGATACTCATCAAGAACCGCAACGGCTCGATCTTCAGCCGCCATTTCCTCCATCTCATCCTCAACAAGAAGAAACATATCGACCGTTTCCGCGTGATGCTGCTGGGCACCCTGAAGAAATACCGTCTGCTCGGTTTCGACGCGCTCATGTACCATCGCCTCTTCCACGATGGCTACGCCTCCGGATACCTTACCGTCGAGATGTCGTGGATACTCGACACCAACAAGCCGATGAACAACGCGGCGGCCCACATGGGCGCCCACCTCTACCAACAGTACCTCATCCTTGCCAAGCCGCTCGGCCCGACCGCATGAAAGAGGTGCTTGTCACCGGCGCCACCGGCTTTGTCGGCGGCCATCTGACCGAACTCCTGCTCGCGAAAGGCATCCGGCCCCGCCTGCTCACCAGGCGGCGGAATGACGACATTTCACGATTCGAAAAGGCGGGCGCGAACATATATGTCGGCGGGCAGGGCGATGCCGCGCTCCTCGGCAAGGCGACCGACGGCTGCGATACGGTCATCCATATCGCCGGCGCCACCAAACGGTTGACCGAACAGGAATATATCGACGGCAATCTTCGTTTCACCGAGGCGCTCCTCGCGCCGCTGATCGGCGGACAACGCTTCATCCTCGTCAGTTCGCAGGCGGCGGCCGGCCCTTCGACCGGCGACCGGCCGGTGGTCGAGAGCGATACGCCGCGTCCCCTCACTTGGTACGGCAACAGCAAACTCGCCGCCGAAAAGGCGGTCAGGAAATGGGGGGCGGAACACGGCGACAATTACCTGATACTGCGTCCCTGCTCGGTCTTCGGCCCCAACGAGCGCGACATCTACACCTACTTTCAGTTCATGGACAAAAGCATACTCCTGCTACTGGGGAGCGGCGAGAAGAAAATATCGATCGTGCAGGTCGCCGACCTCTGCGACGCCATCGTCGCGGCGGCCGAAAGCGCCGTGACGGGGCGCACCTTCTTCGTGGCCAACGACGAACCGGTCTCGTGGCGTGAACTGGGCGAGACCATCCGCGTCGCGATGGGGAAAAAACATGTCCTGCGCATCGCGATACCCGAATGGATCGCCGCCCCCATCGGCCATGCGGCGGGGATCGCCGGACGGATCATGGGACGCGCCCTCCCGGTCAATGGACAGAAGGTCATCGAGATGAAACAGGATGCGTGGATATGCTGCAACGGCGCGATAAAAGAGGCGCTCGGCTGGCGGCAACGCCTGCCGCTCCCCGAAGCGGTCGCGCAGACCGTCGCGTGGTACCGTGCGAACGGCTGGCTGAAAAAACCCTAGGAGACGACCATGAGCGAGACCTTCATCCATCCGAGCAGTTATATAGACGACGAGGTAGCGATCGGCGCGGGCACCAAAATATGGTTCTTCTGCCATGTATTGACCGGCTCGCGCATCGGCACCGACTGCTCCTTCGGCCAGAACTGCATGATCGGGCCGCGCGCGCTCATCGGCAACGGTGTCCGGGTGCAGAACAATGTCAGCATCTACGAAGGGGTCGTCATCGAGGACGATGTCTTTCTCGGCCCTTCCATGGTCTTCACCAATGTGATAAATCCGCGCAGTTTCATACCGCGCAAGGACGAATACCGGAAGACACTGCTTAAAAAAGGCTGCTCGGTCGGCGCGAACGCCACCATCGTCTGCGGGATCACCATCGGCGAGTACGCCTTCGTCGGCGCCGGTGCGGTCATCACGAAGGATGTCCCCGCCTACGCGCTCGTCTACGGCTCGCCGGCGAAACAGCACGGCTGGGTCGGCCGCTCGGGGAATAAGATAGTGTTCGGGGCCGACGGCACCGCGACCGATGTTTCTGACGGCGCCCGCTATGAACTGAAGAACGGCATCGTGAGGCCGCTGTGAAAAAGATAGAACTCATCGATCTCGCGGCACAGTACCGCGCCTACCAGAAAGAATTCGACGCCGCCATCGGGGCGGTCTGCGCCCGCGCCTCGTTCATCATGGGGCCCGAGGTGGCCGAACTCGAACGGGCGCTCGCCGCCCACTGCGGCGCCGCCCACTGCGTCACCTGCGCCAACGGCACCGACGCGCTGGTGCTCGCGCTCCGCGCGCTCGGCATCGGCACCGGCGACGAGGTGATCACCTCGACCTTTTCTTTCATCGCCACCGCCGAGGCGATAGCGACCGTCGGCGCCAAGCCGGTCTTCGTGGACATCGAACCCGACACCTACCTCATCGACGCGGCGCAGATAGAAGATAAAATAACAAAAAAGACCCGTGCCATCATCCCGGTCAGTCTCTATGGTCAGTGCCCCGACCTCGACGCGGTGAACGCCATCGCGGCGAAGTACAAACTCACCGTTATCGAAGACGCGGCTCAGAGTTTCGGCGCGCGCTACGGGAACGGCAAAAGTTGCGCCATCACGCGGATCGCAACGACCAGTTTCTTCCCCGCCAAACCGCTCGGCTGCTACGGCGACGGCGGCGCGGTCTTCACCGACGATGCGGCGATAGCGGAGAAACTCTCCTCTCTGCGGCTCCACGGCCAGTCGAAACGGTACTACCACCGCGACATCGGCATGAACAGCCGCCTCGATACGCTACAGGCGGCGGTCCTGCTTGTAAAACTGCGTCATTTCGATGACGAGATCGCGAGCCGGCAGGAGGTCGCCCGCCGCTACGACGAACTATTGATGAAACTGCCGCTCACCCGGCCGACGGTGCGCGACGGACGGCTCTCGGTCTGGGCGCAGTACGCCGTCCGCGTGAAAGATCGCGACATCGTGGCGCAGGAACTCAAGGAGGCCGGCATCGCGACGGCGGTCCATTATCCTCTGCCGCTCCACCTGCAGGAGGTCTTCGCGCCGCTCGGTCATCGCCCGGGTTCGCTCCCGGTCGCCGAAGAGGCGGCGCGCACGGTGCTTTCCCTCCCGATGAGCGCCTTCGTGACCGCCGAGGATCAGAAAAAGGTCGCCAAAACCCTCGCGACGAAGCTTTGACCTTCCACGACGGTCCTGTTTTCTTGTATTTTCAGCGCGCGTCGGTATGATTAACCGATTTTTGGGATAACACACAGGTTGAAGATGGAACGGATCGTCAGCGTAACGCTTCTCGCCTTCGTTCTTATCGTCGGGTGTTCCCACACCTCGAATTACGGGCACGAGGTCTCCGGCAAGGAACTTCCTTTTGCGCCGCTTTCAGCAGAGAACGATGTACGCGATCTGCTCGCAGACAGCGAAGAATACCGTATCGGCACCGGGGACGAACTCAAGATAGATGTCTACAACATCCCGGAACTCAGTTCAAAATCCCTTTCCATCAGCCAATTTTACGGACAGGTGGTCGATGAGAAGGGGGAGATACTCTACCCCATCATCAAGAGCATCAAGGTGGGCGGACTCACCAAGAAAGAGGCGGCGAAGTTACTGGAGGAACGGCTCAAGGACTTCGTGAAAAATCCCGATGTCACGGTCGAGATAGTTAAATTCCAGAGCAAATTCTACTACATAACCGGCGCATCGAGCGGGAACGGTAAATACAACATCACCCCCACGACGACCATCATGGACGCACTCGCCCGTGTATCACCGATATCGGATGGATCGACCATTACCATGGCCAACACCGTGTACCTCAAACGGGGCGAGAAGGTCGTTCCGCTCTCCTTGACCGATGTCGGGCGGTCCCAGACCGACTACTCGCAGGCCCGCCTTCGGAACGGGGACACCTTCTTCGTGCCCCCCGCGTCGGCCGAACGGGTCTACATCGTCGGCGAGATAGCGCGGCCGGGCGCCTACCAGATAACCAAGCCCGACTACACCGTACTCGATCTCATCGCCGAAGCGGGCGGCGTCAACCCGGTCACCGCCGACACCGCCTCGCTCTATCTGGTCCGTCAATACGGCGGCAAGTTCCTGTACGCGGCTCTCGACTATCACAAGATACTCGGGGGCGATACCGGCAGCGACCTGCGACTCCAGCCGGGCGACCGTCTTGTCGTCGCGCCGACCGGACTGACCAGCTACAACCGCATCATCCAGCAACTCCTGCCGACCTTCCAATTGCTTGAGGCGGCGACGGGGACCGTCAGGAACGCTGTTGACATCCATAACGGACTCAAGTGAGCCGGCCATGACCGATCTTACGCTCAAGGATCTCCTCATCATCCTGCGCCACGGGTCGCGCATGATGCTCATTCTGTTCCCCGCCATATTCTTCATCAGCCTCTTTGCGGCATTGCTTTTTGCACCCGAATACGAGGTGTCGACCACGATACTCATCGAGCAGGACGACCCCTCGGCACTCATGCTGCCCAATCCGGCCACACTCCTCCTCGGCGGGTTCCAGACCTCCGAGAATGAGACCGAACTCATCAAAAGCCGCGCCGTCATCGACGGGCTCGTAGACCATTTCAACCTGCAGTTCCCGGTCGAACGCCTCAATGACAGCTTTTTCAGCCAGTTGATCGGACGACTCCGCGGAGACCCCGAATTCATCGGCGCCCCCTACTTTGTCCAGACGCATCCGGCGCTCGCCGACGGATCGGGCGATGTCACCGTGACCGGTACGGGCTACACGATCGGGAACGGGTCCGAAAGTGCCGACTGCACATGGGGCAAGCCCTGCACCTTCAAAGGCGGGCAGGTCGTCATGGAGAAAGCGGGCGAGATACCGGACGGGGAACGGTACGAATTCTCATATCGCACCTATGTGAAGGCCCGCAAGGCGGTCCGCGATTCCTACGAGGCGTTCCCGCTGGGAGATAAGGCATCCACCCTCTTCCGCGTCTCGATGGAAACGACGAACACTCCCTTCGCCGCGCTCTTTCTCAACGAACTGGTCTCCATCTTCTCGGAAAAGAAGATGCGCTGGCGTACCGAAACGACCGAGATAACGCGCGCCTTCCTCGAAAGACTCTCCTCCCGGCTCAAGGAGGAGCGCGACGAGAAACTGCGCAAACTCACCGCCTTCATGTCGAACAGCCGCACCATCCTTCCCGACGAGCAGGTCAAAACGCTCGTCCTACGCAAATTGGAACTCGAACAGCAGAAGAAGGAGATAGATATCCGTCGCAGTCTCATCGGCGAGTTCCGCAAGGCCATCGGCGAGGAGGGCGGCGCGCGCATGTTGCCTGCGCCGATGCTCGACGACGACAAGGCGTTCGGCGATGTCGTCTCGACCTATAACGCACTCGTGATGCAGGAAAAAAAGGCGTCGGAGATATACCTCGATTCGCACCCCGATCTCGTGATGCTCCGCCAGCAGATCACCACGGCACGCAAGACCATCGGCTCAATGGCCGACGATTCCGATACCAACATACGACAGGTCGAGACGCTTCTGAACACCAAGATGACCGAGATAGATAACGAGATGCGCCGTCTGCCGCCCGAACTCAGCGAATTGGCGGTGCTCAAGGCCGAATCGCAGGCGGTCGAAAAGATATTCTGGTTCCTCAACGAGAAACTCTACGAGAACGAGATAAAGAAAGAATCGATGAAGCATGACATCCGCATCATCGACCCCGCCGATCCGCGTGAGGAAAAACTCTTCCCGCGCATATCCATATCGCTGGTGCTCGCCTTCGTGTTGGCCCTTCTTCTGAGCACCGCGGTCGTGTTCGGCCATTATTTCCTGCGCCGCACCCTCGCGTTCGGCGAGGAGATCCCGCGCCTCACCGGCCACGCTCCCCTGCGTGCCGATCTGCCGCGCATCGACGGATCCGACACCGAACTGTTCGATGATCGCCTGTTGCGCCTGCTGGTCTCGGCCGGCATCATCGACCGCCACTGCGGCATCATCGCGGTCTGCGGCATAAAACGCGGCGCCGGCATCAGTTTCGTCGCAGAGCGGACCGCGGAGCTGCTCGCCCGGCGCGGCTACCGGACCGTGCTCATGGGAGCGACCGCCTCCGCACCTTCCCCCGAAAAGACATCCGTGCCCCTTCGCGTCGCGATGGAAAGCGGCGCCTTCGCGGATGCCGCCGGCGCCGTCCGGGGAAAACTCCTCCACCTGCGGGAAGATAATGATTTCGTCATCGTGGACACCCCGCCGATGAGCGAGTCGGTCGACGCCGAACTCCTCGCCGGCGAAGCGGACGCCGTGCTCGTGGTCACCCGGGTCGGATGGACCGAACGGGCCCTGCTCCGCAAACACCTCGATATCCTCGCGCGACGGGTCGAACTGAAAGAGGGAATGCTCCTCGTCGCGGCCAATGATTCCCGATGCATCATCCCCTGAAGACCGGCCGGAGCGCCTGACCGCGTGGGGACCACACTTTCCATCGCCTTTTGCGCTTGGTGCCTGTTCGAGGCGTTCCGCGACCTCAAAAGAAGCCTGTTGATCCTCCTGCCCGGCATCCTCTTCGCGCCCTACATGATATTCGGTTCCGCCTATGTCCGCATAGAGCTGGTCATGATGCCGGCCCTGCTTTTCATCCTCCTCCTGCGTCGCGGGAACGCGGACATCCCCCTTCCCCGCGTCATCCGGCCGATAATCCTCCTGTGGGCGCTCACCCTCTGCGTGACACTCGTATCGTCCGTCACCGGAACAGCCGTTTCCCCCGCATGGTTCAACGCATACGCTTACCTGAAACCGGCTATCATCATACTCCTCTTCGCGAATGCCGGGTTCCGCAAAGAGGACCTGCCGCCGTTCCTGCGCCTGTTCGCGGCGACCGCCATCCCGCTCGGGCTCTTCGCCGCGACCCAGACCTTCGGCCTCAAGGCGGCGACCGACCTCACCATGAGCGCCTACATCTCCCCGGGGCGCATCGTCGTCGAGCGGCTGGTCGACGAACTCGGGTTCATCCTTCGCGCCGTCAGTGTATTCGAGCATCCGTCGTACGCCGCCTCCTACTTTCTCATCGCCTTCGCCACTTCCGTCTACCTGTTGTTCGAATTGCGCGGCACGGCGGGGAACGACCGACGCCCCCTGCTTCCTCTTCTTTCGCTGATCATGTCGTTCATCGGCGGCGTCATGACCCTTTCCGGCACCTTCGTAGCCGGGCTCGCGATCATCCTTTTCCTATTGTTTCTGCGGCTCCAGTGGAAGAACAAGTTGCTGACGCTGGCGGTATCGGGCGCATTGGGCCTCGTGATCATCGGGTATCTCATGGTCCTCGGGGAACAGGAGGATTATGAATCCATCGCAAACAATATCACCTATCAGGTCCATCGCGTCGTAAGCATGGAACTGTTCGAGACGCGTTACGCCAAGAACACCGGCTATCTGGCGCGGACGATATACGAGATACGAGAGAACCCCGTCATCGGGTACGGCTGGTCGCGCAAACAGGGCGTGTTCATCGGCGATTCGATGTATGTGGTCATACTCTACCAGAGCGGACTCATCGGCTTGACCCTTTTCGCGTGGTGGGCGCTATCGACCTACCGTATCGGGCGGCGGAGCCGCATCGGCAGCGAGGTGTTCCTTCTCTGGCTTTTCGTCCTGCTGATCGCCGGCGTCGGCATCCCCTCTTTCTTCACGCCGCGCCTGAACGACTGGGTGTGGGCCCTGTGCGGCATACTGGCATCGCAGGAAACGGCTCCGACGGGGGAGACGGCATGAAACTGCTCTATATCACCTCCAGCCTGCCGATCGGGACGCAGGAAACATTCATCATACCGGAGATACAAGCGCTCGCCGCCGCCGGACACGACATCACCGTGATCCCGGTCCACCCGCGCGGGGGGTTCATCCACGATGACGCGCGGTCACTCCTCCCCCGCTCACTGATCATCCCGCTTATATCACCATCCCTTCTTGCGGGTTTCGCCCACCCTCTGCGGCATCCGGCCGATTCGCTGGGCGCCTGCGGGGCGCTCCTTACGCGCACCCCCCGACACATCCTCAAGAACGCGGCGGCGCTCCTCAAGGCGCTCTATCTCGCGCGGACGATCGATCTCCGCTCGTTCGACCATATCCACGCCCATTGGGCCGCGACCTCCTCGTCGCTCGCCATGGCCCTGCACCGGTTGAGCGGCGTCCCATGGAGTTTCACCGCGCACCGCTGGGACATCGTGGACAACAACCTGCTTTCCCGCAAAATGGCGTCGGCCTCCTTTGTGCGCCTGATATCCCGTAGCGGACTTGCGCTCGTCAGGTCCCGCGTACCCGGAGCGCCGAAGGAGAAGATACACCTTCTGCCGATGGGTGTCGACATCCCTGCGGGCATCCCCGCACCGCGAAACATCGTCCCGGGGCGCCCCTTCATCCTGATCTGCCCCGCCAACCTGCTGCCGGTAAAGGGGCATCGTTACCTCATCGAAGCAATGGGGTCGCTCAAAAAGAGCGGCACGACCGTACGGCTCATCATCGCCGGCTCAGGCCCGCTGGGAGATGAACTGCGCGCCCTTTCGGCGGCGCAGGGCGTCAGCGACCGTATAGAGTTCCCGGGCCGCGTTTCGCACGGCAGATTGCTGTCGATGTACACCCGCAACGAGGTCGACGCGGCGGTCCTGCCGAGCATCGATCTCGGCAACGGCGTGCGCGAGGGGATACCGGTCGCGCTCATCGAGGCGATGGCGCACGGCCTGCCGGTCATCTCGACGACCACCGGCGGCATACCGGAACTGCTCGAGGATGGCGCCGGCGTCATGGTCCCCGAACGGGACCCGGCCGCGCTCGCCGAGGCGATAGCGCTCCTCTCCCGCGACGCGGAGGTCCGCACGGTCATCGCCGCCAGAGGTCGCGCCGTCGTACAGGAGCGGTTCGCGATGCCGGTCGTCTCCGCGCGGCTCATCGAACTGTTCGAGACACACGGAGCCACCGGAGGTCCGAGAGCATGACCATGTTGCGCAAGATTGCCTCTTTCCTTCTCGAGTGGTCGCGGTTCCCCGCGAATCTCGCTAAGCTTTGGTCCTTCATGAACGACCCGCGCATCCTTCCCTACACCGGCGATCCGGCAAACACCCGATCAAGAGCGCTGGCTTGGCTCGACCAGATAGTTTGGCTTATACGGCACAGAGAAGTGAACGAATTCTATTATCTCTACCGTCTCGACGGCAGGGACCGCGCCGATCTTTCGTCCTACATCGGTTACGAAGAGTTCCGTAAACTCCGTGACCGGATAAACTTCAATCGCCACTTGGCCGCAAGCCGCAACTATTCCATCCTGCTTCGCGACAAATTCGTTTTCAACAAATACATGGAAAGTATCGCCCTGCCGGTCCCCCCGACGATCGCCTTGATCGAGCGCGGTTCCGTCCGTTGGGCAGGCGAATGCGGGCCGGCCCCCCTTTCGTCGCTGTACGATCCGCATCGCCCCGACTTTTCATCCTATTGCAAGTATGTGTACGGTGAATGCGGGGAAAAGATATTCCGCATGATCAAGCAAGGCGACATCGTCACGCTGGACGACCGCCGGATGACCGAGAACGAACTGGCGACCGCTCTGGATGGCGTATTCTTCGTTCAGAGAGAGGTCCGGCAGCACCCCGAACTCGATTCCTTCTATCCGCTCACGACGAACACGCTACGGCTATACACCGTCATGACCCGTCGGGGACCGGAACTCTTCTACGGCATCATGCGCTTCGGCGCGAACGGGAACCGGGTCGACAACTGGGCGATCGGCGGTATCATCATAAAGGTCGACATCACCACCGGTGAGCTCGCGACCGAAGGATACTTCAAGCCGGAATACGGCGGCGTGGTCACCGCTCATCCCGCGACCGGGAGGCCCTTTGCCGGCTATCGTCCACCGTTCTTCAGTGAATCTGCTGCTCTGGCCAAGGAGACACATCAGTTCTTCCACGGCATACGCCATATCGGATGGGACATCGCGATAACCGCCGACGGCCCGGTCATCATCGAAGGGAACGATAACTGGGAGATATCGGTCATGCAGGCCCTCGACCGACGAGGCTGGAAGCAGTGGATGTACGAGAATTCGAGTCCCGAACCGCGCTAGGACCTGTCCCTCAACAGCCCCAGTTTGCGCAGAACAATAAACTTCAGCGCCGCACAGAGTACCGGTCGGGTGTCAGGTGCGCGGAACAGCGTCCAAAGCGTTTTAAAATGCCGCAACGAGAAATAGTGTGTCAGCGACCGTTGCCCCGTCGCCGCCGTTGCGGGTCCGGCAATCCCCGTCCCCTCACGGTGTCGCCGGTTGTTGAAAAGCGTCCGGTAGGCATCGGCAAGCCACGCTCCGTGGGGATCGGCCACATGAGGAAGCGTTAAGCGGCTGAAAAGTTCATCGGATGGATCCCCGCGTGACACCAGGCCGGCGTCGCGGTCTATCCGCAGAGGGATAATCGACCACGCAAGACCGTTCTGCGTGAACTCGAGAACCGCCAACGCACCCGTGTCGGTATGATCCCTTTTATGATGCGGCGGGATATCGAAGATGAAATTCCCCAGCGAGTAGAACACCGGTTTGCCGTCGATCACTTCGTATCCTTGATACACATGGGAATGATGCGCAACGACCGCATCGACCGCCAACGCCGCGAATGAACGGAACAACGATCGCTTAGCAGGCAGGGGAATGCGCGTGTATTCTTCGCCGCCATGGTAATTCACTACGATCCGATCGGCTTTTTTCGTATCGCGGAGGAAAGATACCCGCTCACGCAAGGCTCCCAGCGAACGAAAGACCGCCGTGCCGGCGCGGTCCTTTGCGGCGACGGGGCTCAACGCATCCGTCACCGAAAGAAGCGCCACGCGCAGGCCTTTTTCCTCCACGACAAGGATATCAAAGTCATCGGCGGCATAGCCCGCGCCGAAATAGCGGGCCCCGGCCGTCGCCATATGCCCGACCGTTTCGGAGAATCCCGTCTGCCCGCAGTCGAACACATGGTTGTTTCCGAGGTTGAAAACACTGATGCCGCGCGAGACCAGATACGGGACCGAGACGGGAGGGCTGACCACCTCGAACCCATAGTCGGTCTCGGCCTTTTGAGCAGTTGCCGGCCCTTCAAAGTTACAGACCACATGATCGCAGGAGGCCAGCAGTTCCCGCAATTCAGACGAAAAGATCTCTTTGCCAAGCGCGACACATTCGGCGAACTTCCCGCTACAGCTGAGATCGCCGGTGAACGCTATCCTCATGCCGCCTCCGGGGTCTTGGCCTTCCGCAGGCGGCGATAGGCCACGAAGCACCATGCCGCCATCAGGATACGGGTCAGCGAAACGGTGACCGCGGCCCCGAAATGCTGATACCAGACGATCCCGCCGCAAAGCAGGAACAGGCCTGTTATCGAGGAATACATGATGATGCGCATATAGAGGGCGTCTTGCTTATGCACCAGAAGATAGTTGGAACCGTAGGCCCCCACGACCCCGATCGTCAGCGGGCTGATCGCAAGCAGGCGCAGGACAAGCGCCGTGTCGCCGAACGCATCGGTGAAAAGTATCTCGACGGCGACATCGGCCGCCAGCAGAAAAACGACCGTCATGATCAGGCCGGGCACAAGAAGATATTTCTTCATCCCTTCAAACGCGCCACGGTTCCGGTTCATGTACGGGTAAATGGTCCGCGCGATGATATACATGAAGGCATTGCCCACCTCGACGAGTTTCGCGCCGGCGCTGTAATAGCCGACCGCGATGTTCGAGGAGAGGATGCCCAGCAGGAATGTCGAGGAATTATGATAAAGTGACGGCGTGATGTTGGCGATAAAAATGTGCCACCCTTCGACGAAAAGACGCCTGACCGACCCGAGGGCGGGAAGATACCAGCGGATCGAAAAATGGCGATGGACGAACCAGAGCGAAACGAAGCCGACCGAAACAAAGCCGATGCCGTTCACCAGCGGCACCATCATCACATCCTCGGGGCCGCGCACCAACAGGAAGACAAGGCAGGTGAATATCAGTTTCGCCGCGATGTTGAAATAGGCGATGAACTTCATCCGTTCCATTCCCTGGAAGAACCAGACCGGTATCAGGACATCGCCCAGGACCAGTCCGAAAGAGAACAGATGAACCGTCCAGTAAGCCGTGAACAGGGGAAAAAGCATGATGACCGAAAGCAACACGAGAAAACAGGCGACCGCGAGCAACAGTTTCACCGCCATGACCGCGAGGAATATCTCGTTTATCTTCTGCGGATCATCTCGGTTCAGTGATATCTCACGCGTCGCCGAAAGGGTGAATCCGTATTGGGTGATGAGGATGAAATACTGCGCGAAGGATTGGGCGAACGACACAATGCCGAAATGCTCGACGCCGAGGACGCGTACCAGATACGGAAGCGTTATGAGCGGCAGGATGTAATCGAACCCCTTCAGCGAAGCCAGCGACAGGAAATTGCCCCACAAGGTCTTTTTGTCCGCAGAGGGTATGGCGTCGGCCACAGAAGCTCCCTATCCTTTTGAAAACACTAAAGACGAAGCAAACTAGCAGATACAAAGGGCAAGTCAAGCAAAAAATCCTTTACTTCCCTTCTTTTTCCGTGAATAATCGCCCGTTCCACGCGTCTGTGAGACCCGCACGAGGGAGGGATCATGATCATCGGCGTTCTTAAAGAGATAAAAAAGGACGAGAACCGGGTCGCGCTCGTGCCCGGTCAGGTCAGAATGCTGAGCGAACGCGGCCACACCGTCCATGTACAGTCGGGCGCCGGGAACCGTTCCGGTTACCGCGATGACGAATTCAAGGCCGCCGGCGCCATGATATCCGACAAAAAGACCCTGTTGAGGAAGGCTGAACTCGTCCTGAAGATCAAGGAGCCCATAGAACCGGAGATCGGCGACTACGGTGCCGATCAGACACTTTTCACCTACCTGCACTTCGACGGGAATACGCCGCGCGAGACGATAGACCGCCTCATCAAGAGCGGGTTCCTCGGCATCGCCTACGAATGGGTCGAGAAGGATGGGCATCTGGTCCTGCTGGAACCGATGAGCCGCCTGACCGGCTACCTCTTCGCCCAACGGGCGGTCGAGTTGTGTACCCGTTACAAGGGCGTTCTCTGCGGACGGCATGAGAACGGGCTCCCCGGCGCGAAGGTGCTGCTCATCGGCATCGGCACCATCGGCTCGACCGCGCTGAAATACTTCATGGACATCAACGCCGACATCACGGTGTTGGACAAACATCCCGAAACGCTCAATGAACGCATCAACCGCCGCTTCGGTCTTGCCGGCGACCATCTCGCGCGCCTCGGTATCCGGACCCTGCGATTCGACAGTGAACACCCCTACGCCAGCCGCGACGAACTCGCCCGCCTCCTTCCCTCCTTCGATATCGTCATCAACAGCGCCCTGCGCCGCGCCGATCTGCCCCCCGCACGCCTTGACCACCTCATAACCGCCGACATGATACGGACGATGCGCCCCGACAGCGTCGTCTGCGACGCGACCGCCAACATCCGCGACCTCATCGAGACCGCCTATCCCTTCGAGGAACTCGACCATTTCTATCGCGAACACGGCGTCATCCACTACAACAGCGACCATATCCCCTCGATGGTGGGCCGCACCGCCACCGACATCCTGACCGCCGCCACCTTCCCGTATGTTCTTGATATGGCGGAACACGGCGTGCACGAGGCGATACGCCGGAACGCCGCCCTGCGCGCCGGCGTTTCCTGTTACCGGGGCCGCATCACCCACGCCTACACCGCGAAGCAGAAAGGCTATGACCACACGCCGATACTCGATATGATCTGACCGGGGCGTCGCATGAAGAACCGCTGCCTTTTCAAACTCAAACAGCACCTCGCCCAGTACCCCATCGTGGAGTGGTGCCGACGGCGGCGCGACATGGGCGCCAAGGCCTTCTCCCCCGAGATGCTCGACGGGGCCGACCCGGTGCTCATCGACTGGCCCGCGGGCGTACCCCATCCGCGCATCGGGCTCGTGAAGGACTGCGGCAAGATGCTGTACACGCCGCACTACGCCTACTGGCCGCGCTATGAGCGGTTCTTGAAAAGCAACGGCATCCCCTTTGAGTTCTACGACATCCGCCGCGCCGACTGGCTGAAGGAGGCCTCCCGCTTCGATATCATCGTCTGGCGCACCGAAAGCGATCCCGCCAGCCAGTACGAGGCGGAGAACAAACTGCGCATCCTCGAAACGCTGGGCAAAAAATGCCTTCCTTCGTTCGACCTCGCGTGGTCCTACGAGGACAAGGTTCGTCAGGCATACCTGTTCGAACTGCACGGCATCCCGACCGTCCCCACCTTCATCTCGCACGACCGCGACGAGTCGCTCGCCCATGTGGCCACCGCCCCCCTGCCCATCGTTTCGAAACTCGCGACCGGCTCGGGCTCGATGGGCGTCGAACTGTTCCGGAGCCGCCGCGCCGCCGCCCGTTTCGTCCGCCGCGTTTTCGCGCCGGGCGCGCCGACCTACTGGACCTACCAGCGACAGAAGGACTATGTTTATTTCCAGCAGTTCATCGAGGATGCCGCCTACGACCTGCGCGTCATCGTCATCGGCGACCGGATATTCGGGTATTACCGCATGAACCCGTCTGACGACTTCCGCGCCTCGGGGTCGGGCAATGTCGTGAAGAAGGAGATACCCGAAGAGGCGCTGCGGATAGCGGTGCGCACCGCCGCCGCATTCAACGCGCCGATGATAGCGGTCGACATGATACACTCACCCGCGCACGGCGGCTTCTTCGTCATCGAAGCGTCCATATCGTTCCAGATAGATACTCATGAACAGTTGAAGAATGGCGATACGCCCGGGTGCTATCGGTACGGGAACGATCGGTTCACCTTCGAGCCGGGGCGTTTCTGGGTGCAGGAACTGGCGTTGCGCAGGTTCCTCGAGACCGCTTGGCTCTCCCGCGGATGATCACCGTCGCCTGCATACTTCCCGATCTGCGCGGCGGCGGCGCCGAACGGGTCGTCGTTCGCCTGCTGAACGCGCTCGACCGGACCCGTTTTCGTCCGATACTCATCCTGATAGAGAAAAGCGGCGACTATCTTGACGATGTCTCCCCCGATGTGGAGATCATCGACCTGAAGCGATCGCGCCTGCTCACCGCGATCCCGTCACTTATCGCGGCCATATACCGCATCAGGCCGGATGTCATCCTCGCCTCACACGGCTATGTGAGCCTGCCGCTCGCCTTTCTTTCGCCGTTCCTGCCGCGCCGCACCCGGCTGGTCGCACGCGAGGCGAACACCCCCTCGCGCTGGACCGCCCTGCAATCGCCCTTCCGGCGGCTGGTGCTTTCCCTGCTCTACCGTCACACCTTCTCCCGGTACGATCGTATCGTCGCTCTTTCCGGGACGGTGAAGAGCGACATCGAGTCGTTCTGCCGCGTCCCGACGGGGCAGATCGCCGTGATACACAACCCGGTCGACCTCGAAAGCATCGAACGGCGGGCCGCCGAGCCGTCGGCCGTTGCGCCGCCGGAAAAAGTGAAACGGATCATCGCGGTCGGTCGCCTTCACCCCCAGAAGCAGTATCCGATGCTCATTGAGGCCTTTTCGCTCCTGTCCGACATACCGGCGCACCTCACCATCATGGGGGACGGTCCCGAAAAGGAAGCCATACTGGGACTCGTTCTGGGAAAAAGACTGGCGGCCCGGGTGCATCTCGCCGGTTTCATCAAGAACCCTTACGCCGTGATGCGACACGCCGATCTCCTCGTGCTCCCCTCCGCCTTCGAGGGCTTCCCGAACGCGTTGATCGAAGCGCACGCCTGCGGTATCCCCGCCGTGGTCTTCCACGACATCGGCGGCGCATCCGAGATCATCATCGAGGGCGTGAACGGCCTGCTCGCGCGCCAGGGTTCGGTGGAGGACCTCGCCGCGAAGATACGACAGGCGCTCGCGACCGACTGGGACCGTGAAAAGATACGGGACAGCGCCTACGGTCGTTTCGGGTTGCCCTATATCGCCTCCCAGTGGGAGCGTCTTTTTGAATCTTTTTAAAGACCTGCCCACGGCAGATTAAACTTGTTTTTCCCCCTCGAAAGGGGTATGCTCGCGCACCCTATGTGGTGAGAGGTACAAGACAGGTTCCATGCGGGTCTCCGTTCTGATACCGACTTATCAGGAGTCGAAGTATATCGGCCGGTGCCTTGAAAGTCTCGTCGCCAACGATATCGACTTCGCCGGCACCGGGTCCGAGATACTCGTGATAGACGGCCATTCGACCGACGGCACCCGCGACATCGTGACCGACCTTGCGCAACGCCACCCCTTCATCCGGCTGATAGACAATCCCGACACCGTGCAGGTGGTCGGGCTCAATGTCGGGCTCAAGATAGCGACCGGCGACCTTATCGTCCGGTGCGACGCCCATTCCGAATACCCCCACAACTACATCCCCGAACTGCTGAAATGGCACGAGAAAGGCATCGCGGCTAATATAGGCGGCTGCTGGATCACCCTGTCGGGCGACGACAGCCTGCGGGCCCACGCCATCGCGGCGGTCATGCGCCATCCGCTCGGCGTCGGGCTCACCTACCGAACCGTCCAGAAAGGGTGCGAACGCTTCGTGGACACCGTGCCGTTCGGCTCGTGGCGGCGCGAGACGCTCGATAAGTTCGGACATTTCGACGAAGAGTTCACCCGCGCGCAGGACCTCGAACACAATGTGCGGCTTCGCCAGCAGGGCCAGAAGATACTCATGCTCCCGTGGCTCCGCATCCGCTACTTCGCCCGCGAGACCTTCGACAAGGCGGCCAGCATGTTCTACCAGTACGGTTACTGGAAGAACAAGGTCAACCGGAAATACGGCACGCTCTGCAGTCTGCGGCAACTTATCCCGCCTCTGTTCGTGCTCGGGTTCGCCGCCCTGTTCATCGCCTCCTTCTTCTCGTCGGCGGCCCGCTGGTGTTTCGCCGCCTACACCACGATCTATCTCTCCGCGGTCCTCGTATCCTCGGTCTTTATCCATCTCCGCCAGAAGGGCCCCTACCGATCGCCCGTCTTCTTCCCGCTGGTCGTGTTCGCCTTTTTCATAACCCATTTCAGTTACGGCATCGGCTATCTGCGCGGCTTTGTCGAGATCATGCTCTTCAACCGCAAGCACCTCGACGAACACTTGAAGGACAATACCCGCTGACCGGGCCGTCCGACATCCGAAATCTTCCCTGAATCCTTGACCTCGCCGGCCAAATCGCTAAAGTCCGCCGCGGCATGGAATTCTCTTTGTGAAGGAGGGACCACATGAAGATCGCGGTCGTCGGCTCCGGCTATGTCGGGCTCGTTTCCGGCGCCTGTCTCGCCGATTTCGGCCTCACGGTCATCTGCATGGATATCGACGAAAAGAAGATAGCGTCGCTGAAGAGCGGCGTGATGCCCATCTACGAGCCGGGACTCGATGCGGTCGTCGCGCGTAATGTCGCCAACAGCCGGCTTTCGTTCACGACCGACATGAAGCACACGGTCGAGACCGCCACGGTGATATTCATCGCGGTCGGCACGCCGCCCAAGGACGACGGCTCGGCCGACCTGCAGTATGTCCTCGCGGTGGCCAAAGAGATCGGCCGCCACATGAACAAGTACACCGTCATCGTCGACAAATCGACCGTCCCGGTGGGGACCGGCCAACTGGTCAGGAAGACGATCGCCGACGAACTCAAGGGACGCGGCGTTTCGCACGAATTCGATGTCGTTTCAAACCCCGAATTCCTGCGCGAAGGCCACGCCATCCACGACTTCACCCATCCCGACCGCGTCGTCATCGGCACCGCAAGCAAGCGCGCCGAGGAGGCGATGCAGCAGGTCTACCGCGTCCTGTTCCTCAACCAGACGCCCTTCGTCTTCACGACGATAGAGACGGCCGAGATGATAAAGTACGCGGCGAACGCCTTTCTCGCCGCGAAGATATCCTTCATCAACGAGATGGCGCTCCTGGCCGAGAAGGTCGGCGCCAATGTGCAGGACATCGCCAAGGCGATGGGGATGGACGGCCGCATATCGCCCAAGTTCCTCCACGCCGGCCCCGGCTACGGCGGGTCCTGCTTCCCGAAGGACACCAAGGCCATCTACGACATCGGCAAGAAGCATGGCGTCGAACTGATGGTCATCAGGGCGGCCATCGAGGCCAACGAGAAGCAGAAGCAGAAGATGGTCGAGAAGATACTGGCCGCGATGGGGAGCGTGAAGGGAAAGAGCTTCGCCATTCTCGGGCTTACCTTCAAGCCCGACACCGACGACATGCGCGACGCCCCGTCGCTGACCATCATCCCGGCGCTCGTCAAGGCGGGCGCGACGATACGGACCTTCTGCCCGCAGGGGTTCCACGAGGCGAAATGGCGTCTGGCCGAACACGAGAAGGCGATCGCCTACTGCGCCGACAGTTACGACGCGGTCAAAGGGACCGATGCGGTGATCATCCTGACCGAATGGAACCAGTTCCGCGGCATGGACCTCGTCAAGATACGGTCGCTCATGAAGGACCGGTTCTTCTTCGATCTGCGCAATGTCTATTCCCGCGACCAACAGGTCCGCGAACTGTTCGATTATCACGGCGTCGGCCTGCCGCGCTAGGCGGGCGCCGCCTCTCCGAAAAGTCGTTCGAACAGGAACCGTTTGAGCCGCCGGACATCGCCCCGGTCGCGCGCCGCGTAACACCGGTCGCCGCCGTCGGGGGGATGGCCGGTGAGCAGGTCGCGCTTCGAGTAGAGCACCTCGACGCTGCCGACCGCCACGCCGCACGAATCGAGCAGTTCGTCCACATACCGTTTTTTGGCGCGCCATTCGCGATCGGTCGGATCGACCACCTGCAGGATGAGCGTCGCGTTCAGTATC
>JAKLFG010000043.1 GCA_022711315.1 bacterium | reverse complement strand
CGCCGCTTCCGGCATCGGTCGCGCCGTTGTCGATGATTTCGCCGTTTCGGGCATGAAGGTCTACGCGCTTGACCGCGACGCCGTACGGCTCGACGAGGCGGTATCGCGCTGGCGGTCGTCGGGGTATGCGGTCGAAGGCCGCGTACTCGACTGCAGTGATCGCGGGGCGCTCGTGGCGCTCGCCGCCGAGATCGATCGCGCTGACGGACGGCTCGATATCCTCATGCTCAATGCCGGCATCCTCGTCGGCGGGCCGATAGGGGAGATAGACGAGGCAGACATAGAGCGCATCGTCGCGGTGAACCAGATGGCGGTCGTTCACGGTGTCCGCGGCTTTCTGCCCCTGCTGAGGAAGAGCGGTCGGGGAGCGACCATCGTCATCACTTCGTCGGCCGCCGGGCTGTGCGCCTTCCCGTTCGTCGCCCCTTACTGTATGACCAAGTTCGCGGTCGCCGGGTTCGCCGAGTCGCTTGCCGCCGAACTCGCCCCCGAGGGTATCTCGGTGCTTACCGTCTTCCCCGGCATGGTGCGGACGGCGGTGTTCGATAACGGTCGCATAGCGCTTCCGGGCCGCGGTCTTGAGCAGGTGCTTTCGATATTCGGTCGCCGCGCGATCGATCCCGCGACGATAGCCCGTCGCATCGTACGGGCGATACGGCGTCGGCAACGCATCCTCACGCAGTTGGGGGCCATGTGGCCGCTTCACCTGATAAAGCGCCTTTCTCCCGGACTCTATCAGTCGCTCTGGGCGTTCATGACCCGCCGGATCGTCGGGCGTCTCGAAAAATAACGCGGTTCCGCTAAAAATTGCCTCCGGTCCCCGCTTGTGTCATACTGCGCCGACCGGAACGGGAGGCGATGCTCATGGCGAAGAAGAAACACACGATGTTCGTCTGCCGCAACTGCGGCAGCCAGTCGCTCAAGTGGCTCGGGCGCTGTCCCGAGTGCGGCGAGTGGGACAGTTTCGATGAGAAGGATGAGACCGCGTTCACGGTGAGCGCCCGCGACGGGAAGGAGCCGCTGATCGTGCATATCGCCGATGTCGCGATGACGCCGGCCGACCGGGTGGACTGCGGGTCGCCCGAATTCAACCGTATCCTCGGCGGCGGCGTGGTGCGCGGCAGTTACAATCTCATATCGGGCGCTCCCGGCGTCGGCAAGTCGACGCTCATGCTCCAGATAGCGCTCAAACTGGCGCACGGCCGGAAGGTGCTCTACCTGAGCGGCGAGGAATCGGCGGCGCAGGTCAAACTCCGCTTCGGCCGGCTCAGCCGCAGCGACGCGCAGAGCGGGCTGTTCATCAGCAACGAGAACAACGTGGACCTCCTGCGGGGCATCGTGGCGCAGGAGAAGTTCGATGTGGTGTTCGTCGATTCGATCCAGAGCGTCTTTTCGAGCGCCGTGCCCGGTATCCCCGGCTCGGTGAGCCAGATAAAGGATTGCGCGGTGCGCCTGCTCGAGATGGCGAAGAAGGACGACATCACGCTTTTCGTCATCGGTCATGTCACCAAATCGGGGACCATCGCCGGGCCGATGCTTCTCGAACACATGGTCGATACCGTGCTCTATTTCGAGGGCGACCCGACGCTCGGCTACCGCGTCCTGCGGACCACCAAGAACCGTTTCGGCAGCACCGACGAGATCGGGATATTCACGATGACCGCGCAAGGACTCGAGGAGGTCGAGAACCCGTCGCAGTTCTTCGTGTCGAACCGCGAGGAGAACACCTCCGGCTCGGCGCTCGCCCTCATCATGGAGGGGACGCGGCCCTTTCTCATCGAGGTGCAGTCGCTCACCACGAATTCCAATCTGCCCCAGCCGCGCCGCGTAACGAGCGGCATCGACAACGGCCGTCTGGCGATGATAACCGCGGTGCTCGAAAAGCGCGGCGATGTCTATTTCTCCAGTTTCGATGTCTTCGTCAATGTGGTGGGCGGCCTCAAACTCAAGACCCCGGCGAGCGATCTTCCCATCGCGGCGTCGCTCCTCTCGTCGATGTTCAGCATCGCCGTGCCGTCGCGGGTCGCCTTCATCGGCGAAATGGGGCTGGCGGGCGAGATACGGGAGGTGCCGGGGATCGAACTGATGCTCAAAGAGGGGGCACGCCTCGGCCTCAAGCGGATCTATGTGCCGGTCCTGCGCCACAAACCGAAAGTGAAGGGTCTCGAACTCGTCGAACTCAAGAACATCTTCGGGCTCATCGAAGAGATCCGCACCATGAAGATATTCGAGTAGGCCCATCCATTATTTATGATAATCATAACATTGATTGATAAATCATCATAAAACCTATTGACAAATTATCATATATCGGGCAAGATGGTCCGTCGAGGTAGAAGGAGGCGCATATGCGTTGGATAGATCGACTTGCGAAGGGGGCTATCGAGAAAGCGGTCGCCCAGCGTCCGGCGGTGTTGGTCACCGGGATCCGGCAATCGGGCAAGACCTCGCTTCTCCGACGGATATTTCCCGACGCCGCCTATGTGACACTCGACAATATTTCGCTGGCCCGTGAAGCGGCCGAAAGCCCCGCCGCCTTCATCGAACGGTGGAAGGGGGAGAGTCGTGTCATCATCGACGAGATACAGTACGCCCCCGTCATATTGCGAGAACTGAAAATGGCCATCGATGAGGGGCGTTCGCAGAAGGGGAAATGGATACTGACCGGCTCTCAACGATTTTCTCTCATGAGCGAAGTGACCGAATCGCTGGCGGGGCGGATCGCTATCGTCGAACTGGGCACCCTCTCGGCGCGGGAGTTGCGGGAGGCCGCAGTACCTTTGTCTTTGACACGCCTGATCTTCCGCGGCGGATTCCCGGAACTGTGGGGTGATGAGACGCTTGATGCCGCGTCGTTCTATGCCGATTATCTGAAGACCTATATCGAACGCGATGTGCGGTCGATCCTCCGCGTCGGCGACCTGCGCGATTTCCAGCGCTTCATGCGGGCGTTGGCGGTGCGGTGCGGCTCGCTACTCAATCTTTCGGACCTGTCGCGGGATGTGGGGATCGCGCTCAACACGGTCAAATCATGGCTTTCGGTGCTTGAGGCGAGCGGGGTCATCGTCCTTTTGTCTCCCTTCTCCGAGAATATCGGTAAACGATTGATCAAAGCGCCGAAACTTTATTTCGCCGACACGGGACTCGCGGTGTCGCTGATGGGTATCGATGATGCGGAACTTCTGTCGAAACATCCGCACCTCGGCGCGCTCTGGGAAAATCTGGTGATCGTCGAACTGATAAAGGCGGGCGGCGGTGTGCCGGGGCAGGATCTTTTCTACTACCGCGATTCGAACGGGACGGAGATCGATGCGCTTCTGGTGAAGGTGAAGCGACTGCGCGCATTCGAGATCAAAACGGCGACGCTACCCGACGAGAGGAAACTCAATTTCAAGTCGGTAGTGCCGTTGCTGCGTGAGAAAGGGTATGCGGCCGAGGCGATCGTCGCGGCGCCGGTCCGCGAAGGGACGCTGACCTTTAGGGACTATACGATGATCAATCCATTGATGCGGGATCTGGTGGCGTAACGCATTTGAGGGGGTGTGTCATGAGAATCCTCGGCATTGCGGCGATCGTTCCGTTGATATGCGTTGCTTGTGAATTTACCGATGGTCCGAACTATACCGCTTACGAGCCTCCCTCATATCAATGGGGTGCGCTCGATGGTGAGAGCGATGTCTTTGCGAAGGCGATCGCACTCGATGAGAACGGGGATGTCTATGTCGCCGGGCTGGTTCAAGGCCATGGACTTCTACCTGATGCCGAAGGAAGCGGTCCATTGTTTCTAACAAAATTCCACGGGATCGTGCCGCAATGGACATTACAGCGCGACGAGGGTGTGGTCGCAACATTGACCTCTGATGGTTCTGGACATTTATATGCCGCCGGTATATCGGACAACAATGCAGGAATAATCCTATTACGCTTCACCACCGACGGTGTTTTTGAGTGGTCCGTTCGTTGGCGGGGGATTACGACGGGGTTCGATGCGGCCTATGCAATAACGCGAATTCCCACCGGCGAACTGCTCGTTGCCGGGGTGACGGGAATTGACGCTGGCGAACTGCCGACGGTGGGCGATGCGGTCGTGGTGACTTTCTCGCCCGACGGCGCGGTCATCAAAGAATCGATATGGGGTAGCGATGGGACCGATGTCGCGTTGGCCATCGCGGTCGCCTCCGACGGTTCGCGCTATGTCACGGGGTATACCACCGGCACGATGGAGGGACAAACGGCGGGTGGCGGAGAAGACCTTTTCGTTACCAAACTCGATGTGGAGGGCGCACCACTTTGGCATCGTCAGTTCGGACTCGATTACGATGACCGAGGGACCGCTATCGCCGTCGACAGCAAAGGGGCTGTCTTGGTGACCGGCTATCGCACGATGGGCGGCAGCTATGGTGAGGTGCGTCAGGCGGTGCTTCTTGGTTTTTCGACAGATGGCGAAGAAAAATTCACGACCATTCAACCGGACAAGACGGCGGCATACTCCTTAGCCTTCGATGCCGAGGGGAATGTATATACCTTCGGTGAGAGCACTGGATATTTTCCCATGGATAAAGAACTCATCGAAGTCGATCCTTACAAGTACATGGACGGACCGCTCCTGCTTGCCAAATGGAAAAGCGACGGGACTTTTGTGGACGGTGTGAAATGGGGAGACAGGTACTCAAACGATCCCGTGTTGCCCGCTGCCATGGTTATCCATAACGATACGGTCTATGCGGTCAGTTCGGTCATCGGAGAGTATACGACCCCGAGGAACAGCATAGAATGTCGGTGGCGTCGTTGTGCCGTGTTGTCGATGATAGATCTGAATAATTAGATAAGATTCATGGCCGCCACCGCAGACAAGTGTTCGGCGCATCTTCTCCGATGAACCCGTAATGACGCGCCATCCAGTAGGCGACCAGATAATCGACGCCGGGGTAGAGAAAATTCGGTATCCCCGGATCGATCAACTCCCAGGGGTTGCGCTCCCACATGAAACACGAGGGGACGCGGTCGGCCACATCGATCGCGACCGAGGAAAGCCCTTCGCAACTGGAGTCGGCGGGATATTTCGCGGTGTTGTCCACCGGCGGTGCGGTGAGCGGCGCGGCGGGGAACTGGGCAAGTTGCGTGTTGTGGGCGGCTATCACCGGTCCGGTATTGTCGCCGGGAGCGGCCTGCGACGCGTAGATGTAGGCGAAGAACACATTCTTGTGATCGTCGACCGCGGCCCAGAGTTTATTGCGCAGGACATCATCCTGAATGCGCAGTTCCCGTGACGGGTCGTCCTCGAGCCGAACCCAGTTGTAAAGCGGCTCGAAGGCGATGTTGAATCCGTGGTAACTCGCGCCGCACTGGCTGGTGTCGGTGTAGCCGTCGGCGAGGTCGAGCCATTCCTCGAAATGGTCGTTGTAATGCTGGAGTATCGCCGCGCGCCGTGCCGCGTAGGCCGGTACGCCGTCGGTCACCTGCAGGGCGACGCGGAACATCCCGGCGAGTTGTATCGCCTGAGTGCGCAGATAGAAGTCGGGCACCCAGCCGAAGCCGGGAAGTTGCCGGAGGTATATTGACGGATTGGTCCAGAAGTTGAGGAAGCCTTTGCTGACCTCCTCGCCCGAATCGGTGTTGAACGCGAGGAAGGGGCGGCCGTTGTCGTCGTTCTCGGCGCTGTTGTAGACGGCGTACTGGATATTCATCGTGTAGGGTATCGTGACGCCATTGATGGAGAAGTCGATGAGTACGCTCCGCACCTCCATCAACTGCTCGATGAAGTTGACGACATTTGAGCGGATGATCTCTTTGAGCGCCTCGTCCTGTGTTGCTTCATAGGCAAAAGAGAAGCCCAGCAGGGTCCCCTGATACTGATCGCGGCTGATGTCTCCCTTCCAGTGCCAGATATCCCCTTCGAACCAATGGTCCTTATGATTTTCGTAGGGGTGACCGGGGTCGTAGTCGAAGATCGCGACCACCTCCGGAGCGCTGTCGGCCGGTGCGGCGTAGCGGGCCAGATAGCCGCGGTCGCCGACGATCCGCCACCAACGGTCCATCACGCGGACCGTCCGGTCGATCTGCGCGGCCGCGTCTGGGTCGCCGGTGACCATAGAGCGCATCGCCTCGGCGGCGAGGTAGGTGCCGGTCCAGATCGGCGAATCGCGTCGTCCGGTGTGCATCGTCGCCTGCGTGTAGGTCGTATCGCTGAACTGGGTGCGGAAGATGCCCCCTTCGGGCATCAACCGGTTGCGCAGAAGCGGCAGATAATTCCGTGCACGGTTGTGCATATGGCCGTTGCCGTCCTCGATGTCGGTCACCCACTGCTGCGCCGTATCGTTCCAGAGTGTACAGGTCCCCTCGGCCGAGACATTGCCCACGACACAGAGGTCGACGCAGGCGGGGGGCGCGTTGTCGATGTCGGGCGTGACATCCGTGATGGCGTCGTCATCGTCGGCAGTGATGGTGTCATCGTCAGTGAGGGTGGTGTCATCGTCGGTGACGATCGTATCGTCATCGGATTGATCCCACTGATCGGTCGCATCATCGTCAATGGCATCGTCATCGGGTGTCGTGGTGTCGTCCCCGCCGTCGGGCAACAGGTCGTCTGTTCCTATCCCGTCCCCGTCCTGTAAGTCCTTTTCCTCGCTCAGGTCCTTTTCCTGATCCGGCAGTTGGCTGCCGTCGTCGGGTGACTCGACGCAGACCCCATCCTCGCAGGTGTAGCCGTCGCCGCAGTCGAGTGGCGTGGTGCATTTCTTATCGGTTGTTTGCGCCGAGCAGGCAACGAGAGCGAACAGTGACACCAGCGAGACCATCTGTGCGATGCGGTTCATGATCTACCCTCCCCCGGAGTGTGTAGTAAAAACTCCATATAATACACGATACATGAATTCTGTTTGAAAGCAACAACTTTTTTATCTAATTGTAATCTATAGATTTTATCTGATTTATGAAAACGCTAATCTGTGTATTATAATTAGAACGATATCCTGATATTCGGTCGAGAAGTGCTCCCGGTCAAGGATGATGGCCATGAGGTGTCGCTGTTGCCTTCAGAAAAGGAGTTGATGCCGGGCGTGTCCGTATAGTTTGATTTCCCGCCGATCTTCCAACTTGAAATATAGGAGGCCACCATAACGACGAGATTGTCGGACGAGAAGTAGGGGAATGGGGTCGTCAGCGTGAAATCCTTCCATCCGGTAGAGGAGAGGCTGGTAGAGGAATCGTATACGAGCGTCGCGTCGGTGGTGTCCCATGTCGTCGGCGCGACGGTCTCGGTGGTCGTTTTCAGGTATATCTGTACCGTCGGTGATCCCGAGGATGTGTCCGCAAGATACCACCCCAAGTCGATGATCGTTCCCGGCCGCGCTATCTCCGCCGCGGTGTAGATGGCGATGCTCCTCCGGTAATTCATGGCGGTGCTGAGCGGCGGATAGGTGCTCTCGGTCCCTGTGCCGACGATGACGGTGTCGGGCAGGACGATATCGTCGTCGGTCATGACCGCGTCATCGACAGGAAGCGATTCCGCGTCCGAAAGCAGTTCGTCGGCGCCGCTCTCGTCGGTCTGCGTCTCGTCGGCCATATCTTCGTCAGGCGTTTCATCAGACAGGAGTTCGTCCTCGTCGGTGGCAACTTCATCCTGCTCCGGCAGGAGTTCGTCGGTCATCTCGTCGGGGACGAGGGGGTCTTCGTCGAGGGTGACCGGCTGATCGTCGACCGGTGACGAGGCGTCATCGACCGGCCCCTCATCGTCGATGATCAACGCGTCGGCGCCATCGGGCGATGCCTCGTCGGTCATCGTGTCGGGGAACGCCGTGTCATGGTCTCCCGATGGGGTATCGGTATCGATGCTTCCCTTCTCGATGCAGAAATAATCGGGGCCGCACTCCATCCCTTCGGGGCAGTCGAGTATGGTGCCGCAGGGGATCTGCTCTTCCGTTTCGGGGGTCGAGCAGGCGATGGTCATGAGGGCGATAATGCCGATGGCCGCCGTGCGTGTCATGGTACGAAGCATGTCAAGACCTCGCGTATCGTGGTTGTTCGTTCTTCTTGTCGGGCGATGCTCAAGCCGATCCTCCCGGAAGCGCACAAGACTATGATATAAAATTATATCTTATAAAGTCAAGTAATTCCTGAGAAGATGACGACTTCCTTTACTTTTCGCTCCGGAGGGTTACCATCAAGGCGCCGATCAAGGAGGAACGGAGATGGGTGACGCCGAACTGATCAAACGACTTCAGGGAACGGGGCTCAACCGGCTTGAGTCGGCCGTTTATCTGTTGCTGTGCCGGCAGTCGCCGCTGACCGGCTACCGCATCGCCCAGCATCTCGGCGAGGCCTCGGCGAATATCTACAAGGCGCTCGATACGCTGGTGATCGAAGGGGCGGTCATGGTCGAGGACACCCCCGGCACGCGCTATTTCACCGCCGTTCCGTCCCAAGAATACCTGGCGCGCCAGAAAAAGGATTTCGTAGAGAATTGTCGCGCGCTTGAAAAACAACTGGCCGGTCTTTCGGCGCGGACCGCCGATGAGCGGGTCTATCGGCTCGAAACGATCGATCAGGTGATGGAACGGGCCGAGGAGATGATAAGGAACGCCGAGGTCCAGATAGTCGTCGATGCCTTCCCCCGCCTGTTGGAGCGGATCGCGCCGCTTCTGTCCGAAGCGGGTACCCGTGGTGTCTCGGTGACGGTCAACGGGTACGGCGATGTGAAGATGGATCGCTGTATCGTGGTGCAGAAGAACGCCGCCGAGACGGTACTGACCATGTTCCCCGAGGATTGGCTGAGTGTCGTGGTCGATGCCGACAAATACCTGCTCGCGGTCATCGATCGCGCCGGGACCAAGGTAGAACACGCGATCTGGAGCAACAGCCCGCATCTTTCCTATGTCCTTGCGAGCGGTATGGCGGCCGAGATACTGCTCGGCGAGGCGTCGCGGATACTTCGGGAACATGGCCTGACCGCCGAGATACGGAAAACGACCGAAAAACTGGCGGGGCTCCTCATCGCCGAACCGCCCGGCTACCAGAAGATCGTGGGGAAACGGCCGCGCAACGGCGAAGCGGCGACCGTTCCGGCTCGCAAGAAAAAGAAGCAATAGCGCTCGATGGGCTATCGCGAACTCGATCTGCGTCTGAAGCCGGGGCACACCGACGCCGACCTGCGCGCGGCGGTGGCCGATGTGTTCAAGGTGACCGATCTTTCCTGCACGATAGCGAAAAAAAGTCTCGATGCGCGGCGGAAGAACGACGTCCGGTGGCAGGTGCGGGTCGGGGTGAGTTCGCCCGAACTTGCGGGCGGCGAGATGCCGGTCGCGCCGTCCTTCGACATCCCCCGGCGTAAGCGTGACGGTCAGGTGGCGGTGGTGGGGAGTGGTCCGGCGGGGATCTTTGCGGCGCTCGTTCTCGCGCGGGCCGGATGTGCGGTAACGCTTTTCGAGCAGGGGCCGGAGGTCGCGGCGCGGGCTCGGGATATCGCCCGGTTCGAGCAGGGAGGCGCCTTTTCTCCCTTTTCCAACTACGCGTTCGGTGAAGGGGGCGCCGGTACTTTCTCCGACGGTAAATTGACCTCTCGCACCAAAACGATAACGAAGGAAAAGGCATTCATCTTCGAGACGCTCATCGCGGCGGGCGCCCCCGATGAGATCCGCTATCTCGCCGCACCGCACCTCGGGAGCGACAATCTGCTCCGTATCCTGCCGCGGCTCCGCGAGATGTTGCGGAACGAAGGGGTGTCGTTGAAATTCGACACGGCGGTGACCGACCTTGCCATCGCGGACGGTCGTGTGACGGCGCTTTCGTTCAGCGGTCCCGAAAGCGGCACGATCGAGGTCGTCGCCGCCCTTTTCGCGCCGGGTCATTCATCGTATCGCGCCTTCCGGATGCTCATGCGACGCGGCGTTCCCTTCCGTACAAAACCGTTCGCCGTCGGCTGTCGGGCCGAACATCCGCAGGAACTCATCAACGAGGCGCAGTGGGGGGTGAAACGGCTTGACGGGGTGAAGGCGGCCGAATACAAACTGACGAGCGCCATGGCGGGGCTCCTGCCGGTCTATTCGTTCTGCATGTGCCCCGGCGGGACGGTCGTCCCGGCGACACCGCAGGAGCGGCTGTCGGTCGTCAACGGGATGTCGCGCTACCAGCGGGACGGTCGGTTCGCCAATGCGGCGGTCGTGGCGGCGGTACATCCCGACGAACTCTTCGGCATGCCCGGCATCTCCCCCGATGCGGCGCTGGAACGACTCGAGGAACTCGAACGGCGTTGGTATGGCGCGACCGGATCGTACGCCGTCCCGGCGATGACGATAGCCGATCTGCTTGCCGGGAAAAGCGGCGGCGCGTTATCCGCGTCGAGTTACCCGCTCGGTGTCGTGCCGTACGATATCTCGATGCTTCTGCCGGAACGGGTCATCAGTTCGCTTCGAGCGGGGCTCGCCCATTTCTCGCGCAAACTCAAGGGATATGGAACGGGGGCGCTCCTCGGTCTCGAGAGCAAGACCTCCTGTCCGGTGCAGGTCGTTCGCGAAGAACGGGGGAACGCGGTCGGTACGGGGAACCTCTATCTGTGCGGAGAGGGAAGCGGCTGGTCGGGCGGCATCGTCAGTTCGGCCGCCGACGGTATCCGGTCGGCGCTAGGCCTCCTCGGTACGCGAGGGCAGTAGTTCCCTGCCGTGTCCCGCGCCGCGATTGATGAGATAATGCACCACCTCGTACTGCTTGTCGCGCTGAGCGTGGTCGAGCAGCGTCAGTCCCTGAGCGTCGGGAGCGGTCACATCGAAGCCGGTCCGCTCTATGAGCAGATCGAGCGCCTCGGTCCGTCCGGTGCGCGCCGCATAGAGGATGATGTCGCGCAGTTCCGCTTCCTCATAGTGTTCGAGCGATACCTGTTCCGGTTCGTCGACGATCCACGCGAGCAGATGTTCGTAGTGCCGGACGATGTGGCGCATGCCGACGAGGCTGAACTCCTCATCATCGTTCGGGCCGGCGAGATCGGGCTTCGACGGGATGGTCTCATCGAAGCGCCGCGCGACCTCCGAGAACATCTCGGTGATGAGATCGGCGGTCGCCGTAATGGTGTTCCGTACCTTTGTTTCGATCATGTCCTCCTCCCTTGTCAACGGGTCAACGATCAGGTAATGGGCAGATGATAGGGGAAAAGAAAAGCGAAGTCAAGAAAACTAGACTGACATGTCAGTTCATTATTGAAACTCATGAATTTACTTATGAAAAATCTTCGGTTGACCGGTTGCTTCTTCTAAAGAGATGATGAGTTTGCTTTTCAGAGGGAACAGGATAGAATGGTCATCCCGATAGGGACATTGCTAGGGAGATGGTTCACATGAAGCGCTCGTTTTTCATCACGATCCTCGTGGTCTTTTGTCTTGCGGGGGCGGCAGACCTCCCCGTCCTTCCGAAGATGGTCAGCCCCCTTCAAAAGATCGGCGTGCTCGATGATCAGACCCCGCTCATCGTCAACGGGGACGAGACCGACTACGAGATATACCAGAGCGCCGTCGGCATCATGGTGGATGGTTCGCTCTGCACCGCGAGTCTCATCGATCCCGAGGTGCTGCTCACGGCGGGGCACTGCGTCTATCTGTATGAGAACAACCAGTTGATCATCGATGCGGTGTCGGACCCCGACGCGGTCACCGTGAAGGCGGGAGCGAACATCATGTACGGCGGCACGACCATCGCCAAGGCGGTCGAGGTCGTCAAACATTCGAGTTGGGAGGGCGATCTTGCGTGGAATGCGATCGATCTCGCGCTCATCCATCTCGACCGCAAGGTGACGACGCTCGATCCGTTCCCGGTCCGGGTCGCGCCCAGTGAGCAGGAGGACGATACCGGCGTCATCGTCGGCTACGGTATCACCAGCACCGGCGGCTATGATTCGGGCGTTCATCGCTATGGCAACACCACCATCCTCGATCTGGTGAGCGGCACCAAGGCGCTCATCGAGATCGGCGACCCGGCGGGGGCCTGTCAGGGCGATTCGGGCGGCCCGTTCCTGACCCGGCAGTTCGATAAGGATGTCGTGTCGGGCGTCGCCTCGTTCGTGACGGGAGAGTGTTCGGCCACGAGCGGCAGTTATTACACCTGGGTATTTCAGTACCGCGATTGGATAGAGTCGGTGATCGTGGACCTCACCGGTCACGGTTTCGTGAGCGAGGAGTCCTGCGGCGATGACAACGACATCTGCGACCCGGGCGAGCAGACGCCCTGCGATCAGGTGGACCCACACTATGCCTCCACCACCAACGCGACCTGCAACGATGGCTGTTACTGGTGGGAGACCGCGGCATGCGTTCCCGACTGTGGTGACGGCTATGTGATGTTGCCCGAGGTCTGCGACGGTAGCGGGACCGACTGTGCGAGTCTCGGTCAGTACCAGTCGGGGACGAGCGCCCCCTGCAAGAACGACTGCACCGGGTACGACACCTCGGTCTGCACGGCGACCGATTGCGGCGACGGCGTCAAGGAAGGGAACGAGTTCTGCGATACCCAGATAACGAGTTGCGAGACGCTCGGCACCTATCCCGAGAACTATTACGCCCGGTGCAACGATGCGTGCACCGGCTACATCATCGAGGACTGCACGGGCGGCCTCATCATCTGCGGCAACGGGAATATCGACCCGTTCGAGGAATGCGACGACAGCAACACGGCCTCGGGGGACGGCTGTTCATCCAAATGCAAGACCGAGGTGAAGCCCGATGCCGATGCGGTGTCCCCCGATGGGGCGGACCCGGATGGTGACGGGGATCCGGAGGTCGACATCGTGCCGACCGACGATGACGGGAGCATCCTTCCCGACGAGGCGGTGAATGATGATATCGTCACGGTCGATGATGCGCCGACCCCCGACGAGGTGTCGCCCGACACGATCGCGGTCATGGACGATGATGCCGCGACCGGCCCCGATTGCGGGAACGGCGTACTCGAGGACGGCGAGGAATGCGACGACGGCAACATGAAGCCGGCCGACGGCTGTAACCCCGATTGCACTCTGCCCGATGTCACGCCCGATGTCGATACGAGGCCGTTCCGGATGGTAGCATCCGATGGTTGTTCGTGCGCGGTCATTTCGTTCTGAGGCCGTTCATGGCGCGGAATTTCTGTTGCGAGATACTGCCGGAGATCATGAAGCGCTGGTCCATGCGCGCCCTGTCACCGGAACCGCTTCCCCATTACGATATCACCGCCATCTGCGAGGCGGCGCGCTATGCCCCGTCGTGCTTCAACGAACAGCCGTGGCGCTTCATGGCGGCGACATCGCCGACCGATATCGAACGCCTCCGTTCGTTCCTCGCGCCGAAGAACCGCCGGTGGGCCGATGTCGCTCCCGTGCTTCTGCTCATCCTCGCGAAGAAGACCTTTGCCCGCAACGGGAAACCGAACCGCTGGTCGTCGTTCGACACCGGCACGGCGTGGGGGTATCTCACGCTCGAGGCGTGGCGGCGGGGCATCGTTGCCCACGGCATGGGCGGCTTCGATGCGGAAAAGGCGCGCAGTGAACTTAAGATACCAGACGACCACGATATCATCGCTATGGCGGCGCTCGGCTATCCGGGCGATCCGGCGAAATTGGCAGAGGAGTTCCGCGAGAGCGAGAAGCCCGGCGAGCGCCGGCCGCTTCCCGATACCCTGCTGTCTCCCGACCACTTTATGAGGTAACGCATGTGCCCGTTGCGGACGCCCACCAACATCGCCGTCATCGTGTCGTTCTTCGCGCTGTTCATCGTGCTTGACATCGCGCGCCGCTTCGTGAAGGACCCGTTCGCGGCGAAGGTGCTCCGTATCGTTGATACCGCGCTCTATGTCGCGGCGTTCCTCTTTGTCGCGTCGCTTCTGTTGCGGCGGTTCCTCTAGCTCTTCTGATTGCGCCCGGCCACCATCTTATATTCGAACAGGCGGCATTCGAGCGACCCGTTGAACAGCGGGATGCGGCGCGAGGTCGCCAGCCGGATGGACTTCGCCATCTGCAGGTCGGCGGTGAAAAGATAGGCGTCCCAGCCGCTGAACCGCTTTTTCAGAGCGTCGCCGAGTTGTGGATAGAGTTCCTCGAGCGCCCGCCGGTCGCCCATCCGCTCGCCGTAGGGGAGGTTGGCGACGAGTATCCCTTCTGCGGCCGGCGCGGTCACCTCGCGGACATCGGCGCGGTTCAGCGTCACCGCGCCCGCCAAGCCCGCCTCCTCGAGGTTCTGCCGCGCCGTCTCCAGCGCCTCGGCCGAGATGTCGCTCCCGAAGATGGGGAGGGCGACCTCTTCCCTTTCTGCCGCTATCGCTTGAGCGGAGATATCTTTCCATTTCTTCGCGTCGAAATCTTTCAGTTTCTGGAAGGCGAAGTTGCGGGCGATGCCCGGCGCGATGTTCAGGGCCCTCTGTGCCGCCTCGAGGAGGAAGGTTCCGCTGCCGCACATCGGATCGAGGAGCGGGACGCCGGGCTTCCAGCCGGCGAGCGCGAGGATGCCCGCCGCCAGATTCTCGCGGATCGGGGCGGCGCCGGTGTGCCGCCGGACGCCCCGCTTGAACAGGGTGTCGCCTGAGGTGTCGAGCGACAGCGTCATGCGCGACTCTTCCAGCAGGCCGTGGATGCGGATGTCGGGGTCGTTCGTATCGACACTCGGCCGCTCTCCGGTGAGATGGCGGAAACGATCGCAAACGGCGTCCTTTATCCGCAGACCGGCGAAATTCAGGCTTTTCAGCGGGCACTTGATGCCGACCATGTTGACGCGGATGGTGCGCGTCACGGTGAACCATGCTTCCCACGGCAGGACCGAGGCGGTGTCGTAGATGTCCTGTTCGGCATGGTACTCGCTGACCGATATCCGCCACAGGATGCGGCTCGCGATACGGCTGTGAAGATTGGCGCGGTAGCACAGCGACAGGTCGCCCTCGAAGTGGACGCCTCCCTCGTCGAGGCGAACGCCGCCGGCACCGAGCGCGGTCAGTTCGTCGCCGAGCACCGCCTCCAAGCCGCGCGGGCACGATGCGAAGAAATGTTCGGTCATCGGAACTCCCATTCGGTTCACTCGGCCGATAGTAGGGGAGATGCGTGCGGGAGTCAAGGCCGGCACCTTTTCTTGTCTTTCAGTATCGCTCGGCTATTATCATCGTGTTCGGGATAATGACCGGCGGGAGGAGAGTTCTCATGAAAACCAGTATGATGTTGCTTCTGACGCTTTTAACCGTATTTCTCTACGTGTCCTGCGACGATGGTGCCACCAACGATTCGGTAGACAACGAACCGGTGAATGATGAGGCGACCGTTACGGATAATGCGGTGGACACCGAACAGTCGGACGACACAGCTGACATGGAAACGCAAGACACCGACACGCTCGATCCCGATGTCATGCTCGATGAGCTTCAACCCGAGGAGGCGATCGATGCGGTGACCACCGATATCGACACATATATTGTTCCCGACGATATCGGCGCCATGGTCGAGGTCCCCGCAGGAGAATTTCAGATGGGGTGTAACGAATCGGTGGATACCGCGTGCCAGACCAACGAATATCCCTACCACACGGTAATGCTTTCGGCTTACCAGATCGGCAAGTATGAAGTGACCGTCGGGGAGTATCAGAACTGTGTCGATGCTGGAGCGTGCAACAATAACGGTGACTACTACCACATCCACTATTACAGCAACGCCGATGATGCTCGGTGCAATTTTGGCGTAACGGGGAAGGAAAGCCATCCGATGACCTGCGTGACCTGGCACGGCGCGACCGCTTATTGTGCGTATGTCGGTCAGCGTCTTCCCACCGAGGCCGAATGGGAGAAGGCGGCCAGAGGCACCGATGGTCGAAAATATCCTTGGGGCAACGAAGGACTTTCCTGCGATTATGCGGTGATAAGCGAGGCGTCTGCGGGCGGCGATGGATGTGGCAGCGGCGGCACCATGCCGATCGGGAGCAGAAAGGCGGGCATAAGTCCTTATGGCGCTTACGACATGATAGGCAATGTGTGGGAGTGGGCGAACGACTGGTACGGCGATACATACTACGAGACCTCGCCTGCTAACGATCCCGCGGGTCCCGAATCGGGGACCTCTCATGTGGTGCGCGGCGGGTCATGGTACACTTACCGCGATGTCATCTACCTGCGCACATCCTATCGTTACTTCTACAAGCCGCATATGCTGAGCGACTTTGCAGGTTTTCGATGCGCGAAGTGATTCTCGTTACCTTGCCATTTTGAAGGAGAAACTCTTATGACCGCCGATAGTAGGGGAGATGGGAGGACGAGTCAAGGTAATGTCATCGCTAAAAGAAGTCTGTCTTTCCTATTGCAATAGAAATTGAGTCTGTTACAATCGTTCCAGATCAAGGTGCATCAACGGAGTAACGCCATGAGAAAAAGGTTCGTTCTCTGTGCCCTGCTGGCGATGCTAGCATTCATCGGATGCAAAAACAATCCAGATATACCCTACGAAGGACCGGACGAAGATGACTGTCCCGGATCAGATTGTTATCTCTACGATCCCGTTCTGACAGACAGTGACACCCCGTCGGATTGCGATGGATGCGCTTTCCCGGATGATGATGCTGATATCACCTGTGGTTCGTTGACCGAAGAGTTTTTTGCAGATATGCCCGTCGAGTGGGAGGCATACTTCACACTCAAGATGTCGGGGGTCATCAATGATGTCGACAGCCAGGATTTCGATATGGCTTTTCTTGCCAAGGTCGGGGTGGTCCTTCAGGGGACGACTTACAATTTGGCTGACAGTTACGGCGTTTATATGCGCGATGAGGTGCAAGATACCGAGGGGAATGCCCATCCCGCCGTCGTCGCGGTAGTCATCGGTAATCTGACCTGGCTCGTTGCCGACCAACTTGCTTCGATTCGGCTTGGGCAGACCGCGATCCTCGTGGAGGACCTGCTGGCGTGGAAAGCGGAACGGGAAGCTGATGGTTACGGCGACGTGACCTTATCGGGGACCGTGCAGGTCATCGTGTTCGAGTCTTGGATAGAAATAGTCACTTCGATCGATCAACGGACCCGTATGGAATGTGTGCGTGGCCTGTCGGCGATGAACGGCGAGGAAACCGCCTACGAGGGCAAGATGTATTTCTGTTGGCAGGAGAACACTCAGTGGGCGGTCGGCGAGCAGATGAAGATGATGCAGTACTCCAAGATGATCGACGACCCGGTCGCACTTCTCGCGGTGATGAATGAAGGGTTGACGAGCGAAGACTCCGAGTATCGCGCCGATCTCTGCCGCTGCTGGGAACAGGACGGTGTGACGCCGATGGACTGCGAGGCGATGAAGGCGGAGTTCGGCCTCGGTGAACTGTCCGATGATGATGCGCTCCTTCCCGACTAACTTTCTAAGTTTCCTTGCAATATCGAACGGGGCCGTTACAGTTCGCCCGACAGTTGTCTTTTTAAGGAGCATCCCATGACCGAACAGGCGCCGCAGGGTGGTTTCAAAGGTATCGTCAAGGAAATTACGCAGCCCTTCATCGATCTTGCTCACACCTCGCGGGCTCTCTTCGGGGTGAACCTCACGAGCATGCTCGAAGGGCTGACCTATTTCGGCGTGCTGACCCTGCTCGCCATCTTTTTCAACGAATCGATGGGACTCGACGACCCGACGGCGGGCCGCACCATCGGGATACTGACCGCCGGCATCACCATCGCGATGATGTTCCTCGGCGCGACGGTCGACTGGATCGGCATCCGCAAGGCGCTCCTGATATCGCTCGCCCTCATGGCGGTGGGCCGCGCCATCGTGACGATCGCCCCGCAACTCGGCGCGACGGGGCCGTGGGCCGGTGCGCACCTCATCGCGCTGTTCGGCATCCTTTTCATCGTGCTCGGCTACGGCATCTACCAGCCGGCGCTCTACGCCGGGGTGAAGCGGTTCACCAACGCCCGGACCGCCGCGATGGGCTACGCGATGCTCTACGCGCTGATGAACCTCGGCGGCTTCCTGCCGGGGCTCATTTCGCCGCCGCTCCGCAAGGCGTTCGAGATATCGGGGGTCTTCTGGTTCTATGTCATTATCACGATCCTTGAGATCGGCCTCATCGCGATCATCATGTCCAAACGGGCGATAGCGGCGGCCGAGGCGCAGGCGGCGGCCGACGACGCTCCCGCCGATGGATCGCCGGTCGTCGACGAGCCCGACGAAATGGCGGGGAAGTCGGTCAAAGAGCGTTTCATCTATTACCTCAAGCACTTCCCGTTCACCGACCTGCGCTTCATGTACTTCATCTTCATCCTCATCCCGGTGCAGACGCTGTTCGCCCACAACTGGCTCACGATCCCGCTCTATACGAGCCGCGCCTTCGACGGTGTGGTGGCAGAGAATTTCGAGTTCTTCAGCAATCTGAACCCCATCCTGATATTTTTCCTGACCCCGATGGTGGCGGCGCTCACCGCCAAGCGCAACACCTACGGGATGATGATAGCGGGCACCTTCGTGATGGCGTCGCCTACCTTCATACTCGCCTTCGGACCCCGGTTCGACACGCTGATGGCGTATCTCGTCATCATGAGCATCGGCGAGGCGATGTGGCAACCGCGCTTCCTCCAGTGGGTCGCCGAGATAGCGCCCAAGAACATGACCGGCATCTACATGGGGATCGGCCAGTTCCCGTGGTTCCTCACCAAGGTCGTCACCGCGATGTATTCGGGCTGGTTCCTGATGAACTACTGCCCCGCCGAAGGGCCGCAGAACACCGAGACGATGTGGCTCATCTACGGGTTCATCGCCCTCGTTTCACCCCTCGGGCTTCTCCTTGCCCGCAACTGGATGCAGAAAGGCTTCAAGACCAAGCACGCCGCTTAAGACCGTCACCGGCAAATAATTCTTGACGAACCGGCGCGGTCGATTATCATCCGCTTCGTGGTTAGTATAACTTTTTATCATGTCATAAGGTCAGCGAGGTAAAAGATGAAGAGCCAGTTGCCTGTCGCCCTGTGCGTAGCATCGTTGTTGTTCAGCCTGTCGGCGTTCGCCGGTCAGGGGACGCCGCTCGGGCCGAATGTATCGAACCTGAACGGCGAGGATCTCAAGTGGGAGGAGGGGGCCCACGACTATTTCGTCATGTTCAAGTCGTTGGTGCAACGCGTGACCGGCGAAGCGGACGCGAACGCGGGCAACCCGCAGGCCGACTCCTGCATCGATCCCAATGTCGGGTCGACCTACATGCTCCTTGAGACCACCATCCCGCCCGATGCCTATGTGGAGCGTGCCTTCCTCGTCTGGGTCGCGGGCGCCAACCCCGAAGCGCTCGACCAGCCGACCGACAATACCGTGCGCCTCTCCTTCCTTCAGCGCGGCGGCGTGATAACACACAGCGCCGATCTGACCCACCCGGTCGTCGGCATGCTCACTACGCCGGCGTCGTTCCCGTACGAAGGCTTTCTGACCGAGTATGTGCCGAGTGGTCTGAGCGTGCCTTCCTGCACGACCGATACCGACTGTAAGAACAATCAGCAGGCCGGTCCCGCTTACTCCTGCATCGGCGGCAAGTGTGGACTCCGGTTCGGGATGTACACCTACCGCATGGAGGTGACCGACTTTTTCCGGAAGATCCATGAACTCGGCACCGATGCCGGATTGGCCGACGGCGAGTCGCTGCTGGGCAACTACACCGTGTCGGGGCTCGACTGCTTCGTCGCGCCGCAGTATCTGGTGACCAGCGGCATGGTCGGCGGTTGGATGCTCGCCGTCATCTATCGCTCCGAGGCGATCAGCCCGAAAAAGATATACCTCTACAACGGCCTGCAGTGGTACCAGTACCAGAGTCAGGATATCCAGATCAGTGGTTTTGAACTGCCCAACGAGGCCGAACTGCGCGTGACGCTCGTCGCAAACGAAGGCGACCCCGGGCTGTTCGACGCCCTCAAGCCGCAGAACCTCGAGGGACTGCAGTTGCACGGACCGATAGATGTCAATGAGCCGTGGCTTCCCATTTTCAATAACTGCAACCCGCCCGTGAATAACTACTACGAGATATACAATTCCATATCGAGTTTCTACGGCTGGGCCGACCAGAGCGAATTCTGCATCGGCGACTACGCGAGCAAGATGCTCGAATACAGCGTCGATGTCGATCAGTTCCTCATCCGTGCCAAGGAGGAGCCCTTCGCGACGCACCTGCACAAGGGCGACACCGCCTTCTGGCTCAAGATCGGCGCCAATCAGGACATGGTCTACACAAACTTCATGCTCCTTTCCATCGACACCAAGGCGCCGAAGTTCGATATACCGACCGATACCGCCTTTTCGCCCGACGGCCGAGAAAAGACCGTCTGCTCCTGCTCGTCGGTGGAGAATAAGGACAGCGTGTGCGCCGACCGACCGTTCTATTACCTCATAAAGGTCCAGAACTGGGGCGAGAACCTCGCCGACAACGTGACGGTGCAGGATGTCCTGCCGATGGAGGTCGATTATGTGCCCGGCTCGACCGAGATGGCTACCGAGGTGTTCGGCGAAACGGGGCTCAACTGGCGCCCGATAACCGATGACGAGGGCGGCGCTTTCCCGTTCGCCAAGGCCAAGCAGGTCCACGAACAGATGGGGTATTGCGACAAGGGTACGCTGGCCTGTCCCGACACGGTCTTCATCCGCTTCAAGGTCAAGCCCAAAGAGGGATTGCCCAAGAACAGCGTCATCGAGAACAGTGCGACGATCACCGATTCTTCCAACCTGCCGTACTACAGCAATACCGCAGTGCCGCTACGGGTGCGCCTCGCCCAGGCCTGTCCGCCGGTCGACACCTGCCCCGAACCCGCTAAGGACCTTTGCGGCGGCACCTTGACCGCCGAGTGCGTCACAAAGGATGACTGTGAGGCGGACCAGGAATGCATCGAAGGCTTTTGCGTCGGCGATACCGATCCTTTGACCGACAGCGATCAGATAGCCGTCGGTGACACCGGCGGCCAGCAGCCCGATAGCGATGGCCTGATCGAAGAAGAGGGATCGTCAGGCTGCGGCTGTTCTCTTGCGTTCTGATATTTCCGGGGGGAGGGGCGGGTTATTCTGAAGAGTTCTCTTCCTTCTCAGTTTCTTCGGCCGCCGCGAGCGCGCCCATCGGGTCGGGGAAATTCGAGGAATAGACCGCCGTATCGTCGTACTCTATCGGCTCGAAGAACCATGGCATCTCGTTGAGGAACGGCTCGGTCGCGAATCGTTCCGGGTGCGGATGATCGCGGAAATGAAAGATGATGTGGTCGCCCGACGCGGTGTAGAAGCGGCGGTAGTAGAAGGTGGTGCTGGCATCGGTGTCGATATGTTTGCTCATCAGGCCGTCGGCGACCATCGAGTGAAGCACCTCGGCGAGGTGGGTCACCGACTGTACCGGGAACAGTTCGTGCAATTGGCCGAAGGAGAGGACGCCGTATCGCTTCATGGCCAGCAGTATCCGTTCGCGCAGGTCGAGCATCATCAGTCCTGGTCATTTATCTTCAGAAGATCGAGCCCCGCGGTGTAGGCGTAGGAAACATATTGCGAGAACCCGTAGACATAGAGGGCGACCGGGCCGGTCGAGGTCAGGGTATGGGCCCCGTCGTTCGTGTCGACATACTGGCGGAGCCACGGGGTGCCCGGTATCGGCACGAAGGTGTTCGAATCCATGACGGTGCCGTCGAGCGTTATCTGATTGTTCGCCTGCGACACGATGGTGAGCCGGTCGTAATCGTAATTAGGCGCGACGAGGAAGATGTAGTCGTTGCGCATCTGCTCGTTCGGGGCTATCAGCATCATCGCCGGGTCGCCGGTGCCGGCTCCCGCGTCCTGCGAGGCGAGTATCTGGCCGACCATGATCGGTTTGTCGGCGGATACGGTGAAGTCGGTGGTGGTCCAGATGTCGTGCCGCTGTCCGGCGTTGAGCACCACCGTTCCCGACAGGCCGCCGGTCCAGTTGATCGTGGTGTTGTCCTCGGAGGCGAGAAAACGGATGTTGTCGTTCTCGGTGCCGCGCGGCCTCGTGCGGACCACGACATAGTCCTTGCCCCATGAGCGGAGCGGGAACATCTGGTGCTCAAGATGGTCGCAGGCCGCGGTATCTGCCGGCACATTGGTGCACCGGTGGCCGCCGAACACCGCTATCTTCTTGTCGGCCGAGATATAGGTGCCCGAAAGGTCGGCGCCGTAGTTGCCGCCGGGAGCGGAATTGAGCGTGAGTATCTGGTACTGGTCGATCGTGTAGGCAACCGAGTCGCCCGGGTTCTGCGCGACCACGCCGGTGCCGGCGTCCGAGGCGCCGCCATAGATGACCGTCAGGGCGGTGGTGCCCGGTTCGGTGGCGATGACCGAGATATAACCGGGATGGCTTTCCTTCCAGGTCGGCCAACTCATCGCCATGTTCTTGAGGCCGAGCGCCCCCTTGGGAAGCAGGAGCGTCGCGTCGTTGGTGTAGATGAGGACATTGCCGAACGGGTTCATCTGGGTCATCGTGACGGGGCGCGACGAGACGAACTTGAAGGCGAGGTTCGACACCCCCGGTCCCGGGATGAGATAGGACTGGTCGAAGGTGTAGGAATTTATCTGTCCCGGCGCGACGGAGAACTGCGCGATCTGCGTGTCGCCCGAGATGTAGACCGTCACGGTCACATCGGTGTCGTTCGGGTTCGCTACGACGACCGCATAGTTGCCGCCGTCGTATTCCATGAGGTTCTGCAGGAAGGCGCCCCAGTATTCGCACCCGACATAACTTTCCTCCGCCTCGGCGCGTCCGCATTCGGTGAGGCATTCACCCTTGAAACAGGTCGCCTCGCCGCTACAGGTCTCGACCTCGGTCCAGTCCATCCCCTTTTCGTCGCATTGCTGTATCGTCAGGTCGTCCTTGCAGGTCCGGGTGTTCGGCTCGCACATCTTGAAATAGCAGTCGGGGTAACCGATGTAGCCCGGCGAGCATTCGTCGCAGTAGGTCCCCGCGTAGCCCTGATAGCATTTG
>JAKLFG010000042.1 GCA_022711315.1 bacterium | reverse complement strand
GCTCTGTACCGGATAATAAGTGCCAAGCTGGGTCGTTGCCTCGTATACCTCGAAATAGATCGTCGCGGTACCCGAATAGGAGAGGTATTGCTCGATCTCGGTGAGGGTACGATCGGTATCGCAGGAATAGAAATTGCCACGCATACGACTGATACCACTGAACGGGGACTCGGCAGAACCTATGGTATCGATGATTTCGGTCGCCTCCTCCTCGCAAGTTGCGACATCGCCTGCCTCGGTACAGACACGGTCCGGTTCCCAGTCAAGAACGCAGTCCTCCTGAAGGACCCACGAAAGACATCCGTAAGCGTCGGCCACGCATTCCTCCACGGCATCCACATCGCATTGCTGGATACCCGCGGCATCACACTCGTTCTGGCAGACGCAAAGGTCGGGATCGGTATTGAGGACATGGACCCGCATCCAATAGGTGCTGTCGTTGGCGGGGCCACCCGAAAAACTGGCAAGCGGCGGATAGGTGGCATCGTTCGCCGTGCCACCGAGCGTCGCCCCGAACATAGTGTATTCGGTCTCGAAGGGCTGGAGGAAACCCGGCGACCAGTAGTAGGAGGTCAGACTTTCGTTCCAGGCGAGGCCTATGGCGTAAAAGCGTCCACTGGTAAGCGTTATCGTTTCGCCGACATGGCCGACATCAGTGCGGGTCATCGCGCCCGAGGAATACCACGCGGCGGTCGTGGCGGTGGCGGTCGTCGTCTTCTGCGCGATGAGGGAATAGGTGCCGGTCTCGGTGGTCGCCTCGTACACGACCCAGACGAGCGACTGTCCGACGAGTGAGGGTGCGACATACATCTCAAAGGATCCAAGGTCCCGCGTCGCGGTGCACTGAAAATGGTTGACCTTCGTTAGCGCCGTCCGGGCGTTCGAAGTACCGCCATCGCCCACCTCGTTGTTGTCGTTGCATAACCTGCCCGTATCGGAGCAGTCGACCTCTTCGGCCCAATGACGGCAGCCATCGACGCCTATCTGGCACTGCATGACCAGGGCGCCGTTGCAATAGGCCTCGTTCAGCGTGTCGCAGGTATGGGTGCAGGTGGTATCGACATCGGGAACGACATCGTCGTCGAAATGGTCGGTATCAACCGTGTCTGGTATCCAATCATCCGTCGTGTCGTCATCGCTCGGCATATCAAAGTCGGGCATGATGTCGTCGTCTTCCGTTATCTCCTCGCAGGTGGCGGTGTCGTAACCGAGACAGGTGTCGAGACAGTAGGCCTTACCCGCCTTGTACTTCCCCGGGTCTATCTCGACGCAATCGGTGAGTTCCCCGATTTCACACACCTCGGGAAAATCGACATCGCCGTCGCCGCAATCGTATTCGTACTCCTCGCAGGTCACCGTGTCCCAGCCGAGACAGCTGTCCAGACAGGCCGCCTTGCCCGCTTTGTACTTCATCGGGTCTATCTCGGTGCAGTTCTTCAGCCCGCCGTCGCATACCTCGCCAAGGTCCACCTCCCCGTTCCCGCAGGTGTCGGGTTTCTGGTCACTGTCGGGCACGACGATATCCTGATCGTCTACGCCGTGGTCGTCCTTGCCGACCATGTCGCCGTCCCCCACCCCGTCGCCATCCTGCGCCTCCCAATCCCACTCCTCATCGGTCCAGATGTCGTCGCTGTCGGCGAGTAGTTCGTCGCTGTCACCCAGCGCCACATCGTCCTTCGGCACGGATTTCTTGGTCCCGCTCTCGCAACCGAACAGCAAGATGACGGCACACGCCAGAACGCATGATGTCCTCAGGATACCCATCGTCTCCCCCTTCTTGAAAAACGGACTTAAAACCAGACAGCGCAACATTATAACTTGTTGTCCTCTTTTTGACAAGTATTTTATCTCTCGTGTCGCAGACAAAAGAGGTGCGATATCGCTCACATGGTCATGGTCAATCGGAGGAACGGACACGAGAAAAAAGTTTCACTCCTTCTATCGCCATCAGAAGAGCAAGGAAGATCAAGGCGACGGAGATGCTGCCCAAGACATACTGGGGAGGCGATCCAAAGAAATAGCCCCACGCAAGCAACAGAAGTGCGCCGATCGTCATAAGCAACATAAAGAGGGTCGCCCAGAGCGTGAAGCGTATCGGTTTGCCCCGACTGTAGAGGTAACTGGTCAGGATGACAAAAACGAGCGCGCCGACCAGTTGGTTGGCCGCCCCGAAGACCGGCCAGACCGTCTTCCAGCCACCGCTCACACCCAAAAGAAAGGAGGGAATGATCGGTACCAGCGTCGCCAGATGCCGGTTACGCTTGAGTATCGGGAAGACCTCGCCCGCCATCTCGACCGTCAGAAAACGCCCCAACCGCACGGTAGTATCGAGGGTGGTCATGACGAAGATATTTATCATAGCGATGCCGACGAGCACGCCGATCTTCGGTCCGAAGAGGAACTCGGTGAACTTCCCGAACCCGGCCCCGAACACCCCGATGGGACTGCCGCTCTTCATCACGGCGGTCAAACTCCCCTCGCCCACCCAGAAAAGCGCACCCGCCGCCGCGATGACCGCGATAACGGCGATGAGCGACTCGGTCAACATCGCGCCGAACGATACCAGTAGCGCGTCCTTTTCGTTGGCGAGTTGTTTCGAGGTGGTGCCGCCGGCGATGATGGAATGGAACCCCGATATCGCGCCGCAGGCGATAACGATGAAGAGGAAGGGTACGAGCGGCCCCACCTCCGGATCGGACCATCGGAAAAAGAAAGGTAGTTTCTGGCCGACCGCCGCCGAGAGGTCGCCGGTGAGCGACAGACTCATATCCGGCATCGTCACCACGATGCCGATAAGAGCGAGCGCCGTCCCGACAATAAGCACCCAACTGGAGATATAGTCGCGTGGCTGAAGCAGTATCCATACCGGCAGTATCGAGGCAAAGTAGCCGTACACCATAAGCGCGACGAACCATACCGCATAGGCGATCTCGCCGTCGAGCGGCAGGGCGAACGGCACGAGAAAACCGACATAGATGAGCCCCACCAGAGCCCCGAAGGCAAGCAGGGTCCGTAGCCAGAGCGGGCCGCCGACGCCGCTCCAGCGGTACTGGAACAGGCCGAAGACCATCGCGACCGGTATCGCGCCGAAGGTCGGGATGACGATCTCGGGGGTGGTAACGAACATCTTCGCGGTGATAGCGGCGAAGACCGCCACGACGAGGATGAGCGCCAGTTCGACGAACAGCATAAAGAGTAACCGGGCGCGCCGCGACACATAGCGGTCGGCGATGTCAGGGATGGAGGTGCCGCCGTGCCGGACCGAGACCATGAGCGCAAGATAATCGTGCACCGCTCCGATGAAGACGCCTCCGAGAAGCGGCCACAACAGCGCCGGCCCCCAACCGAAGGCAGCCGCCGCTATGATGGGACCGACGATGGGACCAGCCCCCGCGATCGACGAAAAGTGATGTCCGAACAGGACCATCGGGTGAGCGGGACAGAAATCGACACCATCGTTGCGGGTGACCGCCGGGGTACCCTCCCCGTCGAGCGGGTCCATGAGGCGCCGCTGTATCGTCCGTTTACCGTACCACAGATAGGCGACGATGAGCCACGCCGCCGCAAAGAGAAGCAGGATAGCGCCGTTCATAACGCACCTCCGCCGCCGTTCGTTCTCGGTATACTCCGATTTCTCGACCGGTCAACACGGCTCGCGGACTTTCTTGACATCGCTCCGTCGTTTTGTTAGGGTGCCCTGTACCGGTTGCATACTATCGAGGGTGACATGAAACGGTTCGCGCTCGTTCTGCTGGTGGCGGTCGGCGTTTGTCTGCCGTTACAGGGCCGAGGGAAAATGGACTTCATGCTGTATAATCTCGGCAACACCCCCGAGGGCATCGCCGACTTCGAAAAGATGGCCACCCAGTTCTCCGCCGTCATCGCGCCGATGTTCCACGGCGAGGCCGAGTCGCGCGGCGCTGACGGGTTCGAACTCGGCGTCGGCTACACCTTCACCAACATCAACCTCACCTCGCGTTACTGGACGAACGCCCTCAGCGACAAACCGACCGACATGCAGGTGCCGAGTTTCTACAACGGCATCGACATCCACATGAAGAAAGGGTTCTCCTTCGGTCTCGTGTTCTATGGCAACCTCCGGTATTACATCCTCTCGGAGATGCTATCGGGCGGCGTCGGGATGGAATATGTGCTCAACGAGGGCCTCAAGAGTTGGCCCGATGTCTCCATCGGCGCCGGTTACAACGGGCTGTTCGGCGGGTACGATCTCAACATGCATCAGGCCGAGTTGCGGGTTAAGATATCGAAGACCTTCGTGGCGAAAAAAGAGCTAAAACTCATGCCCTTCTTCGCCTACAGTCACCTCTTCTCGTGGGCCTGGTCCGACCGGCTGGGCGGGTACTGGCCCATGCCCGACGACCCTATCTCCTACTACGGTGACGAAAGCGGCAACCCCTTCTACTTCGACCAGGAATTCATCAATGTCGACCGCCTGATGATCGGGTTCAAACTCTCCCACGGGAACTTCGGGTTCAGCATCGAGGCGGGACTCCCGTTCAACGCGTATAAGGCGTTCAACCTGAATTCAGGGATCGCGGTGGTCTTCTAGAGCGCCGCCCCATGATAGACCTCCACTCCCATCTTCTCCACCAACTGGACGACGGCCCCGAATCGGTCGAAGAATCGCGGGAATGCCTCCGCATCCTCGCCGAATTCGGCTTCGACGAGATCATACCTACCCCGCACCGCTTCCATATGCTCTACAGCGCGACCCCCGAAGACACCGCCGACCGCATGGCCGAGATCGGCTCGCTCCTCGTCCGCCGGTTCTCGTTCGAATACATGTACGGGAACGACCTGCTGGAATCGTCGGGTGATCTGTTCGAACTGGCCACCACCCCATCGGGCTGGAAGGTGCTTCTCGTCGAATTCCTGCCGCTCATGTCGAGGAAGAGCGACATCGAACAGGCGATATTCTCGCTCAACCTCAAGGGCATAGCCCCCCTTATCGCTCACATCGAGAGATACACCATGCCCGACGAGGTCTGGGAAGAGCTCAAAAAAAGATACTCGCTCTACTATCAGATCAGTCTCAAAACGCTCTCTCACGGCTTTTTCGACAATAAACGCGCTCAGATCCTCCGGCTCCTTGACGCCGGCCTCATCGATAATGCGGCGACCGACCTGCACCGGCTCGCGAAACTACGGCAGATAGAACAGGGACTCGATCTCCTGCGCCGGAAGTACCCGGAACAGGTCGAGCGGCTCTTCTCGCTCTCTTTCGAGGATTAGTTACTGCGGCGGACAGGTGTAGAGATACACGAAATCGTAGGTCGATTCGGTCCGTAGCGTCGTGAACTGCAACGCTATCGGCGCCGTATCGGAAACTATCGGCACGACCTGATTCATGTTCGCGGAATAATTGTTGTAAGGCGTGCATTGATAGGTGGTCCCGTTCGCCGTCAGTTGCCAACCGTCATCTTGCGTACTGGCGTCGCTCGTCAACCGCACGAACATCCGGTCGGTCGGATAGTTCGCGAGAGCGGGCGGCGTACCGGTGCCGGTATAGAGCCCGCGCAGGTCACAGTCACTCGTCACGCCCTGATCGGTATGCGTGAAGTTGTCGCAGTAGAAGAACTTAACATAGTCATAGCAGCTGGTCCCGCCGTTCTCTTCTACATTCAGTATCCGCAAGGTCATGTTATTCAGCAGATCGACCGCGTTGAGCCGCCACGCCTGCTCCGCGTAATTCGAGTATGATCCGGAAGCAGGATATTTCACGAGCAGGGTCGACGACCCGGGAGCACCGCTCCACAGTTCGAAGCCGGTCCCCGTGGTCCCCGAATCAGAGTAGAAGGTCATGTAGGCGCGGTTCCGGCCGAGGCTGATGGTGTAGTCGGTCTGTGAGTTGCCGCAATACCTGCCAGAGTTCCGATTCCCCGTCCCGAGGTAGGTGGTGCTGTTCGGGCAGTAACGGATGACCGGCGTGCTTTCGTAGGTAACGGAACTCACCACGGCAACCAATCCCGGATCGGCCGTCGTCAGGCAGTCGGCGGCGCAGTAATCGCCGTCGTCGTTGTTGCCGTCGTCGCACGCCTCCGGTCCGGTCTTGTAGCCGTCGTTGCAGATGCTCGCGCCGGTGGTGAACCCGAACACGTAGCTCGCGCCGCTGTTACCGGTAAGCGGATTGCCCGCCGGGTCGGCGATTATGGGGGTGGCGCCGTCGGGGTTGAGGGTGACGGTGTACTCGGTGGTGTCTTCGAGCGGCGCGGCGGGGGCGAAGGTGGCGGTAAGCCCGTCGGTCGAGAGCGACACCACGCCGATGACCGGGGAACCGTCGCCGGTCCTCTCGACGGTCATCGTGGTCTCATCGATATTGATCACCTTCTCACTGAAGAGGACGGTTATCGCCTCAAGGGTGATCGAGGCGGGGTCGGTCTTGTCGACCGGCACGGTCGAGAGAACCGTCGGCGCGATGGTGTCGGTCGTGGTAAAGGCGAAGACCGCCTCGTTCATGGTGTTGCCGTTGCCGTCGGCTATCGTGTTCTTGAGCGTCACGGTGTAGGTGGTGTCGGTCTCCAGATCGCTGTCGGGCTGAAGTGTCCAGACGGTGTCGCCTGCCGACCAGACCGGCGTACCGGTCACGGCGGGAGCGCCGCCGGAACCGACGATGGTGAACGAGGTCTCGAGCACGATGGTCGAAACATCCATCGCCTCGCTGAAAGTGACCTCGATGGCGGTATCGACCGGCACATTGGTGAGCGGGCTCGGCGTGGTCAGCATGGCGGTCGGCTTGGTGAAGTCGGTCTTGAGCGTCCAGTTGTAGGTCTGGGACAGGGCGGCGCCGGAGGTATCCTCTATGCTGTTTGGCACGGTAACGGTATAGGTGGTGTTGTTCGTGAGATCCTGCGACAACTTTATCGTCAGCACCTTGCCGTCGGCCGAAAGCGCGCTGGTATCCACATTGATGGTGACCGCCGGGACTATCGTGATGACATAGACGGGGTCTTCGCAACCGCCACCGGTGGTGAGCGTCGCCTCTTCGACCGGATGACTGAAGGTGATGACGAGGTCGGGGCGCACGACATTGGTCGTCGCGCCGTCGCCGGGACTGGTGAACTCGGCGGTGAAGGTGGCGGGATTCACATCGGCGTCGGGCAGGATGTCGGCCTCGACCGTGTCGGGCGTTTCGTCGGTCAGGATCGTGTCGTCATCGGATACCGCGCCGTCGTCGGTCGCCACCGGGGCGTCGTCGGTCGCCACCGGGGCGTCGTCGGTCACCACCGGGGTGTCGTCGGTCACCACCGGGGCATCGTCGGTCACCACCGGGGCGTCATCACCGGTGACCACCGGGGCATCATCCGCCGTGACCGGCGCATCGTCTCCGACATTCTGATCCTGATCCTGCGGCGGGTTGACCGAGGGCTTGCAGTAACCGTCGATGCAGTCGTACCCGGTGTCGCACGAGCCGCCGTCGCATTCGACCGCCGCAACACATTCGCCGATCGGGGCACCGTACTCGTCGGTAAGGGAACCGTCTATATAGCAGTACTCAAAGACGGCACAATCGTCGTTGTTGACACAGAGCACCGCCGGTTCTTCGGGCGTACAGGCGACAAGGACAAGAGCCGCCACGCAGAGGAACGGGATAACCGCCTTTTCGAACATGGGATCCTCCTGAACACGGAAGGTTAATGACCACCTCTCCATCGGTTATAAACCGACCGTTCACCGATGTCAATAGTTCCGGCCTCTTGCATTTTTTCACATCGGCGGTATGCTGGTGACCGTTGGAAAACCCTTTTCCCGGAGGACGCCATGCGTATTTCGTTGTCCCGTCTTTTCCTTTTGCTGCCGTTTGCCATGATGCTCGGCGCCTGCTCCCAAGAGGAGAACTCGCCGGTCGACGACCTGATGACGACCGACGCCGATACGGCGGCGAACGAGAACGCGCTCCCCGACACCGCCGAGACCGAACCTTCCGACGGGACCGATATGGCCGACCTGTCCGACGATACCCTCTCGACCGATGAGATCATCGCCGACGAGGATGCGGTCGTCACCGATGAACTGCTTCCCGACGACGATGAACTGCTGACCGACGAAACGCCCGACGAGGACAGCGGCCCGACCTACGACCCGCGCGTCGAACCGGCGCTCTGCGGGATGGCTCCCTACCACTGGTTGCCGTCGACCGGCATGGGCGATATCATCGAGTTTGACCAGATGTTCGGGTCACTCGGCGACATCGCACAGACCAGTAAGGTGGCGCTGACGCTTATCAAAACACAACTCGAGAATGATGGCGAGGTCAACCTCCAGCGCGACCCGGCGTACGACACGCTCGTGTTCCGCATCCTTTATAAGACGCAGGACAAGGGCCAGCAGGTCGAGGCGACCGGGACCATCGCGGTGCCGCTCTCCGGGAAGACCTTCCCGATACTCATGGTGCAGCACGGCACCGCCGGACTCGGTGACCCGTGCTCCCCTTCGGCGGGTGACGAACTGAACGGGACGGCGATGGTCGCCGCGCTGTTCGCCTCGTTCGGTTACATCGCCATCGCGCCAGATTATATCGGCCTCAAGAGCATGGGGACCCCCTCGACCGAACTCCACTCCTATCTTATCGGCGAACCGACCGCCATCGCGTCGCTCGACATGGTGCGCGCCGTACCGAAGTTCCTCGCGCGGCCTGAGATACAACTCCTCGGCATCGACCCGAAACCGGGCAAGGTCATCATATCGGGCGGTTCGCAGGGGGGCCACGCCGCCGCCTTCACCACCCGTTTCGCCCCCTACTACGCTCCGGAACTCGATATCAAAGGGGCGGTCTGGGGCATCCCGCCGACCGACATCTATTCCCACGCGGTTCGCGCCCTGAACAACTATGTCCCGGCCTCGGGCAACACCGCGCTCGTCTTCCTGTCGGCCAACGACTGGTACCGCGACGAACCGATGATGCTCTCCGATGTCTTCAACGCGCCGTGGGACAGTACCCTGCGTACCCACGGGCTGACCAGTTGCGATCTTGACGGACCGCTCGACGACGCGGGCGTCGACACGCTTGAGGAACTCTTCACCCCCGAACTGCTCGCCGCAGCGAAACTCGATCCGTTCTGCGACGGCTTCGAACCGTGGCTTTGCTACATCAAGGAGAACACTCTCTCGCGCTCCTCGGTGCCGCGCATCGACACGATACCGGCTTTCATGATACTTTCGGAGAACGATACGCTGGTGGTGCCGTTCATCGAGCGCGACGCCTTCGCGGAACTCTGCGATCAGGGCTATCAGATACAGTACCGCGAGTGCACCGGCGCCTCCCACAGTGACGGGTTCCTCTGGTCGCTCGACGACCAGTTGGATTGGCTTGATGACCGATACAACGATGTCCCGATGACCGATGTCTGCACCATTCACCCGGCGGTCAAGTGCAAGAGCGCGCCGTAGAACCCATCATCATCATCAGACCCCTCGCCATTCCCCCAACGCCTTTCCCGTCGGCGAATTTTTCCGCCCCAGTAGTTCCCACGGCGTGCCGCAGAACAGCGCCCGTCCGCCGTCGGGTCCGCCCCCGGGACCGAGTTCGACCAGATGGTCGGCCGCCGCGATGAGCGGTTCGCTGTGGGTCGCCATGAGGATGGTCGACCCCTGCCGCGCAAGATCGGCGAACAGGGTCGCCAGTTCGGCGACATCGGCCGGGTGGAGCCCCGCCTCCGGTTCGTCGAGAAGGTAGAGCGCCGTATCCCTGTTCTTCCCGCCGATGAGCCGCGCCGCGAGGTGGAGCCGCTGCAGTTCGCCCGTTGAACATTCGTCGGTCGCCTGCCCCAGTTTCAGGTAGCCGAGCCCCGCTTTTTCAAGGATGCCCAGCCCGCGCGCGAGGATCTTGTCACCCTCGAAGAAGATGCGTCCGTCGCGCACCGTCAGGTCGTGGACCGCGGCGATATGTTTCCCGCGCAGCGTGACCGACAGCGTCGCCGGGGTGAGTCGGGCGCCGTTGCAGGAGGGGCAGACCGCCTCGACATCGGGGAGGAAGTCGAGCGCCACCGTCTCGCGACCCGTTCCCTTGCAGTCCTCGCAGCGGCCGGTCGCCGAAAGGGGGCTGAAATGGCTTTTGGTGAGCCCGTGTTCTTTGGCTTCGGGCGTCGCGGCGAAAAGGGCGCGCAGATGGTCGGCAAGCCCGGTGAGGGTGATCACGGTGCTCATGACCGACGCGGTGTGGCGCAGCCGTTCGAGCGACACCACCTCGCCGAACCGGTCGAGTCCGGCGATCGCGGCGCAGCCGCGCGGCGATCCGGCCGCCGCGCTCGCGGCGATGATGTCGAACAGCAGCGTCGATTTGCCGCTCCCCGAAACGCCGGTGAGCGCCACGACCACGCCGCCGCCACAGGCTTTGGCGGGCAAGCACTGGCACGGGATGTCGAGCGTGATATCCTTCAGGTTGTGGGCGCTCGCCTTCTCGATGCGGATGACCGCCTCCGGCGTTACGCTCTTTTTCTCCGGCACCGCGCCGTGCCGGTGATCGCCCGAAAGCGACGCGCCGGGCCGCAAGAGGTCGGCGGGCGTCCCCTCGGCGGTGACGCGGCCTCCTTCCGAACCGGCGCCGGGGCCGAGTTCGATCATCCGGTCGGCGAGCGCCATCAGTTGCGGCGCGTGGTCGACGGTGATGAGCGTGTTGCCCGCGGCCGGCAGTTCGCGCAGCAACGCCCCCAGCGTCGCGCGGTCGACGGGATGGAGCCCGCGCCCCGGTTCGTCTATCACATAGCAGACGCCGGTGAGCCCGCTGAAGAGCGCCGCCGCGAGGTGGAGCCGCCGGTGTTCGCCGCCCGAAAGGGTGAGCGTCCGGCGGTCGGGCGACAGGTAGCCGAGCCCGACGCGGAGGAGCGCTTCGAGTCGCGGTATGAGCGCCGTCACGATCTCGCGCTCCTCGGGCTTCATGGCGGTCAGTTCGCGGAAAAAGGCGAGCGCGGCGGCGGTGGGAAGCGCCGAAAGGGTATCTATCGTCTTGCCGAACACCGACACCGAACGGGCGCGGTCATTGAGACCGCTTGCATGGCAGGCGTCGCACGGCAGGTCGCTCATCACCATTTCGATGGTCTTGCCGCGGGTGTTGTCGTGGCGCAGGAGATATTCCTCCTCGATAAGCGGCAGGAACCCTTTCCAGACGCTCGTGAACTGGTGGGTGCCGGTCCGGCCGCCACGTTTGTAATGCCACGCCACCGCGTATTCCGCATCGCCGGTGCCGTGCAGGATGAGTTCGCGCGCCGCGTCGGGAAGGGCGTGGTAGGGCTGCGTCAGGTCGATGCCGCGCGCCGCGCACATCGCCGTCAGCATCGCGACCGTCTTCCCGTCGGGCTCGCCGTAGGAACGGCCGGTCGGCGTCCCGTCGAGCGCCCCGGCGATGAGCGGCCGATCGGGATGGGTGATGAGTTTTTCGGGGGCGCAGACGCGACGAAAGCCGAGCCCGCGGCAGACGGGGCAGGCGCCCTCCTCGTGGTTGGACGAAAACTGCGCCGCGCGCCACCCTTTCCCGGCGCTCCGCGCGAAGAGGAGCCGGTAGTGGTCCTGAATGTCGGTCACGGTGCCGACGGTCGAGCGCGGGTGACCCCGGTCGCCGTCACGCGCCCCGATGCCGACGGCCGGCAAGAGTCCGCTCCACAACGCCGCCTGCGCGCCGCCCGGCATCTCGAGGCGGCTGCGCAGATAACTCGGGAAGGTCTCGAGGTAACTGTTGCGACCGAGCGCGTGCAGCGTGTCGAAAACGAGCGACGACTTGCCCGAACCGGAGCGGCCGGTGACCATCGTCCAGCGCCGTTCGGGAAACGACACGGTGATGTCGCGCAGGTTGTTGGTCGTGACGCCGGTGAGGGTGAGCGGCATCCCGGCGGCGGCCGCGCGCGGCCCCTTCAGCGCGATATCCGTCCAGCCGGCCGAAAAGTCGCGCAGCGCCGCGGCGGTGAGGCTTTCGGGGTGCTTCATCACCTCGGCCGGCGCGCCCGATGCGACCACCGCGCCGCCGTCGGGACCGCTCCCGGGGCCGATGTCGATCATATGCCGCGCCGCGCCGATGAGCCGCAGATCGTGGGTCACCGCCACGACGCTGTTGCCGCGCGCGGTGAGTTTCCCGACCGCTTGGGCAAAGAGCGCCACATCGACCGGGTGGAGCCCGGCGGTCGGTTCGTCGAAGATGTAGAGGTCGTTCCCTTTTCCCTTCTTCGCGAGCGCGGCGGCCAGTTTCAGCCGTTGTGCCTCGCCGCCCGAGAGGGTCGTGGCAGGCTGACCGAGGGTGATATAGCCGAGACCGAGTTCGCACAGGATGTCGAGATACCGCGCGAGGGGGTGGTCGTTCTCGAAGAAACGCGCCGCGTCGCTGATGGAGAGGTCGAGCACCTCTGCGATGTCCTTCCCGTTCAACTTCACCTCGCGCACTTTTTCGCTGAACCGCGCGCCGTGGCAGACCTCGCACACCACCTCGGAGCGGCCGAGGAAGTGGAGCCCCAGTTCGCGCACCCCGGCTCCCTCGCACGCCTCGCAACGGCCGCCGGTGAGGTTGAACGAGAAATGGCTCGCGGTGAGCCCGCGCTCTTTGGCTGCGGGGAGCGCCGCGAACCGTTTGCGCAGTTCGTCGGAGAGTTTGGTGTAGGTCGCGGTGTTGCTGCGCGGGTTGCGGCCGATGGGCGACTGGTCGATATGGAGAACCGCCGCGACGGGCCGATCGGCCGCCGGCATACTCTCCATCTGTTCGACAAGACACGCGACGAGCGACGATTTGCCGGCGCCGCTCACCCCCGTCACGACGGTGAACCCTTTGTGGAGGAACGATGCGTCGACGGAACGCAGGTTATTCTTCGCCGCGCCGCGCACCCGAAAATAATTCGCATTGTCCGGTGTCGTTGCCTCCGGCCACGGGTAGCCCTCTTTTTCCTGCACGAGCGCCCGGGCCGTCGCGCTCTTTTCGCGGTATGCGGGGCTCAGGATATCGGCGGGGGCGCCGGCGAAGAGTATCTCTCCCCCCGCGTCGCCGGGGCCGGGGCCGAGGTCGATGAGATGGTCGGCGTGGCGCGCCGCGACGAGGTTGTGGTCGACCGCGACGACGGTATTCCCGGCGTCGCGCAGCCCCGTGAGGATAGCCATCAGCCGCGCGTGGTCGGCCGGATGGAGTCCCGCCGAGGGTTCGTCGAGGATATAGAGTATCCCGCGGATCCGGTTCTCGAGTTGGGTCGCGAGCCGCACCCGCTGCAGTTCGCCACCCGAAAGCGACGCCGCGCCGCGCGCAAGCGGCAGATGGTCGATGCCGAGCGCCGTGAAGTGTCCCGCCTGCCGCGCGACGGCGGCCGTTATCGCCGCGAGCGCCTCGTGCCGCTGGACGGCCGCGAGTTCCGCGCACCACGCGGCGAGCATCTTCACCGTGAGATCGGCGCACTGCGCGATGGAGTACCCCGCGAAGGTCACCGACCGCGCCGTTTCGTTCAGCCGCGAACCGCGGCAGGCACTGCACGGGACCGACCGGACGAAGCGGAGGATGCTCGCGTTGCGGTCGCGTTTCAGGATATCCTCCATCACCGGCAGGATGCCGCGGTAATAGCCCTCTTCGCGCGGTTTGGCCTTGATGCCGGTCCACTTCATGCGGCTTTCGAGCGGGTGTTTGCCGTAGGGTATCTTTATGATGTCGGTGCCGTAGAGGACGATCCGCTTCTGCTCGTCGGTAAGGTCGCGCCACGGGATGTCGGCCGAGAACCCGTGGGCGCGGCACACCTCGTCGAGCACCGCCATGGTCACCTGCGAATACATGATGTAGCCCGACGGGGTGGTGATGGCGAAGGCCCCTTCGCGCAAGGTCTTCGCCGGGTCGGCGATGAGTTTGCCGAGGTCGAGTGAATCTTCGACCCCGAGCCCGCCGCAGGTCGGGCAGGCCCCCTCCGGCGTATTGAACGAGAAGAGCGACCGGTTGGGTCGCACCCCCTCCGGCGCCTTTCCAAAGCGGGCGAAGAGGAGCCGCAGGAGGTCGTAGAGCCCCGAGAGCGTCCCGACGGTCGAGCGGGGCGAGGTGACGCCGCTGCGCTGGTCGACCGACACGGCGGGGAGAAGGCCCGTTATATCCTTTACCTCGGGGCGGTGGACCTTGCGGAGGTATTGCCGCGTGTAGGTCGAGAAGGTCCCCATGAAGCGGCGCATGCTTTCGTGGAATATCGTGTCGTAGATAAGCGACGACTTGCCGCTCCCCGAAACGCCGGTCACGACGGTGAAGGCGTTATGCGGTATCTCCACATCGATGTGCTTGAGGTTGTGTTCTGCGGCCCCGAAGATACGAAGCATGCACCGATCTTTCGTTATCGGTATTTCACCGGGATAGACAACTCTTTTTTCCCAGCGGGAACAGGGACTTTCGCGTCCTTGAACTTAGGCGGCCCCATCACACCCTTCGCGTTATTCGACACGCCGAGTCCCTCCTTGGGGATACCGATCCAGTTGGTGTCTATCTGCCCGTTCCCGTTCTCATCGTGCATCACCGCAACGGCATAGTCACCCGGCGCAAGCCCTTCGAATCTGGCAAAAAGGGTGTCGCTCTCCTTGACCGGCAGGGTGATGGTCTTGAAGGCCTTTTCGGGGCTCGTCGGGAAGCCGTCGTCTTGGTTGTACAGATAGACGAACACCTGCCCCTGTTTCCTGAGACCCCACACCTTGACCGTGAGCGTGGCGGTCGCCTGCGCCGCCGTCAGGGCGAAGGCAAAGATGATGATCGCGAAAAGCGTCGAACGCACGGGCTTCCTCCCTCGACATCTTAAATTATCGGAGGTATAACCGTTTTGTTGACAAAGGGCAATTTATTTAGTAGCACGGTCTCGCATTGCGTGCGCATTACCGAACGAATTTAGATGAGCGATACAAACAGCGATATCTGCCGCGAAGGGATCGTGAAGGAGTACACCGACGGTCGTGTCCGCGTCCTCATCACCGTCCAGAGCGCCTGTGCCTCCTGCCATGCGAAGGGCGCCTGCACCTCGCTCGACATGTCCGAAAAGGTCATTGACGCCCGCGTCGACGGCCCGTTCGAGATAGGAGAGAAGGTGAAGGTCGCCGTCGCGGGGCGTTACGGCTGGACCGCGGTCCTCTACGCCTTCGTCCTGCCGATGGCCATACTTTTCACCCTCTTTTTCGCCTGCCTTTCGACCGGAAGCACTGAAACGCGTGCCGCCTTTTCCGGGCTGGCCGGTATCGTCGTCTATTTTCTTCTTATCCGCATTTTCCGCGACCGTCTGTTCGGTCGGATGGAGTTCCATGTCGAACGCATCGTCAACAACCAATAGAGGTGTCCTGTGAGTGCCATGATCCTGTACCCGGTCATCATGCTCGGCGCGGTCGCCGGTATCGCGGCGATCCTGCTGTTCCTGACGGCCAAGAAGTTCCATGTCGAAGAGGACCCGCGCATCGATAAGGTGGCCGAACTGCTACCCGGCGCCAACTGCGGCGGGTGCGGCTATCCCGGCTGTCGCGGCCTTGCCGAAGCGATCGTCAAGGCGGCCGACAAGGGCGACATCGGCGGACTTTCCTGCCCCCCGGGCGGCTCTACGGCGATGAAGGCGATCGGCGAGGTGCTGGGCATGGCGGTCGCCGAGAGCGAGCCGATGGTGGCGGTGCTCCGGTGCGGCGGGACCCATGAGAAAGCGCCCCGCACACTGAAGTACGACGGCGCTCCGAAGTGCGTCATCGCCCACACCGTCTTCGCGGGCGAGAAGGGCTGTCCGAACGGCTGCCTCGGACTCGGCGACTGCGTGACGGTCTGCGCGTTCGGCGCGATGTATATGGACGAGAAGACGGGGCTCCCGGTGATAGACCCCGCCAAGTGCGTCGCCTGTGGCGCCTGCGTCAAGGCCTGCCCCCGCAAGATCATCGAGATGCGCCCGAAAGGCCGCAAAGAGCGTCGCGTCTGGGTGAACTGCGTCAACACCGAAAAGGGTGCCGCCGCGATGAAGTACTGCAAGGCGGCCTGCATCGGATGCGGCAAGTGCGTAAAGGAGTGCCCCGAGAAGGTTCAGGCGATCACGCTCCAGAACAACCTCGCCTACATCGACCCGAAGAAATGCATCGCCTGCGGCAAGTGCGTGCTCGTCTGCCCCACCAAGGCGATACTGGCCACCTTCGAGCCGCCCAAACCCAAGCCGGTCGAGGCAAAACCGGCCGAAGCCGCTCCGGCGACCCCGGCGTAAGAAACGATGAATAGTGAACTGCGATAGGAGAATACCGTGGACCTGAAGACCTTCAAGATCGGCGGGGTCCATCCGCCGGAGAACAAACTCTCGGCGGGGGCGCCCATCGAGGCGGCCGCCCTGCCGAAACGCGCCTTCATCCACCTCGGCCAGCACCTCGGCGCACCGGCGAAGCCCATCGTCCAGAAGGGCGACAAGGTGCGGGTGGGGACGCTCATCGGGGCCGGCGAGGGCTTCATCTCGGCCGCCGTCCATTCGTCGGTGTCGGGCACCGTCTTCGCGATCGACGCGGTCGTCGACGCGTCGGGCTACAAGCGCCCCGCCGTCATCATCGATGTCGAGGGGGATGAGTGGGAGCCGACCATCGACCGGAGTCCTGAACTGAAAAAAGATATCTCGCTCGACAAGAAGGCGATCGTCGACCGGCTCAAAGAGGCGGGCATCGTCGGGCTCGGCGGCGCCACCTTCCCGGCCCATGTGAAATATATGGTGCCCGAGGGGAAGAAGGTCGACACGCTCATCATCAACGCCGTCGAGTGCGAACCGTACCTGACAAGCGACCACCGCGTCATGCTCGAACGGGCCGACGAGGTTCTGGTCGGGACACGGATACTCATGACGGCGCTCGGCGTCGAGCGGGCGGTCATCGGCATCGAGGCCAACAAACCCGACGCCATCGAGATCCTGTCGCGCAAGGCGAAGGATCACCCCGGCATCACGGTGCAGGCGCTCAAGGTGCAGTATCCGCAGGGGGCCGAGAAACAACTCATCAAGGCCATTCTCAACCGCGAGGTGCCATCGGGCAAACTGCCGCTCGATGTCGGGTGTGTGGTCAACAATGTCGGCACGACGGTCGCGGTTTATGAGGCGGTCCAGAAGAACAAGCCGCTCTTCGAGCGCATCGTGACGCTGACCGGCAAAAAACTCCCCAGAAAGGCCAACTTCCTCGTCCGCGTCGGCACCCCGATAACCCAACTCATCGACGCTTGCGGCGGCGCCCCCGAAGGTACCGCCAAGTTCATCAATGGCGGCCCGATGATGGGCAAGGCGATGGTGAACACCGACATCCCGGTCACCAAGGGGACCAGCGGGGTCATCCTCGTCGACGAGGCGGACGCCAGGCGCAACGCGCCGGGAGCCTGCATCCGGTGCGCCAAGTGCGTCGCCGCCTGCCCCATGGGGCTTGAACCCTATCTCATCGAGAAACAGGCCGAATACGCGCTCTGGGAGGATGCCGAAAAAGAGGACGCCGCCGATTGCATGGAGTGCGGTTGTTGCCAGTTCACCTGCCCCGCCGCGCGGCCGCTGCTCGACAACATCCGGCTCGCGAAGACCACCGTCATGAGGATCAGAAGAGAACGGAGCAAGAAATGAGCAACACTATCGTATCGCTCTCCCCGCACGCCAAAGGGCCGCTCTCGACCGAAAAGGTGATGTGGGGCGTCGTCATCGCCCTCATGCCCTCGTTCGCCTTCTCGGCCTACTTCTTCGGCATCAGGGCCATCGTCGTGACGCTCGTCGCGACCATCGCCTGCATCCTGACCGAGTTCCTCATCCAAAAGTACCTGATGAAGACAACGGTCACCGCGTTCGACGGTTCGGCCGCCATCACCGGCATCCTGCTCGCCTTCAATGTGCCGTCGAGCATCCCGATCTGGCAGATGGTGCTCGGGTCGGTCTTCGCCATCGCCATCGGCAAGATGGTCTTCGGTGGGCTCGGCCGCAACCCTTTCAACCCGGCACTCCTCGGTCGCGCCTTCATGCTGGCGAGTTTTCCGGTCGACATGACGACCTGGCCGATACCGGTCAAGACCCAGTGGCTCTGGGAAATGGGCAAGACGGTTGACGGTACCACCGCCGCCACCCCGCTCGGCTTTTTCAAAGAGGGTGTCAAGATGAACGCCTCGATGGGAGACCTCGTCGCGCAGCGTCCCGAACTGTACGACTATTTCAACCTCTTCATCGGCAATGTCGGCGGCTGCATCGGCGAGGTGAGCGCCTTCGCGATACTGCTCGGCGGCATCTACCTGCTCTACAAAAAGATCATCACCTGGCACATCCCGGTCTTCTACCTCGGCGGCCTTGCCCTCATCACCGGCATCTTCTGGTGGATGGAACCGGCGAAATACGCCGACCCGCTGTTCCACCTGTTCGCCGGCGGCGCGATGCTGGGCGCGTGGTTCATGGCCACCGACATGGTGACGAGTCCCATGACGGTCAAGGGGCAGATACTCTTTGCGGTGTGCGGCGGCCTCCTGTGCGGCCTCATACGCCTGTTCGGAGCATTCCCGGAAGGGTGCTCCTACTCGATACTCATCATGAACGCCTTCGTCCCGCTCATCGATAAGTACATCAAGCCGACCCGTTTCGGGAAGGAGGTGAACTATGGCTAAAAAACTCGAATCGAACTTCGTGAACATGTTCGTCGTCCTGCTGGTCATCGGGTTGGTCGCGGCGCTCGCCCTCGGCTTCACCTACTCGAAGACCCGCCCCGAGATAGAGGCGGCGGCGCAGAAAAAGCAGGAGAAGAACATCACGGCGGTGCTCGAGGGGATAACCTACGACAACAAGCCGCTCGCCGAGAAGTACACGGTCGATGGCTTCGACGGCCTTGAGCTCTACCCCGCCCGACAGGGGGGCGAACTCGCCGGCGTCGCGGTCAAGACGGTCTCCCCCTCCGGTTATTCGGGCAATGTCTGGCTCATGGTCGGCTTCAAGCCCGACGGCACGATCAACCGCACCTCGGTGGTCGAGCACAAGGAGACCCCGGGGCTCGGGACCAAGATGGATACCCCGTGGAAAGACCAGTACAACGGCAAGAACCCCGGCACGAACAATATCAAGGTCCGGAAGGACGGCGGTGAGATAGACGCGATAACGGCCGCCACCATCAGTTCGCGCGCCTTCTCCGATGCGGTCCAGAAAGCCTATGACGCCTTCAAAAAGGGAGGAGAGAAATGAACAACCTGCAGGTCTTCACCCGGGGACTGGTCAAGGAGAATCCGATCTTCGTCCTCCTGCTCGGCATGTGCCCAACGCTCGCGGTCTCCAGTTCGGCCTTCAACGGACTCGGCATGGGACTCGCGGCGACCTTCGTCCTCGTGTGCTCCAATGTCGTCATCGCGCTCTTGAAGAACCTCATCCCCGACAAGGTCCGCATCCCCGCCTTTATCGTGGTCATCGCTTCGTTCGTGACGATAGTCGATCTTTCGATGCAGGCCTTCACCCCGGCCCTCTCCGAGTCGCTCGGCGTCTTCATCCCGCTCATCGTCGTCAATTGCATCATCCTCGCCCGCGCCGAGGCCTTCGCCTCGAAGAACGGTGTGCTGGGCAGTCTGCTGGACGGGCTCGGGATGGGGCTCGGCTTTGCGATCGCCCTCACGATCCTCGGCGGCATCCGCGAGATACTGGGGGACGGCAAGTTCTTCGGCTTCCCGCTGTTCGGCGAGAACCCGACGACCATCCTCCTCTTCATCCTGCCGCCCGGCGCATTCATCGCCCTCGGGCTCGTGATCGCCTTCGTGAATAAATTCGTCAAGAAAACGGCGTAGGGGGTAGGCCATGACATACTTCAACATCATCATCGGGTCGATATTCGTCAACAACATCGTGCTGGCGCTCTTCCTCGGCATCTGCCCCTTCCTCGGCGTGTCGAGCAAGGTGTCGACCTCGGTCGGAATGGGGGCGGCGGTCGTCTTCGTCATGACGCTCGCAACGCTCGTCACCTATCTCATCCAGACCCTCGTGCTGATACCGCTCTCCATCGGGTTCATGCAGACGGTCGTCTACATTCTCGTCATCGCGGCGCTCGTGCAGATGGTCGAGATCATCCTGAAAAAGATATCCCAGCCGCTCTATCAGGCGCTCGGTATCTTCCTGCCGCTCATTACGACCAACTGCGCGGTGCTCGGCGTGGCCCTGCTCGTCATCAAGAAGAACATGCCGCTGGCCGACGCGATGGTCTACGCGGTCGCCAACGCGATCGGCTTCACCTTCGCACTCATCGTTTTCGCCGGACTTCGCGAACGGCTCGCGCTCGTCGACATCCCCAAGCCGATGCGGGGCGCCCCGATAGCGCTCATCACCGCCGGGCTCCTTTCGCTCGCCTTCATGGGCTTCGCCGGCCTCGTGAAGTAAGTCCCCGCTTTTTCACGCTGAAAAAGTGCTTGCTTTTCCTCGTCTTTTTCCTAGAATATTTCCCAGATGTTCATTTATGCGCGGGGGTCCCCCAATGGTGCGTGAGAGAACGATGCTTTTTTCTGCGGTGTCGGCCGTGCTCCTTCTCTTCTTTGGTTGTTCCTCGAACACGCCGAATTCCGCCGAATGCATCACGGCGTTCGACTGCGAGGACGGCTACACCTGTCAGAACGGGGAATGCGTGGCTCTGCCTGACGATGTCGTGGTCGTTGATAAAGATGCCGCCGTCACCGACGAGACGACCGACGGGGCAGTCGACGATGTCATCATCGATGAGGAACTGCCGCCGGACGAAGAAGAGGCTGACGAGGCGATCGACACAGACGACGACACCCCGGTCGTTACCGACGATCCAGGCGCGACCGATGAGGACACCTTCCTTTCCGACGACGACCTTTTCACCGACACGACGCCACCGACGGTAGTTGAGAACACTCCGGCGGCCGACGCAACGGGGGTCGGCATCGCGACGACGGTAGAGATAGTATTCAGCGAGTCGATGAACGAAGCGACCCTGACGACGGCCACCCTGATACTGGAAGAGGGCGACACGGCGATAAGCGGCGCGGTCAGTTACGACGGGGTCACCTTCACGGCGACCTTCACGGCGGACGCCTCGCTCGCCTATGGCACCCTCTATACCTTCACCGTGACGACCGGAGCACAGGACGAAGCCGGCAATGGTCTGGCGACCGATCACGCATTTTCCTTCACCACGGCGTTCGAAGAGGTGAACGAGTGCGTGACGATGGCCAACCCCTGCAACGACCACGGCGACAGCGGCGGCTCCTGCGTCGACACTGTCGGCGCCTACACCTGCATCTGTAGCAGCGGGTTCGGTTTCTCCGGCGGCGGCTGCAAAGATATCGACGAATGCGCCCCCGACGGCAGGGGCCCCTGCGACGACAACGGGGATCCGGCCGCGACCTGCACGAACACGAGTGGCTCTTACACTTGCACCTGCGTTACGGCAGGCTATGAATTCAAAAGCGGATCCTGCCGCGACATCAACGAATGCATCGTGAACAGCAACCCGTGCGACAACGGGGGCGACACCACCGCCACCTGTACCAACACCCCGGGCGACTATACCTGTAACTGCTCGGTCGGCTGGCACGATAACGGGACGATCTGCGAGGAGACCAACGAATGCGAAGGGGATCCCTGCAACGACGAGGGTGACCTCGACTCCACCTGTCAGGAGGGGGTGGGGACCTATACCTGCAACTGCTCGGACGGATGGAACTTCGACGACGGCAAGACCTGCAAAGAAACCAATGAATGCGTGACACTGGACGACCCCTGCGATGACCAAGGCGACACGACGGCGATATGCAATGACGGCATGGCGACCTACACCTGCACCTGTTCGACGCACTATTCGTGGAATTTCGAGACCTGCGCGCCCGACACGAAGACCCTCATCTGTTCCGGAGCGCCGGCGAACACGCTGTACTACAACGGCACCTCGTCCTATTCCTATTCACAGACATGGGGCGGCAGCGATTGGGTCCCGCCCGACAGCACAGCGACCTACAGCGCGACACCGGCGGTGAACACCTGCCAGTTCAAGTGCGCGCCCAACTACACCTGGAACGGCACCGACACCTGCACCGCCAACACACAACCCTATCCCTGCGCGGCGAAACCGGCGACCGGTACCGTCTGGAACACGGTGTCGGGTTACACGCAGACATGGAACGGCACCGCGTGGGCCCCCGCCGATGACCCGACGACCGAATACAACACCGATCCCAGCGACACCGCCTGCCGCTACAAATGCGCCGCGGACTACGAGTGGAGCGGGACCGCTTGCATCAACGCCCGGACCGAGGCATGCGGCAACCTTCCCGACAACGCGGTGTACTATAACGACACGACCTCCTACGCCATACCGCAGACTTATACCGATGCCGACCTCTGGCAACCTCTCGCGATCGCCTATTACGATGACGGCGCACCCGATGTCAACACCTGTGAGTACAAATGCGCACCGAACTACACGCGACACAATGGCGCCTGCGTCAACTCACGGACCCAGCCCTGCGACACTCCTCCCTCCAACACGGTCTACTACAACGGCTCGACCTCATACTCCATCCCGCAGACCTATACCGACGGCACAGGTTGGCAGCCGCCGACGACCCCCTACTACAATGACGGTGTGCCCAACAACAACACCTGCGAATACAAATGCGCCGCGAACTACCAGTGGAACGGCTCCTCCTGCATCAACTCGCGGACCCAGGCCTGCAGCGGTCTTCCCGGCAACGCTACCTACCACAACGGCTTGACTGCATACTCCATCCCACAGACCTACACCGACGGCGGCGGCTGGACGCCGCCCGCGACCGCCTACTACGATGCGACGCCAGACAACAACACCTGTGGCTTCGCCTGTGCCGCCACCTACCACTGGGACGGCGTGTCGGCCTGTGTTTCGGATACGCGGACCTACACCTGCTCGGGCGCCCCGGGCAACACGGTGTACTACAACGGCACCTCGTCGTACTCCTATGCGCAGACATGGAGCGGCAGTTGGAGT
>JAKLFG010000041.1 GCA_022711315.1 bacterium | reverse complement strand
CGTCACCGTGAAGGTGGCGGTCGCCCATTCGACCGGCGCGGCGCGCCGTCTGTTCGACGCGATGCGGAAGGGCGAGAAATCCTTCCACTTCATCGAGATCATGGGCTGTCCCGGCGGTTGCGTCGGCGGCGGCGGCCAGCCGAGACCGACCTCGTGGAAGATCAAGACCGAGCGCGCGGCGGCCATCTACAAAGAGGACGAACAGCGCGAACTGCGCAAGTCGCACCTCTCTCCGGCCGTGGCCCAGATATACAAGGAGTTTCTTGGTTCGGCCAACAGCCACAAGGCGCACGAACTCCTTCACACGCACTACCACGAACGCGACAGCATCCGCTAGATCCGAAACACTTCCATTCTGTGGGGGCGCCTCGCACGGGGGCGCCCTTTTTTTTCGCGGCCATGCGGCATTTCATAAGAATTTCTTGATTCGCGGTTCGGGCGGGCGTATTATCGCGGCGGAATGACCGAAACGGAAGTAATTCTGGAGGGCCTGTGATAGAGCTTAAAAGACTTTTTGCCGAAACGGCGACCACGGAAGAGTGGCACGACTACCATCGCGTCATGGGGCGGTACTACGAAGATATTAATGGGGAGCCGGTCGAGAGGGAACCCTTCCTCAGGACCGCGAAGTCCGGCATGACATCGGGGAATTGCGTGGAGCGGACCTTTCTTGCCTACGATAACGGCGTGGTGGCGGGAGGCGGATCATTTGCCCGGTATGACGGCTGGGGGATCGTTTTCACCGATATCGAGGTCCTGCCCGAATTCCGGCGGCGCGGCATCGGCAATCGGCTACTTGATAGGTTGCGTAGCGAAGCGCATGCGGTGGGTCTTGCCAAACTCTTCCTGTTCACGGTGGACAATGTTCCTTCCGGCGAACCGTTCCTCATCCGGAGAGGCGCGCAGAAGGGGATCGTGCAGAAGGGGGGCCGGCTGTTCACCAAGGATATCGATATCGCGCTGATGCGGCGGTGGATCGCGGCGGGGGCGAAGGCCGGGTTTGAATCGGGCGTGTGGCACAACCGGATACCGGAAGAACATATCGATCGGTATGTCGTTGCCTACAACAGCATCAATGATGCGCCGCACGGCGAACTGGAGACCACGCAGACCGCCATGACGCCCGACGCGATGCGGGCGATCATCCGGCGGTTCATCGTCAACGGCGGGAACGATATTCTCATCGCGTGGGTCCGCGATACCCTCAGCGGCGAATTCGCCGCGATATCGGAGCTTGCTCTTAACCGCTCTCAGCCGACACAGGCTTTTCAGAACAATACCATGACCGTTTCCCGGTACCGGGGCAACGGTTTCGGGAAGCTGGTCAAGGCGCAGAACGCGCTCCATCTTATCGAGCACTGGCCGCGGATACAATCGATCCGCACCTCGAATGCCGAGGTGAACGATGCGATGCTCGCCATCAACGAGAAAATGGGCTTCAAACAGGTGCAGACCCATACCTTCTGGGAGCTGGCGGTTGATCGCGCACTAAAATCATAGGAGCCAGAGATGAGCTACATCATGGAATTGAGAAAGCATGTTGGTCATCAGCCTTTGATAATGCCGGGCGTGTGCATTGTTGTTAAGAACGGCGAAGGAGCGATACTGCTCCAGAAAAGGACCGACTCGGGCAAGTGGAGCACCATCGGCGGAGCTATGGAGCCCGGCGAAAGTTTTGAAGAGACTGCTCACCGAGAACTTTTTGAAGAAACCGGATTGAAAATCGAGAAAATGGAGATGAAGGCGCTTCTCTCCGGAAAAAATATGTTTTATGTCTACCCGAACGGAGATCAGGTTTTTAATGTAATTTGTGTGTTTGAGGTCTCCGCATGGCGCGGAACTCCTGCGATTAATGACGACGAAAGCATTGAATTTGCTTTCTTTACTCTTGATGATGCGCGGAAGATATTGAACCCGTTCTCGATTCTTATTCTGAAAGAGGCGGGATATTTTGAAGAGTAATCATATCGATCCGCTAGGGTCGGGAAATCTGAAAATATTAGGAGCTTGACGTTATGAGCCAAAAATCATTGTTGGAATTCTTGGATGAAGTACGATCGATAGCTCAACGGGGACTGAACTACTCGAAAGACACATACGATCTGGCAAGGTATGAACAATTGCTGAATCTAACATCACAACAATATTCGATTTTTGCCGAATTGCCGGCAAAAGAAATTGCTGATCAATTTAGAAGGGAATTGGGTTATATCACACCGAAGGTTGGCGTTAACGGCGCCGTTTTCTCTGAAGATGGGAAAATACTTCTTGAAAAAAGAGCGGAAGACAAACATTGGGGATTGCCGGGTGGTTGGGCCGAGAATGGCGAAACTCCGGAACAGTCTTTAAAAAGAGAGTTCCTCGAAGAAACAGGTCTCGATGTTGAGCCTATAAAATTTGCGAAAGTCTTTTCACGACTGCCGGGGATGTTTGGCCAACCGCACACCTCAGTTCACCTTCTTTATTTATGCAGAGTAAAAAATGGAGAGATAAAGATATCTGACGAAAGTCTTGAAATCGGATTCTTTCATATAAATGAAATAGTCGATTGGCACAGAGAGCATCGGGAAATGGCAGAAACAGCCAAGAGAGATATGAGATATGAGAAAAATTGACAGGGCGACCGTAGCGCAAGCCACGCGCCTATTCGATATCATGGTCGAAGCGACGAATGTCGGTTGTGCGCCGTCCTATCCGCCGGAGGTCATGGCCATCTGGCACAAGGGACGCAGCGCGGAGGGGATGGCGGGTGTCATCGCCAAGGCCGAGGTGTTCTCGCTGACCGATGGCGGGATCGTTCGGGGTTTCGTGCATGTCGAGGGGGCGGAGATCGTCGGACTTTTCGTCCATCCGGGTAACCACCGGAAGGGATACGGGGCCGACCTGTTCCGTTTCGCGGTCGAGAAGATCGGCGTACGCCCGGTGCTGATCAAGGCGACGCTCAATGCCGTGCCGTTCTACGCCAAACTCGGATGCCGCGCGGTGAGGTTGGAGGTGGTCCGGCGACATGACCGCGATATCTATGTGCAGAGAATGGAATTGGCCTGATCACAATAGGGGAGAAATATGCCACTGATCGAAGAGCGCGTTGCAGTTCTCGCCGGACGAACACGGGAAGTTGCAACGAAAACTCCGTGACGCGATAATGAAGAGGATAGGGTAGGCGCCATGAAAACGCTGCTCGACGACGGCGTGATGAAGAGGATCGACGCTACCGTTCCCGATTTACGGAAGAATTAATAAGAAGCGGCGTGCCCCTGGCAATGCCCCTGCCAGCCGGAATGATGTCTTACCGAATTTCTTGCTTCAACGGTTGGTACGGGATAGTATGCACGGCGTGAGGACCGTGATGAACAGGAACGCATGATAGATCTTGAACGGCGCCATATCATCCGCGAACAGTGGGCCCGTTTCTGGGACGGGGAGAGGGTCGATACCGCGATCATCCATCCCTATCTGCTCGCCTCGTGGGAGCGGAGCCGCGCCTTCGGCGTGCCGCGCCGCATGGAAAAGTTGCCGGTCGCCTCGTCGGGCGAACTGATCAACCGGATCCACGAAAGCCGCCGGATGCTCGGCGTCGCGGTCCCCTACATGAAGAAGATCATCTCCTTCATGAACGACCCCGAGAGCATCATCATGATCACCAACGGGCAGGGGATCGTGCTGGAACTGTTCGGGTCCCCGGAGATGCTGGCGCGCGACACGGCGCCGAAACTGGGGAGCCGCCTGCGCGAGGAGGATATCGGGACCAACGCCGTCGGCACGGCGCTCATCGAGGACCGGACGCTCGATATCTGGGCGGGGGAACACTACCTCGAAGCGCTCCACTATTGGTACGCGAGCGGCGACACCATCCACGACAAGGAGGGGAAGATACTCGGCTGTCTCTGCCTTATCTGCCGCTGGGATCTGGTCAACGCCCATTCGCTGGGACTCGTCGGCGCGGTAGCCGGGGCGATCGAACGGCAGCTGCACATCGAGGATGCGCTTGCCGAAAAGACGGTGGCGATGCAGAAACAGCAGGCGATCGTCGAGTCGATCGCCGAAGGTATCGTGGTCATCGACGGCGACGAGAAGATACGGGAGATCAACCCGCCGGCGCGACGGATGCTCGGGCTCGGGCCGGAGGATCACGCCGGGCGGTCGATCTACACCGTCATCCCCGACGGCATCAATTTCTTCAAGATCATGGCCGACGGCGCGAACATCCACGACCGCGAGGCGATCCTCTCCCTGCGCGACCGTAAATTCCACTGTTCGGTCTCCGCCGCACTGATACAGAGCGAAGGGGCGGTCGGCGGCATGGTCATCACCCTCAAGGAGGCGAAATCGCTCCATCAGTTGGCGGGCAAGATAGCCGGTTCGCGCGCCTACCTTTCTTTTTCCGACATCATCGGCGCTTCGCAGGCCTTGCAGGATGCGGTGAAGCTGGCGCGGACGGCGGCCAAGAGCCGGTCGAATGTGCTCCTACTGGGCGAGAGCGGCACCGGCAAAGAGCTCTTCGCCCAGTCGATACACAATTTCAGCGACCGGGCGGCCCATTCATTCGTCGCGGTCAACTGCGGCGCATTGCCGCGCGATCTGGTGGAAAGCGAACTGTTCGGTTACGAAGGGGGCGCCTTCACCGGTTCGAAGAAAGAGGGGCGGCCGGGGAAGTTCGAGCTGGCCGACGAGGGGACCATCTTTCTCGACGAGATCGGCGATATGCCGCTCGAAGCGCAGGTGAACCTCCTGCGGGTCCTCCAGAGTTCCGAAGTGGTCCGCGTGGGAGGCACCTACCCGAAGAAGATAGATGTCCGCGTCATCGCCGCCACCAACCACGACCTCAAAAAAGCGGTTGAACAGAAGGCGTTCCGCGACGATCTCTACTACCGGCTCAATGTCCTCGCCATCACCATCCCGCCGCTACGCGAACGGGTGGAGGACATCGAGGCGCTCGCGCTCCATTTCGCCAAACGGTCGGCCCACGCGATGAATAAGCCCCATCCCGCCATCACCCCCGATGCGATGCACCTGCTCAAGGCATATCCGTGGCCCGGCAACATCCGCGAACTGGAGAATGTGCTGGAGCGGGCGGTCAACATCATGGAGCGCCCCGAGATAACGCCCGCCGAATTGCCCGACCACCTGCAGGGGGGGAGCGAGCGGCAGGCGTTGCCGGAAGGGCCGTCGCTCAAGGCGCGGGAGTACGAGACGATACTGCGGATGCTCGAAGAGACCGGCGGCAATCTTCGCGCCGCGGCGGCCCGTTTGGGGATCGCGCGCGGCACCCTCTATAATAAGGTGGTCAAGTACCGGATCGACCTCGAAAAGTTCCGCGGCAAAGGCTGATCGCAGGCTGTCTAATTTCTGCACATGTCCAATTGAACATGTGTACATCGAATACGATTTTAAAATAGACGCCTTGCAACTCATCGCACTGCTATAAAAAAATATATCAGATAAAATTCAACGTGTTATAAAGTCAGAAAGAGCATTTCGTCGTCTGGCACGGCATTTGTGCTATGTATCATGTTTTTTGACGAGGTGATACGATGCGGCTCCTGACCAAATTCATCCTGACGACGGTGGCGATATTCCTGATGCTCGCCATAACTCTCTCAACGGTCAGTACCCTCTGGATAAACAAGAATACGATCAACGACGCACAGCACCGGGTCGAAGTGGCGATCCGCTGGGCGCGCGAGGCATTCAATCAGAAGAACCGCGACGCTCATCAGGTGCTCGCGGTGGTGGCGCAGAACGAACTGCTCCGCGATTTCCTCGATAATCCCCGCGACCCGAAACTGGCCGCCGCGGTGCAGGAGAAGTTCAACAACTTCAGGCTCCAGCACCACATGGACCTTCTCAACATCGTGTCGGCCGACGGCACGGTGCTCCTGCGGACGCGGCCCCCCTTCAACCGCGGCGACGACATATCGGACAACCCCTTCATCCGCCATGTCCTGCTGAACGGGAAGAGCATCGAGGGGACCATCGTGATAGCGCGTTCGGCGCTCATCCGCGAAGGGGAGAGCCTGCTGGAGCGGGCGGTCGACGCGACCGGCGAACCCAACGGGATGTTCACCGGCACCGCGGTCCCGGTCATGCGGGGAGGGAAACTCATCGGGATCATCTCGTCGGGTATCCTCATCAACGGCAACAACGATTTCATCGACACGGTGCGCGACGCGGTCTCCTACGGCGACTACTACAAAGGCCGCTCGGTCGGCACCGCGACCATCTTCATGGGCGACAAGCGGATCGCCACCAATGTCGTCGGGAACAAGGCGGGCCGGGCGACCGGCACATCGGCGGCGGCCGATGTGGCCGACATGGTGCTCCTGCACGGCGAGGCGTGGTCGGGGCGGGCGTGGGTGGTCGACGCGTGGTACCTTTCCTACTATGAACCGCTCCGCGATCCCGACAACAACATCATCGGCATGCTCTATGTGGGCGAACTTGAACAGAAGTACCGCGATATCCGTTTCAAGGCGGTGGCGAGCGTGGTGTCGGTCATCTTCGTCGCGATGATCCTGAGCATCGTCGTATTCATCCTGATCGCGCGGAGCATACTCGAACCGGTCAGGAAACTGCGTGACGCTACGGCGCGCCTCATCAAAGGGGAACGGTCGGCGCGGGTGACCGAGAGTTTCGGCGGCGAGATGGGCGATCTCACCCGGTCGTTCAACAATATGGCCGACGACATAGAACGGCACACCGCCGAGATCGAGCGGAAACAGCGGGAACTGGCCGCGCTCAACAGCGAACTCGAGATGACCAACCGCAACTACATCGACATGCTGGGATTCATCAGCCATGAACTGAAAAACCCGCTCGCGAGCGCCGTCCTCAGTCTCCACACGGTCAAGGACGGCTATCTGGGCGAACTCAACGATAAGCAGAAGAAGGGTCTGGACAATGTCGCCGAAAGCCTCGACTACTTCAAGGAACTGATCCGCAGTTATCTCGACCTGTCGAAACTCGAGAAGGGCGACTATGTCATCAACCGGCGCAATACGGCGCTCAAGAGCGCGGTGATAGACCCGGCGATAAACGGGCTGGCCGAAGAGATCCGCCGGCACCACATGACGCTCGACATCGGCGTCCACGACGATACGATGGTCGACGCCGACCCCGATCTGCTGCGCATCGTCTACGACAACCTGCTGGGCAACGCGGTCAAATACGGCCGCGAAGGCGGCGCCATCCGTCTGCGCGAAAAGGTGCGGGACGGCCGCCGGGTATTCAGCGTCTATAACGAAGGGACGGGGATACCGCGCGAGAAGATGGACCTGCTCTTCAAGAAGTTCTCGCGCATCTATTCGCCGGAGAACGCCGGAAAACGGGGTTCGGGGCTCGGGCTGTACGCCTGCCGCGAGATCGTCCGGAAGCACGGCGGCGAGATATGGGCCGAATCGGAGCCCGGCAAGTGGGTCGAGTTCAGTTTCGAGATAGGATAACGGGAGAACGATATGCAGAGAAAGATCCTGATCGCCGACGACGATGTCCAGATGGTCAGCGCGCTACGCACCCTGCTGGAGAATGTCGGGTTCACCGTGGCGGTGACCCATCGCTCCAAAGAGGTGGTGGAGTTGACCCGGCGCGAGAGGCCCGACCTGATACTGCTCGATGTCCTGTTCGCCGGGATGCCGGGCCCCGACGGGTTCGAGATATCGCGGAAACTCGCCAAGGACGCCGAACTGCGGACCACGCCGGTCATCATCCTGAGCGGGGTGAAGCGGGTCATCGCGAGCGATTTCCCGGTGGAGCCCGACGAGGAGTGGCTGCCGGTCGCCGCGTTCCTCGATAAACCGGTCCGCCCCGATCAACTGCTCAAAGAGATCGAACGGTTACTTTCCGATAGGAGTCACTCATGAACACGATGACCGAACAGGTGCTGACGAGGTATCCGGGAGCAGGGCGGGATAAACTCATCCCGATCCTGCAGGAGGTGCAGGAGACCGACGGCTACATCTCCAAGGAGGCGGTCGCGCTGATCGGCCGTCATCTGGGGGTCCCCGCCTCGAAGATCTACGGCGTGGCGACCTTCTACAATCAGTTCCGTTTCACGCCGAAAGGGAAGTACCACATCATGGTGTGCCGCGGCACCGCCTGCCATGTCAAAGGGTCGGCCGACATACTCGAACGGATCGAGCGGGCACTCAAGATCAAGGCGGGAGAAACGAGCCGCGACGGATTGTTCTCGATCGAGGTGGTCGCCTGCATCGGCGCCTGCGGCCTCGCGCCGGTCATCTGCGTGAACGGTGAATATCACGGCAAACTGACCGGCGACGCGGTCGAGAAGATCGTGAAGAGTTATCAGGAACGGGAGGCGGCACATGGCAACTGAGAACACCCTCTTCACACTCGGCGCCGAGGCGCAAAAGAAACTCCGCCGCGAAACGATCGACCGGCCGGTCATCTTCGTCGGCGCGGGGACCTGCGGGCTGGGCGCGGGCGCGGCGCAGACGCTGGCCGCGGTCCGGGAATGGATCGCCGCTAAGAAGATCGATGCCGACATCGTCGAGACCGGCTGTATCGGGTTGTGCGCCGAAGAGCCGCTCATGGATGTCCAACTTCCCGGCCGGGCGCGGGTCAGTTTCAAAAAGGCGACCGCGGAGAAGGCGCCCCGGATACTCGACGATATCTTTGCGGGGATGGTCGATACGAAGGCGGCGCTGGTCCAGTTCGATGACGGGGTCAATGCGCACTGGAAAGGGGTCCCGACCTTCGCCGAACATCCCTTCTTCCGGCGGCAGACCCGCTGGGTGCTGGCCAACTGCGGCGTCATCGACCCTGAAAGTCTCGAAGAATACTGCGCCCGCGGCGGCTACGAGGCGCTCCGCAACACCCTTTCGTGGCTGACGCCCGACGAGGCGGTCGAAACGGTGCTGAAAAGCGGCCTGCGCGGACGCGGCGGCGGCGGCTTCCCGACCGGCAAGAAGTGGCGGTTCGCCCGCGCCGAGAAGGGCGATCTCAAATATCTCATCTGCAACGCCGACGAGGGCGACCCGGGGGCCTTCATGGACCGCGCCGTCATCGAGGGCGATCCCTACCGGCTCCTCGAGGGGATGACCATCGCCGCCTACGCCATCGGGGCGCGCGAGGCCTACATCTATATCCGCGCCGAATATCCGCTGGCGATCAAGCGGCTGGAGCGGGCGATCGCGGTGGCCGAGTCACGCAACCTGCTCGGCGATAAGATACTGGGCAGCGACCTGTCGCTCCGCATGCACATAAAAATGGGGGCCGGCGCCTTCGTCTGTGGCGAGGAAACGGCGCTCATCAACAGCATTGAAGGGAAACGCGGGATGCCGCGTCCCCGCCCGCCCTTCCCGGCGGTGAAGGGGCTCTTCGGCAAGCCGACGGTCATCAACAATGTCGAGACCTTCGCCAATGTCCCGGAGATCTTCCGGAACGGCGCGGAGCACTTCGCGGCGGTCGGGACCGGGTCGAGCGCCGGCACCAAGGTGTTCGCCCTGTCGGGCAAGGTGGTCAACACGGGGCTCGTCGAGGTGGCGATGGGGACCCCCATCCGCGAGATCGTCTTCGACATCGGCGGCGGCATCGAACACGGGGCCCGCTTCAAGGCGGTGCAGATCGGCGGCCCGAGCGGCGGCTGCATACCCGACGCGAACCTCGACACCAAGATCGACTACGAGGAGTTGAAGAAGGTCGGCGCGATGATGGGGAGCGGCGGTCTGGTGGTGATGGACGAACATACCTGCATGGTCGATGTGGCCAAGTTCTTCATGGACTTCATCCAGCGTGAATCGTGCGGGAAATGCATCCCGTGCCGCGAAGGGACGCGCCGGATGCTCGAGATACTCCAGGCGATCACCCGTTCGCGCCGGAACGAGACCGGCGAGCAGGCGCTCCAGCGCTTTCAGGGGATCATGCAGTTGACCGAACTGGCCGAGGTGATCCGTTCGACCAGCCTCTGCGGGCTGGGGCAGACGGCGCCCAATCCGGTCCTCTCGACGCTCAAATGGTTCCGGCACGAATACGACGCCCATGTCTACGACCGGAAGTGCCCTGCGGGCGCCTGCAAGGATCTGCTCACCTACCGGATCGTCGAGGAGCAGTGCAAGGGGTGCACACTCTGCGCGAAGAAATGTCCGGTCGGCGCGATCAAGGGGGCGCCCAAATCGCCGCACTACATCATCGATGAAAAATGCATCCGGTGCGGCGCCTGCATGGCCGCCTGCCCGTTCAAAGCGATAGAAACGGAATAGGGGAGTGTCATGGAACAGATGAGAGCGAATGGATCCGCGATATCGTTCGAACAGGGCGAAACGGTGCTGAGCGCGCTGAAGCGCGCCGGCATCCGGGTGCCGACCCTGTGCCACATCGAGTGTCTGCCGCCGGTCGGCGCCTGCCGCATCTGCGTGGTGGAGGACACCGCGACCGGGCAACTCATCCCGTCGTGCAGTTTCCCCGCCGCGCCGGGGCTGTCGGTGGCGACCCACAGCGTAAAGGCGCTGAGAGCGCGCAAGACCATCGTCGAGTTACTGCTCGCCAACCACCCCGACGACTGCCTCTACTGCGACCGCAACCTCACCTGCGACCTGCAGAAACTGGCCGAAGAACTGGGGGTGCGCCAGCGGCGCATCACCGGCGAACGGATAGCGCAGTTCGTCGATAACTCCAGCCCCGCCATCATGCGCGACCCGGAAAAATGCATCCTGTGCGGCAAATGCGTCCGTACCTGCGAAGAGATACAGGGCGTTTCGGCGCTCGATTTCAGCGGTCGCGGCTCGAAAAGCAGGATATCGACCGCCTTCGACCGGAGCCTCAACCTCTCGACCTGCGTCGCCTGCGGCCAGTGCGTCATGGCCTGCCCGACCGGTGCGCTCACCGAACGCTCCAGCCTCCGCGAAGTGCTGAACGCCCTGCAGGACCCGAAGAAAACGGTCGTCATCCAGCACGCCCCGGCGATCAGCGTGTCGCTGGCCGAGGAGTTCGGCCTGCCCGCCGGGAGCGACATCATGGGACTCATGACCGCGGCGCTTAAGAAGATCGGCTTCACGGCGGTGTTCGACACCTCCTTCTCGGCCGACCTCACCATCATGGAGGAGGCGACCGAACTGGTGGAGCGGGTGAAGGGGGGCGGCGTACTGCCGATGATCACCTCGTGCAGTCCGGCGTGGATAAAGTTCGCCGAGACCTTCTACCCGACGGTACTGCCGCACCTTTCGACCTGCAAGAGCCCCCAGCAGATGCTCGGCGCGGTCATCCGCCACTACTGGGCCGACACGCAGGGGCTCGATAAAAAGGCGGTCTATTCGGTCAGCGCCATGCCCTGCACCGCCAAGAAATTCGAGGCGGAGCGCGAAGAGATGCTGGTGAAGGGGGCCCCCGACATCGACGCGGTCCTCACGACCCGCGAACTGGCAAAACTCATCCGGATGTACTCTATAGACCTCGGCAAACTCGAACCGGTCGCCTGCGACCTGCCGTTCGGCGAACGGTCGAGCGCCGGTAAACTCTTCGGCGCGAGCGGCGGGGTGATGGAGGCGGCGATCCGGACGGCCCACTACCTCATCACCGGCCGCGAACTGGAGAACCTCGTGGTCGCGGCGGTGCGCGACGGCGAAGGACTGCGCGAAACGACCCTCACGCTCGGCGGGCTGACGCTTAAGGCGGCGGTCGTGAGCGGCCTCGGGAGCGCGCGGAAGGTGCTCGACGAAGTGGCGGCCGGGAAGAGCCCCTACCACTTCATCGAGATCATGTCGTGCCCCGGCGGCTGCATAAACGGCGGCGGTCAGCCGCGCGGCCTCGACCGCGACAATGTGAAAAAACGGCTGGCGGCGCTCTACGCGATCGATGCGGCGGCGACCCTGCGGGTGAGCCACAAGAACCGCGCGGTGGCCGACCTCTACGGGAAGTTCCTCGGCAAACCGGGGGGCCACCTGAGCCACGAACTGCTCCATACGACCTATCAGGCGCGGACCGATCTGTTATAAGGGAGAAGACGATGAACGAAGAAAAACGGAACATACTGCTGGTCGACGACGACCCCGATTTCCTCGAACCGGTCAGGATGCTGCTCGCCGCGCACGGCTACACCGTGGAGACGGCCCACAGCGAAGAGGGGGCGCTCACCTGCCTCGAGAACTTCAAGCCCGACCTCGCGATACTCGACCTGATGATGGACCACTACGACAGCGGCTTCATCGTCGGGCACAAACTCAAGGGGCGCTACCCCGACGCGAAGGTCATCCTCGCGACCGGCGTCACCGGCGAGACCGGCTACCGGTTCGCGGCCGATTCGGAGTACGGCGCGAACTGGACCGGCGCCGATCTCATCATGGACAAGGGGATACGGCCCGACCAGATACTCAGAGAGATCAAGAGACTGTTGGGAGCATGACCATGAACGCCCTGAGACTCCTCATCGTCGACGACGATCCGCGGATGCGCGAAAGTTGTTCGCTGGTGCTCGACGGCCTGCGGATACGGATGCCGTGGCTCCCCGACGAATACGCGCTGAAGGTCCTCTTCGCGGGGACCGCCGAGGAGGCGAAGGGCCTCATCGAGACCGGGCCGGTCGATCTGCTCCTGCTCGACCAGCGCCTCCCCGGCATGCAGGGGACCGACCTGCTCGCCTACATCGTCGAGAAGGAACTCGACCTGCAGACGGTCATGATCACCGGCAACGCCTCGCTGGACACCGCCGTGAACGCCACCCGCAACGGGGCGAGCGAGATACTCGCGAAGCCCTTCACCCCCGAAGAACTGCGGCTGAGCGTCTCGAAGGCGGCGCGGTTCCTGGTACTCCAGCGGATCGCGGCGAAACTCGACGAAGAGCGCAAAAAGACCCGGTTCGAATTCATCAGCGTGCTCTCGCACGAACTCAAAAGCCCGCTCGCGGCGGTGACCGGCTATCTCGACATGCTGCGCAACCGGACGCTCGGCGACGATCTTGCCGCCTACGACGCCTGCGTCGAACGGTCGATCCTGCGGCTCGAAGGGATGCGGCGGCTGATCATCGACATGCTCGACCTCACCCGCATCGAATCGGGGGTGAAGGTGCGGACCATCGCCGAACACCACCTCGCCGACATCGCCGGCGACCTCTTCGACGGGGTCAGGGCTCAGGCGGCCAAACGGGGCGTCACGCTGACGCAGGACCTGCCCGATGTCGTCGTGAAGGTCGACCGCGTCGAACTGGAGATCGTCATCAACAATCTCCTCACCAACGCGATAAAATACAACAAGGAGGGGGGCGCGGTCACCCTCACCGGCCAGCGGATCGGCCACGCGCTCAAACTGCAGTGCCGCGACACCGGCATCGGCATGACCGCCGAAGAGACCGAGAAACTGTTCAAGGAATTCACCCGCATCCGCAACGAGAACACGAAGAACATACTAGGCAACGGTCTGGGATTGTCGATCGTCAAGAAGATCGTCGCCCTGTACGATGGAGAGGTATCCGTGGAGTCACGACAAGGGGAAGGTTCGGTCTTTACCGTCATCCTTCCCGGCATAATAACCTGAGCAGAGGGAGAGCGTCATGTCGAAGAGAGTGTTTTTAGTGGACGATGATCAGGACATCATCGTGCAGAACAAACTGGCCCTCACGGCCAAGGGTTTCACCGTGGAGGACGCGGGCAGCGCCAAGGAGGCGACCGAGAAGATCAACAAATTCCGCCCCGACATCATCGTCCTCGATGTCATGATGGAGAACCCGCGGGCGGGTCTGGAATTCGCGGGCAAGATGGCGACCGATCCGGCCATGCCCAAGATCCCGATCATCCTGCTCACCAGCGACGGTCAGAACCCGGGCTGGCTCGCCGAAGCGGGCTTCACCTGGGCCCGCATCGCCAAGATCCTCGACAAGCCGGTCACCCCGGAGAAACTGGTCGAGACGGTCAAGTCGGTGCTCGGGAAGAAGTAAGGTATCCCTCCCTCTGCCGTCCCTCCCCCGTTTTCGATCGGGGGAGGGACGGATCCCTTACTGTACCGCCAAATTGTCGATCATGAAGGTGCCGGTGAGCGGCACCGGGGTGGATGAGACCTCGACGAGCCCCGCGGCCGTTATCTCCGCGACGGTGATGGATGCCGATTCGTCGTTCGAACTGCGGAACGAACTGATGAGGACATGATCCGCGAACGGCGGCCGGTACAGTTTCACCATCGGTTGGACGAGGTCGTGCGTCTCCTTCTTCACATAGGTGATCGCCTCGTCGGTCACGGCGAGCGTCGCCCCCTTGAAGTAACCGTTCATCACCACCGCGGTGTCGCCCGCATTGTTGAGCACGAGGTAATCGGGCGAGTCGAGCGCCGCGTCGGAGAATTCGACCAGTTCGGTGATGCCGTCGGCGAATTCGTCATTCGATAAGAGTTTTATAAGTCCCGGATCCTCGGCGTACTCGCTCGAATTGGCGATGAGCAGATAGTCGCCGTCGGCGGAGACCCCGATGGATTTCACCGAGGGGCCCGCTCCGTTCGCCCCCGGCGTTCCCCAGACATCGTACCACTGGAGTACCAACGGTGTATCGCCCGAGAGGTCGAGCACCGCCAGATCGTCGGGGCCCGCCGTCAATTCATCGGAAAAGAATTCCTTGCCGCCGAGCGCCACCGCCAGCATGCCGCCCGGAAGCGGCGTGAAGGCGGTCGGGACATGCATGGCGGGGTGGTCGGTCGCTATCTCGGCGTGGCCGGTGTCGTCGACCGTCATCGTGTAGATGCCGCCGCTGTAGTGGGAGTATTCGTCGGTCGTGATGGGATTGCCGTAGGTAAGGTAGAATCGGTGCGGGTCGAGCGGATCGGCCGTTATCTGGTCGAATATCACCCGTTCGCTCTCGGCGAGGTTCGGCAGGACTATCCCGGTCTGTGCGATGCAGAGCGTCCGACCGACGAGCGCGAAGAGCGTCACGAAGCCGGTCTCCCACGACGATACGGCGGCGAGTCGTCCGTTGGCGTTGAACCCGATGCTTTCGAGTTTCTTGTCGGTCTCGAAGTACTTTCCGGTGTCGGTGAGCGTCCCGTCGTCGGCGAGCACCAGCACCCAGACGCGCCACGGCGCGGTGTCGTCCTGATAGTCGTTGGCCGTCGCGAGGACGATGCGGCCGTCGGGGATGTCGGTGACGCAGGTCTTTCCGGTCGTATCGAAACCCGAAAGGAACCCGTCGTCGCTATCGGGCGTCTCGCCGTCGTCGGTCAGGATGTCGTCGGCCGCCTCGTCGGGGGCGACGGTGTCGGTGGTGTCGTCGGTCGGCGTCGCGGCATCGTCGGCGGCGGTGTCGGCCGTTTCGTCGGTCGCGGTGTCGTTCACCAAAGTGTCCTCGTCGTGCTCTGTGGTGCCGGAACTCGAACAGCCGATGAACAGCAATAGTGCGGCGATGGTCGGCGTCAGCAGGTACTTCATCGTATCCTCCCTGAATTCGTTCGGGCGATCATACCCGAAAACGGCGGTAATTCAAACTAAGCGGGTCAGTTGCGGAAGTTGGGGGAGAAGAAAACTATTGAAATTTAGATGTGAGACCGCTGACTTTCTGACCCCATTGAATTCCTCTTTCTTCTTGCAACCCTGTTTCGTTCGACTATGATCGTCCCATGCCCATGCCGAACGGAGGTTTCCCATGCGGTCCTTTCTTTATCTTTTCTTTCTCTCTTTCCTGCTTGCCGCCTGCGACAGCCCGCAGACAGAACCGTATCCCGATGCCGGCCTGAACGATGAGACGGCGGCGACCGCGGACGACTTCATCGAACCGGCGGGAGACGAGGGGGAGGCGGCGGAAGATATGATCACCGACGATGTCTTGTCCGATAGCGACGAGGTGTCGGAAGATGATACTCTGCTGGAAGAAGAAGATACCTTGTTCAGCGACGAGGACGGAGTTTTTGTCGATGAGGAGCCACTATGGCCGAAACAATGGGCTCGCGGCAGTCGGGGGTTGGGGATCGCGGCCGATGGTTCCGGTAACATCTATGTGACCGGCGTAACCTATGTCGTCATCGGCCGGGGGCCTTCCGAACCGGTTCTGCCTGACTATTGTTCCGAAGAACACGGATGTTACGAAGATATCTTCCTGACGAAATCCGATCTGTTCGGCAATCATCTGTGGACCAAACAGTGGGGTACGCAGTGGAGCGATTGGGGGCAATCGGTGGCGGTCGATGATTCGGGCAATGTCTATGTGACGGGATCTACTAGGGGAGATATACTTTTGCATGACGATGATGATTGTCCGGGACCCGGTATCACTTGCCCGGAAGATGTCTTTTTGACGAAACTCGATGGCAATGGCAAGGAGTTGTGGACATTGCAATGGGGGACCGCCGACGATGACGACGGCGGGACTTCGGTAAAGGTCGCCGCTTCAGGTTCCGTCTATGTGACCGGGTTCACCACAGGGGTCGACTTCGATGGGGAGATGCATATCGGGGATGGTCGGTGCACTGAAACCATGGAAGAGTTCACGGCGCCGTGCAGCGATATGTTCCTGACAAAAGTAAGCGTAACGGGGATGATCGAGTGGTCGATACAGTACGGCACTATGGACGATGAACATGGCGAATCGCTGGCGCTCGATAGTTCGGAAAACAGCTATGTTACCGGTGCTACCGCGGGATCGTTCGATGGCGACGGAACGGCCGAAACGCGTCCCGGCGATATCTTTCTCGTTAAATTCGATCGGACCGGTGCACGGGAATGGCTCCGGCAGTGGGGAACCGAGGTCTGGGATGGAGGCCATGCGGTCGTAACCGACGGCGAGGGATCCGTTTTCATTACCGGTCTTACTCGCGGTGCTCTTGACGGGAATTCCGCTGCCGAGGAACTTTGTTCGGTCTTAGGCGAGGGGGATCAGGCGTGTTCCGATACCTTTTTGACGAAGTTCAATGCCGCGGGCGAAAAACAGTGGACCCGTCAGTGGGGAAGTATCGATTATGATGCGGGATACGGAGTGGTTATCGATAGTTCGGGGGGTATTTTTGTGACGGGTTCTGCCGCCGGCGATGTCGATGACGCCGTTTTTGCCGGTGGTTCGGGAACCGATATCATGTTGACGAAGTTCGATGCGGCGGGGGAACGGCTCTGGACGAAACTATGGGGCGGCACCGCGGACGATTCGGGGATGGATGTCGTTGTCGATTTGAACGATACCGTCTATCTTACCGGCTGGGTCACCCATTATGATCTGCGACATCCCGAATTGTCGACATCGGGTCTTTTCCCGTTTCTTATCAGGGAACTGCCGGAGATAAATCCCGCACCGTGACGGCGCATCGCCGCCTCTTCCTCACCAAAGGCCGGTACCGCAAATTTTCTTGCTTCAAAATTGGGCGGGGCTATTATCGCGGTGAAATTTGAGGGAGGGTCGCATGAAGAAAATAATCGTTCAGGGCACCGAGATCGCGGTCTTTACCCAAGACGACGGGGACTATATCTCACTTACCGATATGCTCAAGGCAAAAGATGGCGATTTCTTCATTTCCGATTGGCTCCGCAACAGGAATACCGTTGAATTTCTTGGCATCTGGGAGAAGATCCACAATCCGAATTTTAATTATGGCGAATTCGCCGCAATTAGAAACCGAGCAGGGCTGAATAATTACAAGATAAGCGTAAAAGAGTGGGTCGCGAAGACCAACGCGATAGGGCTTCATGCCAAAGCGGGTCGTTACGGTGGCACTTATGCCCATAAGGACCTTGCCTTTGAATTCGGGATGTGGATCAGCGCGGAGTTCAAAATATATCTCATCCAAGAATTCCAGCGGTTGAAAGAGGCGGAGTATAAGCAACTCGGCTGGGACATCAGGCGCAACCTTACCAAGATCAATTATCGGATACATACCGATGCGATAAAGGAAAATCTGATACCCGCGGAGATCACGAAAGAAGAGGCGGATCTCGTGTATGCGACCGAGGCCGATGTTTTGAATATGGCGCTTTTCGGCATGACGGCAAAAATATGGCGGGAGAAGAATCCGGACAAAAAAGGCAATATCCGAGATTATGCGGATGTGTCCCAACTGGTTTGCCTTTCAAATCTTGAGAATCTGAACGCCCATTTCATCAACGACGCCCTTTCTCAATCGGAGCGGTTGGTGAAACTTAACAAGATCGCCATTCATCAAATGAAACTGCTGACGGAAGACCGGACGGTCAAGAAGTTGGAGAAGAAAGAGAGGGCTTGAATCCGGGCGGGGACGGAGAAATTTGCCTCCTCTTTTCAGCTTGATATAATGGCCCCGTTCAACTTGAGAGGGGACCCATGACCAAATACCTTATGATCCTTGCGGCGCTGTTCGCGCTGATTGCCTGCGGAGGGGATGACGAGGTTAAGTGGGTCACCGATCAGACCTACGCCGACCTCGAATGGTCCCCTCTGTCAGAAAAACTGATGACATGGCAGGCGGCCATGGATTACTGCGAAGCAATGGGCGCTCGACTGCCGAACATCGATGAACTGCGGAAGATCATCATCAACTGTCCCGGTAGTACCTATGGCGGGGCTTGTCCGGTTTCCGCCCCCGATTGCTTGAATAGTGATTGTCGGAAGCACGAAGATTGCCGGTGTGGTGACGGATCTGCCGATTCATACTCCGCATTGGGCGAAGGGAAGAACATCTGGCTATGGTCGTCTTCGTCCCTTGTCGGCAGCACCAACGTCGCATGGAATGTCTACTTCAGCTACGGCAGTGTCAACTACAGCAATAAGAGCAGCTACGACCATGCGCGCTGTGTAAGATGACCGCAGGTTGGATTTTGTCTGCCGGCGCATCATGAAATTAGGAGGTTCTCGATGGTGACGAAGAAGATAGAGGATGCGAACACGCGGTATTATATTGATCTGGACTTGAGAAAGGGGGTGATCATCGGGTGGGATTACGGTCAGCGGGACCAGTTGTCGCAGGAACTGCCCGACCCGGCGCATCGCCGCCTCTTTCTCTCCAAAGGTCAGTGGCGGAAGTTGGGGGAGAAGGGAAATGGGAAGTTGCGTTAATATAGAGGTGACCCCATTGGGGCTCCGACCGTTATCGCGACCTGCGCCGCCTTGGTGCCGCTCTCCACATAGCGGTGCGCATCGGCCGCCTGCTCCAGCGGGAAGGTCCGGTCGATGACGGTGGTCAGCGCGCCCGACTCGAATAGTCCCTTCACCGCAACGAGGTCGGCGAGCTGTTCGGTCTCGCTCGCGCAGAGCGCCCTCGGGCCGCCCGTCAGCCGCGTCCGGAGCATCTGCATGAGCTGTTTTGACTTGAAACTGACATAGACATAGCGGCCGTCGGGGGCAAGGACGCGGCGCGCCTTGTCGAACGATCCTTTGCCGAGTATGTCGAATATCACATCCCACCGCTCGTCGCCCGCCGTGAAGTCCTCGCGGGCATAATCGATCACCCGGTCGGCGCCGAGCGCCCGCACGAACTCCATCCGCTGGGTGCCGCACACCCCCGTGACCGTGGCCCCACGGTGTTTGGCGATCTGGAGCGCGAGCGAACCGATCCCGGCGCTGGCGCCGTTCACCAGCACCTTCTGTCCCGGCCGGAGGTCGAGCCGTCCGATCATCTTCAGCGCCATCATCGCGCCGTAGGGGACCACCGCCGCCTGTTCGTAGGTGAGGTTGGCCGGTTTCTCGGTCAGTATCCCGTTCTCGGACATGCAGATATATTCGGCGTAGGCGCCCATCCGGGGGCCGACGAAACCGAACACCGGCGTGCCGGGGTTGAACCGCGTGACGGCGGAGCCCACCGTGTCGATGTCGCCCGCGAACTCACTGCCGAGGATGGCGCGACGGGGGCGGAAGATGCCGAAGTAGAGTTTTGCGAGCATCAGGAAGAGGGCGGGCATGTGGAACTGTGCCGGGGTGACCTGCCCGAGTTTGCGGACCAGCAGATCGCCGAAGTTGACCGATGCGGCGCGGATGCGGATGCGGACCTCGTTCGCTTTCGGTTTGGGGGTGGGGATCTCTTGCAGTTGCAGGACATCGGGCGGTCCGTACGCGGTGTAGACGATCGCTTTCATGGGCGCTCCTTCCCGGAATGGTTCACCTGTGCAGAATGACGGCCGCGTCGGGCGAAGTCAAGAGAAAATCAGGACCGGTGCGTTATCGTGCCGGAAAGTGACCGGAACGGATAAATTTGCCTCCTTCTTTCAGTTTGATATAATCGCCCCGTTCAACCTTGGGAGGGGCCCCATGACCAAATACCTTATGATCCTTGCGGCGCTATTCGCGCTGGTGGCGTGCGGAGAGGATGACGGCAACGATCCGGTCGATAACGAGGCGATCAATGATAAAGCCCAACCCGACGCCGACACCACCCCTGTATGGGTCACCGATCAGACCCACGCCGGTCTTGAATGGTCTCCCTTGTCAGAAAACAGGATGAAATGGCAAGAAGCCATGGACTACTGCGAAGCAATGGGTGCCCGACTGCCCAACATCAATGAACTGCGGAAGATCATCATCAACTGCCCCGGCAGTACCTACGGCGGGGCCTGTCAGGTGTCCGATCCAGATTGCTTGAATAGTGATTGTCGGACATACGAAGATTGCCGGTGTGACGCATCTGCCGATTCATACTCCGCATTGGGAGATGGCCAGATATGGCTATGGTCGTCTTCGTCCCGTGTCAACAGCGCCAACGACGCGTGGAATGTCCACTTCTACTACGGCGGTGTCTACAACGCCAATAAGGACGGCAACTACCGTGCGCGCTGTGTAAGATGACCGCGGGTTGAATTTCAGATAAAATCACACATACACATCGACCGCCCCTTCCTCAATCTTCCCCAGCGAGGCGGCGGTCTTCCCGCGCAGTTCGTCGTCGGGTATGTCGCCGAGCATCTTCTGGATGAGCGCATCGCCGACTTTGCGCGTCTCGGGCGTCGCGTAGTTGACCAGATATTCCTTGAAACTGGTGATCGCGTTGGGCAGGCAGTAGTGCTTGATGAGCCCCGGCTTGGCGAGATCCATGAAATCCTGACCGGTGCGCCCCAGCCGGTAACAGCCGGTGCAGAACGAGGGGATATAGCCCATCGTCGCGATGTCGCGGATCACCTCTTCGAGCGAACGGTGATCGCCCAGCGAGAACTGCTCGCCGCCCGATTCCTCGGAGTAGCCGCCGGGGTTGGTGCGCGACCCGGCCGATATCTGCGAGATGCCGAGCGTCAGGGCGTCGCGGCGAGTCTGGGCGCTCTCGCGGGTGGAGAGTATCATGCCGGTGTAGGGGACGGTGATGCGGAGGATCGAGATGATCTTGCGGAAATCACGGTCGCTCACCGCGTGGGGCGGGTTGATGGAGATATCGGAGCCGGTCGCCGGTTCGAGGCGCGGGACCGATATGGTGTGGACGCCGGTGCCGAACCGTTCTTCGAGGTGGCGAATGTGCTGGAGGAGCGCCATGATCTCGAACCGGTAGTCCTCAAGGCCGAAAAGGATGCCGACGCCGACATCGTCGATGCCCGCTTCCATCGCGCGGTCCATCGCGGTGAGGTGGTAGAGGTAATCGGACTTGGGCCCCGACGGGTGCATCGTTTTATAGGTCTCGGCGTGGTAGGTCTCCTGAAAGAGCTGGTAGGTGCCTATGCGCGCCGCCTTGAGCCGCTTGAAGCCCTCGACCGGGAGCGCGGCGATGTTGACATTGATGCGCCGTATCTCGCCGCTTTGCCCCATTTTGACACTGTAGACCGTCTCTATCGCTTTCACCGTATAGTCGAGCGCGCTCATCCCGAGCCCTTCGCCGGTGAGGAGCAGGACCCGCTTGTGTCCCTGCTGGATGAGCGTCTGCGTCTCGCGGCGTATCTCGTCGAAGGTGAGCGTCCGGCGCGGTATCAGTTTGTTGGTCCGCCGGAAGGCGCAGTAGAGGCAGTCGTTGTTGCAGAGGTTCGATGCGTAGAGCGGCGCGAAAAGGACCAGCCGTTTACCGTAGATCTCCTCCTTGATGTAGCGCGCCATCTCGGCGATCTTGTCGAGGTGGGCGTCATCCTCCACCATCAGCAGGCGTTCCGCCTCGGCGAACGATATCCCTTTCAGTTCCTTGGCATGGGCGAGTATCTCGTCCAGTTCCTTCGCGTCGGGCGGCGTGGTGTTTTTAAGATAGTCGTATATCCTGCCGTGATCGATGAAACCGGTATCCATGGGGCCTCCGTCATAGCGGGTGATGATCCGTTACCCGATACTAACCACACAAGGATAAAAATCAACCTTGAAAGTCTCAATAATATACTTATACTCAACACGGCCCTTATCCGTGGAGGATCGCCGACATGAGACCGGCGCTGGATCCGATACTGAAAAAAGACGAGTTGACGCGGGATGATATCATCACGCTACTCGACATCGACGACCCGGCCGAGGAGTCGGCGCTCTTCGAACGGGCCTACGAGGTCAAACAGCGCCATGTCGGGACGAAGGTCTATTTCCGCGGGCTCATCGAACTGTCGAACATCTGCGTAAAGAACTGTTTCTACTGCGGCATCCGGCGCGGCAACCGCGCGGTGGATCGCTATGCGCTCTCCGAGGAGGAGGTGTTGGAGGCGGCCCGGTTCGCCGTCACGGCACGCTACGGCTCGGTCGTCATCCAGAGCGGCGAGCGGCAGGACGACGAGTTCATCTGCTATATCGAACGGCTCGTCGGAAAGGTAAAGGAAATCTCCGACGGGAAACTCGGCATCACCCTGTCGCTCGGCGAACAGTCGGAAGCGACCTACCGGCGGTGGTACGCGGCGGGGGCGCACCGGTATCTTCTGCGGATCGAGACCAGCAACGCGGCGCTCTATAAGACGCTCCACCCTGATGACCACTCTTTCGAGGCGCGGGTCGAGGCGCTGAGGACACTCTACCGACTTGGCTATCAGGTCGGGACCGGCGTCATGATCGGCCTTCCGGGGCAGACCACCGCCGACCTCGCCGACGATATCGCCTTTTTCAAGAAGATGGATGTCGCGATGATCGGGATGGGGCCCTTCATCCCGCACCACGACACGCCGCTTGCCGACGCGATACCCGGCTGGCGGGAACACAAGGAACTGCACCTGCGTCGGGCGCTCCGGATGATCGCGGTGACCCGCATACAACTGAGAGATATCAACATCGCCTCGACCACCGCCCTGCAGGCGATCGATGAAACGGGGAGGGAGATGGGACTGCTCGCCGGGGCCAACATCATCATGCCGAATCTCACCGACACGCAGTATCGCACCGGCTACCAACTCTACGACGACAAGCCCTGCATGGACGAGAACGCGACGATGTGCGCGGCCTGCCTCGAACGGCGCATCACCTCGATCGGCGAGACGGTGGGCTATGGCGAGTGGGGCGATTCGCCCCATTTTTTGAACGCGAAAAAACAGCACTGACGGAGATACCCCATGAAGGTCCAACGCGGCGACAGCCTCCACATCGGCATCTTCGGGCGGCGCAATTCGGGCAAATCGTCGCTCATCAACGCCATCACCAAGCAGGAGATCGCCATCGTCTCGGCGGTGCCGGGGACAACGACCGACCCGGTATTCAAGGCGATGGAACTGCTGCCGGTCGGCCCGGTCACCTTCATCGACACCGCCGGCATCGACGATACCGACGGGTCGCTGGGTGAGGAGCGGGTGAAGCGGACCGAACGGATACTGGCGAAGACCGATCTGGCTTTGCTCGTCATCCCGGCCGAGGCGACCTCATTCGCCTTCGAGGAGCAACTCATCGCGAGTTTCGACAAATACCACATCGAGTTCGTGACGGTCATCAACAAGGCCGATACGGCGGTGGCCCCCGAACTCCGGAAATGGCTCGGCGACCGCCCCGCGACGCTGGTATCGGCGCTGAAGAAAGAGGGGATAGAGGAACTCAAGAAGGCGATCATCGCCGCCGCGCCGAAGGAATGGGAACCGCCGCTCCTGCGCGATCTGTTCGAACCGGGCGACGCGGTGCTCCTCATCACCCCGATAGACCGCGGCGCGCCGAAAGGCCGCATGATCATGCCGCAGGCCAAGGCGATCCGCGAGGTGCTCGACGGCCACGGGATCGTGGTCGATGTCACCGAATACGAGGTCGCGGCGGCGCTGAATGCGCTCAAGGTGCGGCCGGTGCTCGCCGTCACCGATTCGCAGGCCTTCGAAAAGGTCGCCCCGGCGGTCCCCGAGGATATCCCGCTCACCGGTTTCTCGGTGCTCTCGATACGGCAGAAAGGGGAGTTGCGCCCGATGG
>JAKLFG010000040.1 GCA_022711315.1 bacterium | reverse complement strand
GTACATGTTGGGGAAGATCTCGGCCGCGGGGTCGAAGATCATGTCGAACGGCACCACGGTCACGCCCTGGGAGAGGAGCTTGCGCGGGATGCCCATGTTGGCGTCGCGGGTGAAGGCGTTGTAGGGTCTGCCGAGGAGGGCCACATAGAGCCGGTCGGGGTTCGCGCGCATCTCCTCGATGAGTTCGCGTCCCCGCCTCTTGTAGGCCGCCATGAATTCGCGATAATGAGCGATAGCCGTGTCGAACGCCTTTCTTCCCGCCGAACGGGGAAGCCCGAGTTTTTCGGCGACATCCTCGAATTCGGGGCGGCACGCATCCCAGCCCTCCTTGAACGAGACGACCGGGCGCAGGACCTTCGCGTCGTCGAGTCCGAACGCCTGTTTCGCATAGTAGGGAAGCCCCTGCGTGAGCGGGCAGACGCAGGATTGCGCCGTCTTTCCCTCCATCGTGGGCATATCGCGGAAATGCGGCAGGAACAGGTAGCCGGCGCCGCGATCGATGAGATCCTGTATCGCGCCATGGGCGATCTCGGCCGGAAAGCAGTAGTTGCTCTCCTGCCGGTAGACCCCCTCGGGGAGCACCTTTTCGGAAAGCATCGTACGCACGCCGAGTTCGTGGAAGAAGCGGGCATAGAACGGCCAGAGCGAATGGACCGAAAAGGCGACCGGGACGCCGACGACGGCGGGGGAACGCCGGATGAGTGAGGCGGGGTCGGGGACCTGCGTCGAGAAGTGCTGTTCGGTGCGCCATGCGATATGGTCGGTGACGCTCGACTCGTCGAATGAGGTGCGGCGCCGCGCGCCGGTATATTTGGAGCACCTGCCGCCGAACGGGTACCTTTTTCCCCCTGCCTCGAGATTGCGTATCGTACAGTAGTTATCACAGGCGCGACATACGAAATCCCCCCGGCTCACGATGTCCTTCTCTATGAGTGCGTCGAGGTCGAATGAACCCTCCGGGAGCAGGTCGTCCTCGTTCTTTCGCCGCGCGAGCCGTGCGACGCCGAAGGATCCCATGAGTTCGGGGTCGGGCGGCACGGTGATGTGCTTGCCGAGCAGTTGGGCAAAGGCGAGCGGTACCGCCGGGTTCTTTGCGACACCTCCCTGCAGGGCGATGCGATCGCCGGTGGTGCGATTGCCCACCACGCGGTTCAGATAGTTCGAAACGATGGAGAACACGAGCCCGGCGACGATGTCGGCGCGCTCCGAACCTTCCTGTATCGCCTTGCGGATGTCGCTGTTGATGAAGGCGGAACAGTGTTCGCCGAACTTGAGCGGCGCCTGCGCCTCAAGCGCGATGGGACCGATATCCTCGGCGCGGCCGATGTCGAGATCGCCCGCGGCCGATTCCTCGAGGAACGATCCGGTGCCGGCCGAGCAGGCCTCGTTCATCGCGTAGTCTATCGGGACGCCATTGTTGAGCAACACATACTTTGCATCCTGTCCGCCGATCTCGAATATGGTGTCGACCTCGGGGGCGAAATGGGCGGTGCCGGTCGCGTGGGCGACGATCTCGTTGTAGACGCCGTCGGTGCCGACAAAGACCCCGAGCAGTTCGCGCGATGAGCCGGTGGTCGCCGCGAGCGTGATGCGGGGACGGACGCCTCCGCACTGTTCGCGTATCCGGCGCAGACATTCCTTGAGCGCGCCGACCGGGTCGCCGTGGGTGCGGCCGTAGTGGGCCGCCGTCAGTTCGAGCGTCTCGCGGTCGATGAGCGCCGCCTTGGTCGTCGTCGATCCGCCGTCGATGCCGAGTATGTAGGAACGGTCGGCCCGAACCGCGCCGTGTCGGGCCGCGTGATAGGTCACCTGATCCCGGGCGGTCGCGAGCGGCCGATACAGCCCGTGTTCGCTCTGCGCGCGCGGTCGCAGGAGGTCGGCGGCCGGGAGTGCCCGTCCCCGTTCGCGGGCCGCTATCGCCGCACCGTATGCCTCGAACCAGCAGGCCTCGAGAGGCACGATGAACTCGACCTTCGACCACATCTCACGCAGAAAACCGATGAGATGCCGGTTCTGCGTGACGCCGCCGATGAGCACGACCTGTCCTTCGCGGATCTTGGCCTTGATGAGGAATTCTCCCACCTTGTCGGCCATCACCTTCGAGAGCGACAGCGCGATGTCGCCGCGGGTCGCCTCGCCCTTGTTGAGCCGGTGGGTGCAGTCGGACTTCATGAAGACCGAACAGCGGGCCGAGAGTTTGATGACCTTTGCCCCTTCAGCGGCGCGGTCGATGTCCTCGATCGCGAGATCCATGCGCCCGAGTTGCTGGCGGAAGAACTCGCCGGTGCCGGACGCGCACTTGTTGCCCGCATAGCAGGTCTGGATGCGACCTTCGCGGTCGAGCACATAGACCACGAGATCCTCGCCTCCCATCGAGACGACGGCGCGCGGGCGGAGTCCCTTGGCCGCAAGGGCGGTCTCGATGGCGAGCGGAGCGATGAGATCGGGTATCGCGAGCCGCTGTCTGCCGGTGCCGCCGGTCGCCATCGCGAGCGGTGCGGCGCTCCGGGTCAGATCGACGCGGGAGAAGGCCTCGTCGAGCGCGGCACCGAGGTCGCCTTCGTGCGCGACGACGGCGTGGCGGGGCCCCGCATCTCCGTCGAGCAGGCAGACCTTGACATTGACCGATCCGATATCAACGCCGATCGTCGCCGGCAACGGGGGCTGTGACATATCCATGACTCCTGTGAGTTTTCATGCCGGCGCGAGCATTTCCCAACGGGGATGAAATGTCAAGAAAAGGGGGCGTGCGTTACCGCACGGCGCAAGATTCAGGCCGGTGTCAGGAGCATCTCGACATGGGTCGGCAGTGTGAGGCAGGCGCCGTTCGGGACGAAGGTCGAGTTCCCGTCGCCGTCGACCGTTATCTCGCGCAGGGTCACATTGTCGAACTCGGCGTACACATCGCCACCGCTGCAGCCGCCACTATCCTCGACAAGGGTGATGGTACCCGTCTCGGCGAGGAACCGTTTGCCCCACGCGCTACCGCTCCAATCCTCACCGACAAAGACGTAATATTTGCAGGTCTTGAGGTTGGCGTTATCGCCGACACCCAGGGAATAGGCGATATCGAACTGGTAATTCTCGTCATAAATGGTGAACTGGAACTGGTCATCGGCGGTGGATCCGGTGTTGGGGGTGTATGATGCAAAAAATCCGTTGCTCCCGTCATTGTCGAGTGTGCCGGGGAGCGTGATGTTGGTGCAGGTGACCGGGGCATTGTCTGCGTCGGTGATGAGCCCGTCCTCGTCGGTGACTGCGCCGTCGTCGGTCACGACCGCATCGTCGGTGATGTTCCCATCGTCGGTCACGGCACCGTCATCGGTCACCGTACCGTCATCAGTCACCGTACCGTCATCGGTCACCGTGTCGTCGTCGGTGGTCCCGGTGTCGTCCGTTATCTCGGCATCGTCCTGAACGACGATATCATCCTCGGTCTCGATCGTCGCGTCGTCTCCGACCACCGTTTCGGTCTCGGGCATCGTGACGGTGTCGTCGGTCACGACCGGATCGCTTTCAGGGAGGGCGGGGGAGTCCTTGTCGGTGGGGGACGGGTCGATGCAGGCGCCGATGCCGCTATCCATGGTACACCCCTTGGCGCACTCCTCGTCGGGTTGCCAGAAAAGCGTCGTGCCGTCCGAAACGCACAGGAGGACGACCGTGAAACTGTCGTCGCAGACCCGCAGCCCTTCCTCGACGCAGTAATCGCCGGCGATATACCCGGCGGTCTCCTCAAGCGAGCAGGAAGAGATGACGAACCATGTCATCGCGCCGAATATCGTCATGACCATGGCGGAAATAGAGCGGGAACTCATGCCGGCCTCCCCTACAAGTGGACAGGAACCCCTTAAAGGACCAAGCCGAGTTTAGTGGAATAACGAACGATTGTCAAGTGGGACCTCCCCGCTCGCTCTCCGGTCTTTCCCCGCCATCAGTACTTGCTGCGGACGGTCGATTTGCTTTTTTCTCATCTCCGCGCTACCATGGGCGCGTTGAACGGAACTCTTTCACGAACGGAGGCGAACCCATGACATCGAAAGGAACGGTCGCGGTCCTGTGCGCCGGCGGCCCGGCGCCCGGCATCAACACGGTGGTCGGCGCGCTGTCGAAGTCGTTTTTGAACGACGGCTGGCGCGTGCTCGGCATCAACTACGGTTTCAAGACCATTTTCACCGACAAGCCCGACTCGGTCGAGATGGATCATCTGCTCACTGACCGGATATTCACCGTCGGCGGCTCCTTCCTCAAGATGAGCCGTCACAAGCCGAAGGACGCCGAGTTCAAAGCCGACTTTTTCGTTAAGAACGATGTGAGACTGCTCGTGACCGTCGGCGGTGACGACACCGCGTCCACCGCCAACCGGCTCACCAAGTGGCTTGTCGAACAGAAGGTGCAGGTGCGCAATATCCATGTCCCCAAAACGATAGACAACGATCTGCCGCTCCCCGGCAGACTGCCGACCTTCGGCTACCGGAGCGCCCAGAACGAGGGGACGCGTATCGCGATGACGGTCTACGAGGACGCCCGCACGAGCGGCAACTGGTTCGTCGTCTCGATGATGGGGCGCGAAGCGGGGCATCTCGCGTGGGGCATCGGGAACGCGTGCCAGTATCCGATCATCATCATCCCCGAGATGTTCACGAAGGTCGAGGTGACCTTCGACCGGATGATACGGATGATGGTCGGCGCGATCGTCAAGCGGAAACTGCTCGGCATGAACTACGGCGCGATAGCGGTCTCGGAGGGGGTGTTCCACTTCATGAGCGATGACGAGATAAAGAGTTGCGGTGTCCAGTTGACCTTCGACGACCACGGCCACCCCGAACTGGGCAATGTCAGCAAGGCCCACATATTCAACGCGCTCCTCGGCGCGAAACTCAAGGAGCTCGGCATCAGCGTCAAGAGCCGACCGGTCGAGATCGGCTACGAGATCCGGTGCAACACGCCGATAGCGTTCGATCTCGAGTACTGCACCGCGCTCGGCGTCGGCGTGAAGCGGCTGTTCGAGCAGGGGGCGACCGGCTGTATCGTCGTGGTGGGGGAAGACGGCGCCGTGAGGCCGCTGTACCTCAAGGACATCGCGGGTGCCGACGGCAAGGTGAAGACCCGCATGGTGGACATAACGACCGACGACTTCAGGATGCTCTTCGACGCGATGCATTCTCTCAAGCCAGCCGACCACGCGGCGGCGAAAAAGTATCTGCCCGATCCCGAGAAATACGACCTTACGAAGATACTCGGCTGGTGAATCCTTCCGGCCGAGATACCGATTGACTTCACTCCCCGCATAGGGTATCATCGTCTTTAGCCGATCTCAGGGAAGTTCATTACACCGAGGAGTGGAGGTGACGCATGAAGGTCCAGGGCTGGGTGTTCGTCGTCTCCAATCCTTCCGCGCCCGAACTGAGCAGGATAAGTTTCTCGGTCAAACAGCCGGCGACCCGGGTGGAGGAACTGAACAGGACCAAGGAAGGCCTGCCGTTCGTCCTTGAATACGAGGTCATCGTCGATCATCCGCAACGGTACAAGGAACTGGCGTGTCGGGAACTGGAGGCGGCGGGAAAGCACGAGTGGAAGGAGTGGTTCCGGTGTTCGCCGGTCGAGGCGGCGATGGTCATCCGTAAGGTCATCGGCGATCGGGGGATAGTGGCCGAATCGCTCAAGCGGCTCGAGAAGACGGGGCGCGATGAGGTGGCCTTTCCCGACCGCAAGACCATGGAGAGTGTACGGCCGGAGGCGGCGCCACCGCCGGAGGAGGCGAACAGGAAAGATGAGGACCGTGCGCGGAGCGAACGGGAGAAACTGCACGAAGAGTTGGAAAAGGCGCGACAGGAACTGGCGGCACAGGAGAAACGGCCCGACGAGGGGCCGGCGGTGAAGGAGTTGAACATCGAGGTGTCCTCCGATCTCCCCGAAAGAGGCTTCCCGTGGGATTATGTCGCGCTCCTCGTCGCCGATGTCGGCTGCATATACATCGCGTTCTCGGCCACCGGACTTTTCACAACCGTGCTCGCCGCTCTTCTCGCCATCGGTCTCAGCGCGCTGTTGGCGTATCTCATCTGGTCCTACCACGAGGAAACGAAGAAAAGGGACACGACGAAGAAATGATCGCGCCGACTTTCTTGTGTCGTTCCCTCTTTTCGGGTATGGTGTCCCGATAGTTGCATCTGAGAGGGTCCATGTCGGGAAAGGGTGCTCTGCGTGTCGATCTCCACTGTCACTCGTCGTTCAGCGACGGCACGCTTTCCCCCCGTGAACTGGCTCGTTCCTGCGCGGCGTCCGACGTCCGTTTCGCGGCGCTGACCGATCACGATACGCTTGCGGGACTCGACCAGTTCGAGGCGGCGTGCGCCAAACACGGGGTCGGCTTCATCGCCGGCGTTGAACTGACGGTGCCGGAGCGTGACGGCGAACGACATCTCCTTTGTTACGGCTTCGACCGGACGGACGAAAGTTTCACCGCGCTGGTCGATGAGTGCCGCCAGCGGCGTACGGCCGCCGTGCCGGCGCTCTATCAGCAACAGCGACCGCCCCGCCCGGTCGCCGACATCGTCCGTGCTGTCCATCACGCGGGTGGTGCGGTCTTCTGGGCTCATCCGCTCTCGCCGGACCCCGATCCCGCACGGTTCGCGGAGCGCCTGACCGCATTGGCGGCGGCGGGCATGGACGGTGTGGAACTTTATCATCACAGCGTTTCACCGGAGGCGCGCGAGCCGCTCCGGACATCGATCGAAAAGCACGGACTCCTCGTGTCGGGTGGGTCGGACCACCACGGCACGGCCGCCGGCGGTCCCGGCATCGAACTGCCTGTCGACGACTGGGAACGCTTCCGCGAACGGCTCTTTACGCGGAGGCGCAATAGCCCCGCGGGGCAGGGGACGGGTGTCCAGTCGCCAGCGGCGCTGCCCCTTCACCCCAGTTGGCGGCGTCTGATCGCGTGGATGGCGTTCCCGGCTCTCATCGCGTTGACGCTGCTACTGATAGCGCTGTTCGGCTTTTTCCTGCCGGGCTACGAACGCGACCTGCTGGAACGCAAGCGGGAAACGATAAAAGAACTCACCGCGACGGTCTGGAGCATGCTCGCCGACGCCGAGAGCCGGGTGCGCGCCGGACGGATCTCTCCCGAAGAGGCGCGGCGTCAGGCGGTGGAAAGCGTCCGTTCGCTGCGCTACGGTCGCGAGGAAAAGGACTATTTCTGGCTGCAGGACCTTTCGCCCCGCATGATCATGCATCCCTACCGGGCCGAGCTCGACGGCACCGATCTGTCGGGCTTCACCGATCCGCGCGGGGTGGCCATTTTCTCGGAGTTCGCGAAGGTGGCGCGCGACCGGGGCGAAGGGTATGTCGACTATGTCTGGCAGTGGAAGGACGATCCGTCGCGGCTCGAGGCGAAGGAATCCTATCTGCGTCTCTTCGAGCCGTGGGGCTGGGTCATCGGCACCGGCCTGTATATCAACGATGTGCGCGCCGAGATCGCGGCGCTCACGCGGCGGCTGGTCTATGCGATGGCGGCGACGGCGCTGGTCCTGCTGGCCTTGTTGGCGGTCATGGTGCGGGGCGGCGTGGATCTTGAACGCCGCCGTCGCGAGGCGGAACGGCGTCTGCGCGAGACATCGGAACGATACCGGTCACTGGTGAACGCGGCCGCCGAGGGCGTGCTGTTCGCCCGGGGCGGCGTCTGTTCCTACGCCAATCCGGTGATGCTGGAGTTCATCGGCTGCGACGAATGGGAACTGCGGCTTCTGGCTTTGGAAGAGATATTTCCGACACTTGACCATGGCCGCGCCGAGGAGGGCGATCGTTACGCATCGTTCCCGCTGCATCGCCGCGATGGTACGACGATGCCCTGCATCGTTAAGGTGCGGGAACTTGTGTCGCGGGCGGAGGATGGCCTCGTGGTGATCGCGCGCCGCGCCGGGGATGCGCCGCCGCCGCCGCGCGCAAGCGGCGTCCTGCAGCGGCTGCTGGGGTTGCCCGCGACGCTCGCCGACGATCTTGCCCGCGACATCGCGCGGGCCGAGGATGAACGGGCGGTCATCGCGCTGTGCCGCCGGAGCCCCGAACTGGTCCGCGCCATGCTCGCCGCCGCCGCCGATCCGTCGGCCATCGTCCGCGCCGTCACCGCGGTGACCGACGCGGCGACCGTCCGTTTCATCGAGTTCGCCCGGCGGGAACTCGGCGAGCCGCCGGTGCCGTTCGCCTTCATCGCGCTGGGCAGTCAGGGGCGTTGGGAGCAGACGCTTTTCACCGATCAGGATAACGCCCTCATTTACGATGACGCCGGCGCGGGGGATCCGCGCGTGGAGACCTATTTTCTCACGATCGCCGCGGCGGTCTGCGAGAACCTCGTACGGTCGGGCTACCGGCCCTGCCGCGGACGCATCATGGCCAATAACCCGCGCTGGTGTCAGCCGCTCGGCGTCTGGAAGGGTTACTTCTCGCGCTGGGCCGACCGGGCGGAGGAGCAGGAGATGCTCGACATCAGCACCTTCCTCGATCTGCGCCGCGTGACGGGAGGGCTCGACTGCGTGGCGGCATTGCGGGCCCACCTCGACGAACGGCTGGAGGGTCGACCGCCGCTTTTCGCCCATCTGGCGTCGCAGGCGCTTTCCTTCAAGCCACCGCTCCGTCTTTTCGGGAATCTCATCCTGTCGTCGAGCGACCCCGAACAGGCGGGGATGCTCGATCTCAAGGTGGCCATGATGCCGGTGGTGAACTACGCGCGGCTTTTCGCCCTGCGTCACGGCGTCGCGGCGACGGCCACCGCGGATCGGATCGTCGCTTTGCAGGAGCGGGGTTTTCTGCCGGCCTCGCGCGCACAGGACCTGCTCGCCGTCTTCGGCGCGCTCCTGCGTCTGCGCCTCGCCAACCAGTCGGCGACCGTTGAACGGGGCGGCGAACCGGACAATCTCATCGATCCGTCGGTGTTCGGCCGTATGGACGAAGCGGTCCTGCGGGAGAGTTTCGCCGAGATCGATCATTTTCAGGAACAGATCAAACAGGCATTTCTGGGCGGAGCGGAGCGGATAGGGTAGCGTCCGGCGTTACTTGTCCTCTTTGTGCGCCGTGGCGAAGAACCCTTCGACATCGGGACCGCGGTCCGTGGTCAGATAGGTGGTCACGATGAGGGCGACGAACGAAGCGGTCACCCCGAACACCCCGGGGCCGCCGGCGGTCGGCAGGCCGAGGAAGGTGGGCACCCCCATGAAGAGCAGGACGATGAAGAGCATCGAGACGGTGAGCCCGGTCACCATGCCGGCGATCGCCCCCTGACGGGTGAGCCGCTTCCACCAGAGGTTGGCGAGCATCACCGGGAATATGGCGCTGGCGGCTATGCCGAAGGCGAGCGCGACCAGCCACGCGACATTCTCTCCCTTGAGCAGGACCGCAAGGAAGATGGATATGGCCGACATCACGACCGTCGTGATCTTGGCGATGCCCAGTTCCTGCTTCTCGGTTGCCTGCGGATTGATATAGGATTTGTAGAGGTCGTGGCTGATGGTCGAGGCGACCGTGATCATGAGTCCCGCCGAGGTGGAGAGTATCGCCGCGACCGAGCCGGCCGCACCGAGCGCCATGAGCCACTGGCCGCCCAGTTTGCCGCTGATCTCGAGCACCGCCATGTTCTTGGCGAGCCCGATCTTGCCGGCGCCGATCCATTCGACCAGTTGAGGGTAGACCTCGGGCATCAGCAGGAAGCCGAGGAAGATGGTGCAGAGATAGAATATGCCGAGCGCCACGATGCAGAGCGTCACGCTCTTCTTGGCCGCGCCGGCGTCTTTGACCGTGTAGAACATGATGAGTATGTGCGGCAGACCCGCCGTGCCGAAGATCAGCGCCACCACAGTGCTGATCTGCGATACGATGTCGGGTGTGAGCACGCCGATGGTCATGGCCGACGGGGCGTTCGGTAGCATCTGGCGCGCCGTGTCGACGGCGGCGGCGCTGGAGGCGGCCTGCTTCACCGCCTCGACCACCGCCGGGTCCTTGCCCGCGATGCCGGGCGGTATGATGTGCGACAGGGCCGCCAGCAGGTTCGCCATCGAAAGATCGAAGTAAACGATCATGCCGAACACGGTGATAAAGACCATGGTGAAGAACAGGAACAACGCCTGTATCACCTGATTGTAGAGCGTCGCCTTCATCCCGCCGAAGATGATGTAAAGACTGATGAGAACGCCGATGCCGATGGTGACCGCGAGGAAGTCCCAGCCGACGATGAGTTCGAACAGAAGTCCCGCGCCGAGCATCTGCGGTACCAGATAGAAGGTCGATATCGCGACGGTCGATAGCATGACCACCAGTTTTATCTTGCGGTCGGGGAACCGGCGGTAGATCGCGTCGGCGACGGTGTAACTGCCGACATTGCGCAGCGGCCCGGCGATGAGCAAAAGCACCGCCATGTAGCCGCCGAAAAAGCCGATCGAGAGCCAAATGCGGTCGACGCCGAAGATGGAGATGTCTCCGGCGCAGCCGAGAAAACTGGCGGCCGAGAGATAACTGCCGACCATCGCGATGCCGGTCTGTATCCACGGGACCTTCTTGCCGGCCACATAGAAGTCGGAAGCCGACTTGGTCGATTTCTGGGTGAGCCATGTCACCACGATGGTGACCGCGACAAAGAAAAGGATGAAGCCGAATACGAGCGGATAGTTCATCATGGCGCTACCTCCCCAACCGGAAATAGAGGACGATCAGCAACCACGAAACGGGAAAGACTCCCAGCGACAGGAAGAGTCCCAGAGGCATTCCCAGCAGCGGTATCGACGCCAGTTCGCGGAACTGCGGCGTCTGGATGACCGCCGTGCCGATGTAGAAAACGAAAAAAACAAAAAAGATCGAAAAACTCAGGATCATCTTTCTGCGATAGTTGCGGTCCGTCTGTTCCGCTTCCGGCAGTTTACCGCCGTTCTGTTCCGGGTTGCTCATGCGTGGATTCCCCCGCGAAGGTTTGTGGTAGCGCCGATGATAATGATATCTGCTACGGAAGCAAAGATTTTTTCTTCCGGTGACGAATTCGCGCCATCTTTCTTGTGTCGCGGGCCGTTTCACGGTATGGTACGGCCAACGGTCCCGATGATCGGTGGAGGAACGCCATGCCTATCGATGCCGCGCTCAGCGCCCTGCGAAAGGAATTGCACGAGCACCCTGAACTCGCCTTTCAGGAGGTCGCCACGCGCGACATCCTCGAACGGTTCGTCACCGCGACCGTCGCGGGTGATCGCCGGTTCCGCATCATCCGGTGTCTCGAGACGGCGCTGATCGTCGAGTACCGGGGCGCCGATACGCGGGAGCCCTTCCTTCTGTTCCGCGCCGATATGGACGCCCTGCCGCTCACCGAGGACCCGGTACACCCCGTCGTGTCGACACGGCCCGGGCTCATGCACGCCTGCGGCCACGATGTCCACATGACCGTACTCGCTGCGCTTGTCGCGCGGGTCGCCGCGCGCGGGCCCGATCGCAATGTCCTGTTCGTCTTCCAGCCGGGCGAAGAGGGGGCGGGTGGCGCAAAACGGATGCTGGAGGCGGGACTTTTCGACGGATACGCCGTCCGGGCGGCCTTCGCGCTCCATGTCACCGACGAGCACCTGCTCGGCGAGGCGGCGACGCGGACCGGCGTCCTGTTCGCGATGCCGCGCGAGGTGGACATAACCTTCACCGGCACGGCGGGACACGCCGCGTTCCCGCAGAAGGCGCATGACGCGCTGTTCGCCGCGACCCGGTTCGTCCAGCAGGCCCCCGCGTCGCTTGCCAAGGCGCTCGATCCCATGCGCCCCTTCCTGTTCCATGTCGGCCGTATCGCGGGCGGTGCGGCGCGCAACATCGTCGCCGATTCCTGCGTTCTGAACGCCACGATGCGGGCGCTCGACCCCGCGACGATGGAACGCGGCGCGGCGGTCATCGAGGAGACGGCGCGGGCGGCGGCGGCGCAGGCCGGTTGCACCTATCGCATCGAGGCGCTCGGCGAGTTCCTGCCGGTGGTCTGCGACGGGGCTCTGGTCGATCGGTTCCGGGAGGTCTGTGCCCGTACCGGCACCCGTTTCGTCGAGTCGGACACCAAACTGGTGGGAGAGGATTTCGGGTTCTTCTGCGCCAAGTGGCCGTCGCTCCTTTTCTGGCTCGGCACCCGCCGGGAAGGCGAGCCGCCCCGGGCGCTCCACACCGCCGCCCTTTATCCGCCCGACGAGGCGATAGCACGGGGCGCGGCGCTTTTCGAGGCGCTCCTGAATGTTTGACATTGCTGCGGCTTTTTGTTACAACGCCCCGATACCGAACGGAGGGTACCGTCCATGCACATGTCCGATGCTGTAAAGATCCTTATCGGCGCGATCATCGTCTGGTTCGCGTGGCAGTTCGTCGCTCCGCAATGGGACAAATACTGGTTCACCAAGGAGATCGAACGGATCGCCACCTACGCCACCAAGAAGAACGACGAGGCGGCGGTACGCTCCATGCTGACAAGCGCGTTCATCGAGTACGGGGTCCGGAAGACGGGGCAGGACTGCTTCTACACCCGGGACGAGAGCAGCGTGGTGACCATCAAGTGTTCTTACGATGCGCCAGTGGCGATCTTCGGCAAGATGATGCATGTGTACCGCATGAAGATCGAGGTCTCGAAACGGGAAGAGATCAATAAATACTTCAACTGAACGGAGCGACCGATGAAACGCAAGGGGCTTAAGGTCACCAAGGTCGTGATGAACGCCGAGGAGATGGAAAAGACGCTCAACCGCATGGTGCACGAGATCATCGAACGGGTGGGGGCGAAGCCGCATGTCGCCATCGTCGGCATCCGTACGCGCGGCGTCCACATTGCCGAACGGATACTCGACAAGATAGAGCGGGCTGAGAAGGTCAAGGTCGCGTCGGGCACCATAGACATCGCGCTCTACCGCGACGATTTCTTCAAGGGCCTCGCGAGTCCCGAGGTCGGTCCGTCGAACCTCAACTTCGATGTGGACGGTGCCAATATCGTACTCGTGGATGATGTGCTCTACACCGGTCGCACCGTGCGCGCCGCGATAGATGCGCTCATGGACTACGGTCGTCCCGCGTCCATCATGTATGCGGCGCTCGTGGATCGCGGCCACCGCGAACTTCCCATCCAGCCCGATTTCATCGGCAAGACGGTCCAGACCACGCGCGATGAGGCGGTGGCGGTGCTCCTCAAGGAGGTCGACGACGAGGACAAGGTCGTCGTCGGCGAACGGTAAGTTTTCACAGAAAGGAGACGATAGGTCATGAAGCATCTGCTGGGCATTGAGAACCTGAACCGCGACCAGATCCTCCACATCCTCGAAACGGCGGTGTCGTTCGAGGAGATAAATCAGCGCCAGATAAAGAAGGTGCCGACGCTTAAGGGGATCAGCGTCATCAATTTCTTCGCCGAGCCGTCGACCCGCACCCGCATGTCGTTCGAGGTGGCGGAAAAACGGCTGTCGGCCGACACCTACAACATCGCCGTGTCGGGTAGTGCGATCACCAAGGGGGAAACGCTCGCCGACACCGCGCTCAACCTGCAGGCGATGTCGCCCGACTGTCTGGTGATACGCCATGCGGTATCGGGAACGCCGCACATGCTTGCCCAGATCATGGACTGTTCGGTGGTCAATGCCGGCGACGGGTTCCACGAACACCCGACGCAGGCCCTGCTCGACGCGTACACGATACAGAAAAAGAAAAAGCGGCTCGACGGGCTCAAAATAGCGCTTCTGGGCGACATTTCCCACAGTCGCGTCGCCCGTTCGAACATCCACCTGCTCACCAAGACCGGTTCACAGGTGGTGCTCGCCGGTCCGGCGACGATGATGCCGCGCGATGTCGAGAAACTCGGCGTCACGGTGACGAACGACCCGAAAGAGGCGGTCAAGGATGCCGATGTGGTGATGATGCTCCGCATACAGGAAGAACGCGAGAGCGGGCTCATGTATCCCGACCGCCGCGAGTACGCGAAGTTCTTCTGCCTCGACGACAAACTGCTCGCGCACGCGAGGCCCGACGCCATCGTGATGCACCCGGGGCCGGCGAACCGCGGCGTCGAGATAGAGGACCACATCATGGACGGCGACCGGTCGGTGATACTCGAACAGGTGGCCAATGGCGTGGCGGTGCGCATGGCGGTATTGTATCTTCTTCTGGGAGGTTCGAATTCATGAAAACGCTCATCAGGAACGGCAAAATAGTTAACCCGCGGGCCGGAAAGAGTTTCGTCGGCTCGATACTCGTCGAGGATGGTGTGGTGACGAAGATAGCGGCCGGCGACATGAACGCCGCCGGCGCCGAGGCGATAGACGCGTCCGGGCTGTCGGTCGTCCCCGGGCTCATCGATATGCATGTCCACTTTCGCGATCCGGGCTTCGAGTACAAAGAGGACATCGTGTCGGGGCTCGAAGCGGCGGCGGCCGGTGGCTTTACGGCGGTCTGCACGATGCCCAATACGAGTCCCTCGTGCGACAACATCGGTACTATCGAATACCAGCTGAAAAAGGCGCGTACCGAAGGGAACGGCGTGCGGCTGTTCCCGGTTGCGGCGGCCTCAAAAGGGCTCAAGGGCGAGACCATGGCTCCCATCGGGGAACTCAAAGAGGCTGGCGCGGTGGCGATATCTGACGACGGCAAGCCGATAAGCGACAGTTCGCTCCTGCTCCGCGTCATGCAGTACGCCGCCACCTTCGGGCTGACCTATCTTTCGCACGCCGAGGACCTTTCGCTCGCGAAGGGCGGCCAGATGAACGAGAGTTACTTCTCGACGCTCTACGGTCTGCCGCCGATACCGTCGGTCGCCGAGTCCATCGTCGTAGCGCGCGAGTGCCTGATGGCCCAGTATCTCGGCCTGCCGGTCCATATCTGTCATGTTTCCACCAAGGCGGCGGTCGATACGATCGCCCACTTCAAGAAACTCGGCGTCAAGGTGACCGCCGAGACGGCGCCGCACTACCTGACGCTCACCGACGAGGCGGTCGGTTCGTACGACACCAACACCAAGGTCAATCCGCCGCTCCGCTCTGAGGATGACCGTAAGGCGCTCCTCGCGGCGCTCAAGGACGGCACCATCGACGCGATAGCGACCGACCACGCGCCGCACCACGAACGCGATAAGAATGTCGAGTTCAATACCGCGCCGTCGGGGATGGTCGGGCTCGAGACCGCGGTGCCGCTCCTGCTCAAGACGGTGCAGGACGGCCACATTTCCTTCGATCGGTTCGTCGAACTGTTCACCGCCGGGTACGGCATACTGGGCATCGAGGGGGGCGTCATCGCCGAAGGGAAACGGGCCGACCTCACCCTCATCGCGCCCGACTACCAGTGGACGATAGACAAGAACATGTTCCTTTCCCGTTCCCGCAACACCCCGTTCCACGGCTTCCATGTGACCGGCGCGGTGTTCCGCACCATCGTCGGCGGCAAGACGGTATTTTCCCGCACCTACTAGGGGATCGCATGGCCTCTTCGCAGAACACGATGGTCTTCTCCTCACTTTCGGCCGAGGAAGAACGGCAACTGCTCGAATTCCAGAAAGAATCCTTTTATTTCACCGGCGAGGACTTCGCGAACTTCAAGCGATGGCAGGAGTTCTACAATCTTTTTTTCCTCTACCATGTCCGGTCGGGTGACGGGGAGACGACGGTGGCCCAGCGCCGTTCGATGGAGCCGGCGCGGCTCATGCTCTATTCCCCCTCGCTGTTCGACCGCTTCAAGGGTACCGACCTTTTTTCGGCGCAGAAACTCGTGTTCGACGAGAACGAGGCGCGCGACCTGCACTGGTTCAAGGAGCGCGAGATGATACTGTCGGTCTTCGCCTTCGAGGGGGAGCGCATCCGCTTCGTCCACGAAAAAGCGTCGTTCGTCATCGAACTCCGGCACAAAGGCTTTTTCAAAAAACTGGGCAAACTCATAGCGGCGACCCCCGCCTTTCAGAACCATATCTATCTGCTGTTCCTCATATCGGTCCTCCTGCTCAAAAAGGACCGGTTCGCCTCGTCGAAACTCTTCGATCCGTTCCGTGCGGAAGAACTCGAAAAGGCCCATCTCTACTACCAGAAATTGGCCGACCGGATCGGGTGACCTTTTCCACTAAAATTTATTTTTGCTTGCTGGCGCGCTTTAGGTATAATCCAATGCTATTTTTGTAAATATAAGGGTGACTTTTCATGTGCGGCATCGTGGCCTACACCGGACCCGGCGAGGGGATACCGCTGGTCATCGAAGGGCTTTCGCGGCTTGAATACCGCGGCTACGATTCGGCAGGACTCGCCTTTTTTCACGACGGTCGCATCCTCATCGAACGGGCCGCCGGCAAACTCGATAAACTCAAGGCGAAGGTCTGCGGCGAGCCGCCGTCGTCGAACGCCGTCATCGGTCACACCCGCTGGGCGACCCACGGCCGCCCGACCGAGATAAACGCCCACCCTCATGTGTCGGGCAAAACGGCGCTCGTCCACAACGGTATCATCGAGAACTACCTCGAACTGCGCGAATACCTGACCGGCAAAGGGATGACCGGCTTCTATTCCGACACCGACAGCGAGGTCATTGCCCACCTCATCAACCATTTTTACAAAGGGAGCCTCCCCGAGGCGCTCGCCGAAGCGGTGGCGATGATCGAGGGGAGTTACGCGCTCGCCATCCTTCACGAGGACCATCCGGGCGAGATATACCTCGCGCGCCGTTCCTCGCCGCTCGTGGCCGCGGTATCGTCCGAAGGGGGCTTCGCCGCCTCCGACATCCCGGCGGTGCTTGCGCACACCCGCGACTTTATATTTCTCGAGGACGACGACATCGCGGTCCTTACGAGCACCGGCGTTATGGTCATGGACCGCTCACTCAAAAAGGTCGAACGCGCACTGCACCACATCGATTGGAGCGCCGGGGCGGCCGAGAAGGGCGGGTATCGCCATTTCATGCTCAAGGAGATACACGAGCAGGACCGGGCGGTGATGGACACCCTGCGCGGACGGCTGAACCGGGCGCAGGCCGACATCATGCTCTTCGATGATGACTCTCGGTTCTTCAAGGGGCGCAAAAAGATATTCATCGTCGCCTGCGGCACCTCGTGGCACGCGGCGCTGGTCGGCAAATACTACATCGAGGGGCTTGCCCGCGTCCCGTGCGAAGTGGACCTCGCGAGCGAGTTTCGTTACCGCGACCCGATCGTCACCCCCGACGACCTCGTCATCGTGATAAGCCAGAGCGGCGAAACGGCCGATACGCTGGCCGCCCTGCGCGCCGCCAAGGAGCGCAAGGTGCCGGTGCTGGCGATCTGCAATGTGGTCGGTTCGACCGTCGCGCGCGAGGCCGATACGACGCTGTTCACCTACGCCGGGCCCGAGATAGGGGTCGCCTCGACCAAGGCTTTCACGACACAGTTGGTGATGCTCTATCTCATCGCCCTCAAGGCCGGCATCGCGAAGGGGCATCTCCCCAAAAGCGCGGTCCATGTCCACATCCGCGGGCTCGCCGAACTGCCCGAGATCATCGAGTCGGTGCTGAAGGAGAGCGAGCGCATCGAGAAGATAGCGCACGATCTTTACCGGTCGAGCGACTTCCTGTTCCTCGGGCGTGGCATGAATTACCCGATAGCGCTCGAAGGTGCGCTCAAACTCAAGGAGATATCCTACATCCACGCCGAGGGGTACCCGGCGGGCGAACTCAAGCATGGGCCGCTGGCGCTCGTTGACCGCAACCTGCCGGTGGTCGCCGTGATGCCCGCCAACCCGATGGCGGGGAAGATGTTCAGCAACCTCAAGGAAGTTGCGGCCCGCGACGGCCGCATCGTGGCGCTTACCACCGAAGGATCGGACGACATAGGCGAGATCGCCGAGGCGGTCATCCCGATGCCGCCGATGTCGGAGTGGCAGGAGCCGATCGTCTATATCGTGCCGCTGCAACTGCTCAGTTACTATGTCGCGGTCAACAAGGGGACCGATGTCGATCAGCCGCGGAACCTCGCCAAGAGCGTGACGGTGGAATGATGTTCAATCTGGTGCTCATCAGCCCCGAGATACCGCCGAACACCGGCAATGTGGGCCGTAGCATACTCGCCGCCGGGGGAAAACTGCACCTCGTGAAGCCGCTGGGCTTCAAACTCGACGACTACCATCTCCGTCGCGCCGGTCTCGACTACTGGGAGGATATCGACCTGACGGTGTGGGAAAGTCTTGACGATATCGTGGCGCAGGTCCCGGCCGAAAGACTCCATTTCTTTTCGACGCGCGGCAAACACCGGTACGACCGGCATCAGTATCGGTCGGGCGACTGGTTCCTTTTCGGCAACGAGTCGCGCGGGATAGACCCGGAGGTGCTCGCGCTCCACGCCGACCGCACCTTCCATATCCCGATGAGCAATCTTGCGGTGCGGAGTCTCAACCTGTCGAGTTCCGCCGCGGTGGTGCTGTTCGAGGCGCTTCGCCAGAACGGCTTCGGCGCTCCGGGAGGGGCGGCATGAAGTTCATCTACCGGCTGTTCAATATCCGCGAGGAGGAGCAGACCCGCGCCGGACTGCTGTTCCTGTACAATTTCCTCGTCGTCGCCACCTATGTGCAGGGCCGCATCGTCCGCGATACGCTGTTCCTGAAACGGTACGATGTCTCGCAACTGCCGCTCATGTACATCTTCGTCGCCGCGAGCGTCTCGATGCTCACCTGGCTCTACACGCGGCGCAGTTCGCTTTACCGGCTCGATACCCTCATCAGTACCATCCTGTTCCTGAGCATTTCGCTCACCGTCGTCTTCATCGGGCTCATCCATGTCGGATTCCAGTTCAGTTATCCGGGACTTTACATCCTCGTCGAGGTCATCGGCGCCTTCATGACCTTCCAATTCTGGTCGTTCACCAACGAACTGCTCGATTCGCGCGAGGCGAAGCGGATACTCAGTTTCATAGGCATCGGCGGCATCATCGCGAGTCTCGTGGCCGGTTATTCGGTCAAATGGCTCGTCCATCTGGTCAAGGTCGAGAACCTCCTCTTCATCAACGCGCTCTTCATGGTGCTGTGCCTCTATCTCGTGCGCCGGATGGGTGAGACCTACAAGTCGAAACTCCAGCGGAGCGTCGTGATACGGTCGGTCCAGAAGACCGCCAAACATGCGCCGGTAAGTCTTTTCACGCAGCCCTATTTCCGCTATATCGCTCTCGTGACCGTCGTCACCTTCATCATCGTGAACTTCGTGGATTACCAGTTCAAGATGGAGGCGCGGGAGCATTTCTCTGAAAAGGAACTGGCGGGCTTCTTCGGCATGGTCTACGCCTTCGCGAGCGGCTTTTTCTCGCTGTTCTTCCAACTCATCGCGACCTCATGGCTCCTGCGCTGGAGCATATTCCTGAGTCTGCTGATACTGCCCGCGATGATCACCGGCTTCTCGGCGATGTTCTTCCTCATCCCCGGCATCTGGTTCATCACGATGGCGCGCGCCTCCGACTTCGCCTTCCGCTACACGGTGAACGACGCGGCGGTGCAACTGCTCTACATCCCGGTCGATCCCAAGTTCCGGAGTCGCGCCAAGGCGGTGATAGACGGCATCCTCAAGCCGCTTATCGCCGGTGTCGCCGGCCTCGCCATCTACGGGATGACCTACCTCGGGGTCGATCACCGCTTCATCAGCGTCGTCGTCGTCATATTCGGCGCGGCGTGGATAACCACCATACTCCTGCTCCGCAAGGAATACCTGCTCGTCCTGCAGGACAATATCAAGAAGAAGCGGCTGGGCAACGAGGATGTCGCCGTTCGCCAGAACATGATAGAGTCGATCATCGTCGAGGCGATGACCTCCGAGAACGACGACGAGGTGCTCATGGCGCTCGACATGATAGAGAAGGGGCGCTATTTCCATCTCGGCCGCTATTTCCTGCCGCTCCTTTCCGAGGATGTGTCGCCCAAGATAAAGACCAAGATATTGCGTATCCTGCGGACCATGGAGTCCCGGTTCTACACCTATGAGATACTCAAACTCATGAAGAGCGGGAACGATGAGGTGCTCAGGGACGCCATACTGACCTACGGCTACATGCAGATGGAAAAGTCGCACCGCTACATCGCGACCTTCCTCGAGAGTCCGAACCTGCAGATACTTTCGGCGGCCGTCATCGCGCTCATCAAGTACTGCGGCATATCGGGCATCATGACGGCGGCCCCGTATCTCAAACAGTTGGCCGAATCGCCCGATCCCGAGCGGCGCGTCGCGGCGGCCTACATCCTCGGCGAGATCGGCCAGCAGAACATGCAGCAGCAGGTGTTCGAGTTCCTGAGCGACCGCGATCCGCAGGTGCGCCGCGAGGCGGTCAAGGCGGCGACCAAGATGCGGTCCGAGGTGTTCATCCCCAAACTGTTCTTCATGCTGCTCGACAAACCGGTGAGTCTCGAGGTCTCCAAGGCGCTGGCCGGTTTCGGCGATCGCATCATCGAGCCGGCGAAGAGCGTGCTCGACAACGCGCTCGAGAACTTCGAACTCAAGATGGCGGTCGCCAAGATGCTCGGCGAGATATCGTCGCGCGAGGTCATCCCGGTGCTCATGGAGAATCTGGGCGATAAGTCGGACGAACTGCGCAATGTCCTGCTCGAGAGCCTCAAGCGCATCATGATGCGCACCGACTATCATGTCCTCATCAGTCAGGAGACCCTGCGAAGGCACCTGTTCCGCGAATTTTACCTGTATTTCCAGCAACTTTACTACAAGTCATCCATCCGGGCAAAAACCGATCTGACCTATCTTTCCGATGTGATAGACACCAAACTGCTTTCATGCCTCCAGCGGATATTCTCGCTCCTTTCCATCATGTACGGCCAGAAACTCTTCGATTCCATCTATTTCAATATCTCTCAGCGTTATGTCTCGAAGGAGCAGCGGTCAACGGCGGTCGAACTGGTGGACAACATCGTCGACAAGGATATCCGGCGCGTGCTCGTGCCGCTCATCGAAGCGATAGACGAGCAGGAGAAACTCGCGCAAGGCTTCGCCGCGTTCAAGATAAAGACCCCGGAATACCAGCACATCCTCGAGATATTCCTGACCGACGACAACGATTGGGTGCGCGCGGTGACCCTCCACCTCATCGCGGTGGAGGAGGTCGTCGAGATGGGTGACAAGGTCATGCTGTTCCTGTACGATCCGTCACCGCTCGTCCGTGAATCGGCGCTGTTCGCCGCGATGAGGCTCGGTACGCCGGTCTCCGACGACGATGTGAGTTTCCTGCTCAGCGACGGCGCCAAGAATGTTTCGGGCTACGCGGCGTGGTACAAGGCCGCCGGCCATCAGATCACCTTTGACGCAACGGGAGGGCGATCCCATGCTTACAACGGTTGAAAAGGTACTTGCGCTCAAGAATGTCGAGTTGTTCAGCGACATCCCGGGCGAGGTACTCGCCGACATCGCGTTCGTCATCGAGGAGGTGGCGATGGATCGCGGTACCTATATCGTCCACGAGGGCGAGTTGGGACGGGAACTTTTCATCATCGTGAAGGGGGAGGTCGATGTTGTGTCGGGCGACCGCAAGATAGACACCATCCGGCAGGGCGGTTATTTCGGCGAGATGGCGATACTCGATTCGCAGCCGCGGTCGGCCGATGTCGTGTCGCTGAGCGATGTGACCCTGCTCAAGATAGACCGCGACGATTTCTACGAGATCATGAAGCAGCGCGACGAGGTCGCCATCGGCATCATCAAGGTGCTCAACCGGCGCATCCGCAACCTGACGAAGCAGTTGGTCAAGAACAAAAGTGACAATGAGGTCTGACCGGCCGTCGCGATCCGGCGGACCCATCCCACGGAGGCTGTTCATGCGATATTTTCGATGGTCGATCGTCCCTTTTTTCTTGATACTGACCCTGACGGGGTGTTTCCAGACGCAGGTGAAGTTCTTCAGCGACGGAAGCGACCCGTTCCAAGAATTCGCGCTTGAAGGCGTCGGCAAGCAGAAAATAGCGCTCATCCGGGTGCAGGGGATGATCACCGACCAGCCGGAGCAGGGGCTCCTGCGGTCATTGCCGAGCGTCGTGCAGGACACCGTCGCCCAACTGGCGCTCGCCGAGGGCGACGCCGCGGTGAAGGGGGTGCTGCTCGTCGTGGACACCCCGGGCGGCACGGTGACGGCGAGCGACATGCTCTACCATGAGATACTCCGCTTCAAGGAACGGTCGGGCAAGAAGGTGGTCGTGGCGATGATGAACATGGCGACCTCCGGTGGCTATTTCATTTCCCTGCCGGCCGACCGCATCATCGCGCACCCTTCCACCGTCACCGGCTCGGTCGGCGTCGTCTTCATGCGTCCCAAACTGCACGGGCTCATGGAGAAGATCGGCGTTTCGGTCGAGGTCGACAAATCGGGCGACGCGAAGGATGCCGGGTCGCCGTTCACCCCGACGACGCCGGAGGAAAAAGCATTCTTCCAGAACATCGTCGACGAACTGGCGGCCGATTTCTACGCCAAGGTGCTCAAACACCGGAAGGTGAGCGCGGCGGCGATGAACGAGGTCAGGATGGCGGCGGTCTTCCTGCCGAGAAAGGCGAAGGAACTGGGCCTCATCGACGACATCGGCTATCTTGATGAGGCGACCGTCGCAGCGAAACAGGTCGCGGGGGTCGGCGCCGATGCGCGGGTGGTCGTCTACCGCCGCACCTATTACCCGAACGACAGTTACTACAACAACAATGTCCGCCCCGAGGGAATGAAGGTCCCGCACCTCGTCAACATCTCGCTTGCGGGACGCGATTCGATACCGGCCGGGTTCTACTATCTTTGGCCGCTGTTCAACGGGGAGTAGCGGGGGCGTTACGCGATGCCCGAGAACTTGGTGAGGGTGAGCGTCTCGGCGATGTTGTGGACCTGCGATACCATGCCGTCGATGTTAACGAGGATATCGACATAGGCCATCGACGCCTCTCCTTTGCAGGTGCCCGCCTGTAGCCGCTCGAAATGGCCCATCTTGGCGGCACGCACCCTGTCCTTTATCTCCCTCTTACGCGCCGTGGCGGTGGCGAGGAAATTCTTCGCATCGACCTCGACGCCGCTCAGCGGGACGATGGTCGCCTCGTAGAACTCCTCGATGTCGCTCACGATATCGTACAGAGAGTTTCGCGCCGCATCGGAGAGGATAAGGTTATCACTCTTCATCTTAAGGTAGGCGCGGGTCATGTTGGTGACATAGTCGGCATATTTTTCGAGATTATGGGCGCAGGTAATGTAGTTGCCGACCTTCGCCGCGTCCTCGCGCGACAATGACCGCTGTGAGAGCGACAGCAGGAACTCGGTGATCGCCTTGCGGTATTCGTCGATGAGTTCCTCGTTCTTCTCTATCTTCTCGGCCGCCACGCCTGCGTCGCGTTTGTCGCCGAGTATGTCGCGGATGCGCTTCGAGTTCTTTTTGACCCGTTCGGCCATGGCGTAGAGTTCTTTTTCCGACTCAAGGATGCCCAAAGCAGGCGTTTCGACCAGCCCGTAATGAATGTGGACGAACTGGCGGATCCCCTTTGACGGTTTAGCCTTCGGTTCGGGCACTATCTTCCTGACCATAAAGGCGAGGAAGCCGATGAGCGGTGTGAAAAAGATGACATTGGTGACATTGAAGAGGGTATGCGCCATCGCGACATGGGGGCCGATGAACGGTTTCGTGCCGATCGCCATCCCGTAGCGCGTCGCCTCCTCGGCGGTCCGTATCGTCAGGTCGGCGTCCTGCGGGATGAAGGTGTTCACGAGCGCGACGAAGGGGAAGAAAATGATCAGGATGATGACAACGCCGAACACATTGAACAGCGTATGAGCGAAGGCGGCCCGTTTGGCGTGGTGGTTGGTGCCGATGCTTGCCAACAGCGCCGTGATGGTGGTGCCGATGTTGTCGCCCAGTATCAGCGAGACCGCGCCGGGAAAGGTGAGAAGCCCTTGGGTGGCCAGCGCGATGGCGATACCGATGGTGGCCGAACTGGACTGGACCGCTACGGTGGTCATCGTGCCGATGAGGACACCCAGAAGTATACTGGGGTAGGTCACCCCGTCGACCATGGTGAAGAAATGGACGAACCCGGGGCTGTCGCGCAAAGGGGCGAGCCCGTCGCTCATCGTGGTCATTCCGAGGAAGAGCAGGCCGAGTCCCGATATCGCTTCGCCGCTGTAGCGCACGGTCTCATTATGACCGGCGAAGCGCAACAGGACACCGATGCCGATGATG